>JAJZQZ010000016.1 GCA_021802965.1 Actinomycetes bacterium
GAACCCGGAGGCGTGTGCGCTTCAGGCGGCGAAAACAGGGGGGGAGGGGGATGGCCCCTCTTTCTGACCCTGGTGCTACCCTGAGAAAGATAGTCCCGGCGTGCGTGAACACCCGGGACTGTGGCCGAACCCCCGAGTTAGCGAGGTATCGACATGAATGAGCGTACCACAGGCACAGACTCCAGAAACATCGGAGTGCTACCACCCTTCCAGTTCTCATTGCTGACAGTCGGATCCCTGGTGGGGGAGTGGGATGAACACAGTGGAATCTGCTATTCGTTGACCGTCGGGGACATCGACCTGATGGAATGGCTCCAAGCCATGCAGGGGATGGACGTGCGCATTTCGATCACCGCTCCGCGTCCATGAGTCGATCATACTGGCGGGTATCGCCCGCATTCTGGGGTGATGAGAAGGTGATGGGCTGGTCGGAGGATGCCCGCTTCCTCGCGCTCTACCTTCTCACCTGCCCACATCGCACCGCTGAGGGTCTGTTTCGGATGCCGATCGGCTACGCGCTCAGCGACCTCGGTTGGACGGAGAAGCGGTATCGAAAGGCTTTCGATACCCTATCGATTGCCCATTTCGCGGAGTACGACGAGGCGACGCAAGTCTGCTTCATCGTGAACGCCCTCGACTACCAGGCCCCCGAGGGTCCAAAGCAGCGCATCGGAGCGCTGAACCGCCTGGCCCTCTTGCCCGAAACCTATCTGTTTGCACGGCTTTATGAGCAGGCGAAGGTCTTCGCGCCGGAGTTCGCGGATACCCTACCGATTGGGTATCGATACCCAATCGAAACCCAATCGATTCCTCCAGCTCTAACTCAAGCTCTAGCTCAAACTCAAAACACACTATGCGCGCCGGATGGATTTGATGCGTTTTGGGCGCTCTACCCGTTCAAGGTCGGACGACTCGCAGCGGAGAAGGCGTTCAGGAAAGCCCTCACCCGAACGACGGCCGATAGGATTATCGAAGCCATGGGGAAGCAGGCCGCTCACATCCGGGCGCAGGGTGAGCGCGGATTCAAGAAGCATCCGACCACGTGGCTCAACGAGGGCCATTGGGACGACGAGGTGGAAGAGGCCGACACCGGGCCCGAGTACCGCAACCTCCGCGACGTCTTGGCAGAGGAGGGGCTCTAGTGGACTCACGCGACGAAGAGCGCTTCCTCCTCTCGTCCGTCTTCGTGGGCGGAGCGGCGACGTACTGGAACGCGGCGGCGGTAGTCGAAGCTGAGCACTTCGAGTCCCGAGCGCATCAGGCTATCTGGCGGGCGTTCGGTCGCGTGGCCGAAGAGTCTGATCCAAACTGGGTGCTCGTATGGGGTGCGATCGAGCCGAGCGAACGGCCGTTCGTGAAAGAGCAGGGAGGGGAGGCGTTCCTGCACACCCTCGCTACTGCCCCCGTCTCGCGTCTGGTCGCCGTTCGCCACGCGAAGAACGTCCGTCAGTTGGCCTATGACCGAGCCGTGCGAAGGCTCGTGAACCAGGCGGCCGAGTCGGAGGGCTCCATCGACGTGGACAGCCTCATTGCTGCGCTCGACGATCTGCGCAAGCCTGAGACGGGCGATGTCCTCATGCGGGACGCGCTGCAAGAGGTGTACTTGAAAGCCGAGGCCGCCAAGCCGATAAAGGCATTCACGTATCCATGGCAAGAGATCCAGATGGGCACCCGTGGTTTACGTCCAGGCTGGCTCTGCGTATGGGCCGGTGAGACCGGGCACGGCAAGACGGCTACAGCGCTCTCCGTGACGCTCTCGGTGCTCAACCAGGGCGGGACCGTGCTCTACGATTCGCTCGAGATGGGTGCCGAAGAGCTGGCGATCCGGCTGGCGCAACAAGAGGGCGCATCGTCCATGCGGCTCTTGTCGAACACGGCGGGGCCCGAAGAGTTCAACGCTTTGTCGAAGCTCATCGGGGACGATCGGATGCAGCGCTTCCGAGTGGAGCGGGCCTACCGTGTCGAGCAACTGCCCGGCCTTATCACCCGCTGGAAACCGAACCTCTTAGTGGTCGATCACCTGGGCAAGCTCGACATCGGCCGGCTGTCGCGCCTGGAGGGCACCACGCGGAACAGCTGGTACCTCAAAGCCCTGGCGTTGAAGTTCGACATCCCGGTGCTCTGCCTGCACCAGCTTTCTCGCCCGCAAGAGCACAAGCGGTCTGGTGACAAGCCCACGCTCAACCGCCTCCGCGACTCGGGCGCAGTGGAGCAGGACGCGGATACGGTGTGCTTCGTGTGGCGCAAACGTGAGGAGACGGGGGAGCTATCGCGCATGGGCCAGTTCATCATCGCCAAGAGCCGCATGGGCAACACGGGCGCTCTGGATTTCACATTCGACGGGGCCAGGCAGACGTTCACACCGCTCGACGGGCGGCATTCATGAGAGCCACTGTGGCGGCGAAAAAGGCGGTGCCGGCGTGAACGGCCGCCCCCTATCCGAGACCGACGCCTGCACCACGCCCCTGCAACGCCGCGCGATCCGTGTGCGGCATGGTCGGCTGGTCTGGTACCTCACCCGCGGGGACGTGGAACGGGGCGAGGTGCGCGAGGATGTCGTGGAGCTTGAGAAGCTGATGAGGCTGGCGCCTGAGAAGGGAGCAGCGTGAGCAGACTTGAGGACTGGCTGGACTCAGAGGTCGAATTGATCCGAGCCAACGAGACGAGCCGCCCCTGGATAGACAAGTTCGAGGGCGAGTTCCGCGAAGCGATGCGGAATACGACGCGCGGCAAGCTGTTCGAGCTACACGATGCCTTGACGGAGCTATTTCTGGTCCTGGTGGAGAGTCCGATAGGCTGGCCCTCACGGAAGTTGATCGCATGGCTGGAGCGGCGCATATGACCCAAACCCAAGCCGAGCGCATCGCCGCCCTTGAGTCCCTGCTTCCTCTTCTCGAAGCCCACCTCGACTACCACGGTCGCACGACCGCGCCCGCTCGGTGGGAGAGCTCATACGACCCGCCCCCCAAAGGCTACGTGCCGCCCCCGCCCGAGCCCGACTGCCACGCTGCCTGCCCCACGTGCCGAGACTTCCAGACGCGACGCTGCACACTGCGCGAGGAGCGTTGGGCGCATGAGTGGGCGAAACTGAGGGGGAGGTACCCGCAACTGACCGAGCTCGAAAAGATGGTGGGGGGGATGACGTACGACCGGGCGCACTGGGCGGCGGCGTTGTACTGGGTATACCTGGAAGAGTGGGACGTCTGGAACAAGGCCCGGCGCTGCGATTGGGCAAAGGAAGCGGTCGCTTGGTTGGCCAAGGAGTTCGTCGGCTACCTGCCCACGTATGTACCGCCGAACCTGAGCGCGACCAAGAAGAAGACGCAGTATTCACGGGCCGATGTCGTGCGACTGTTTGACGAAGGACTATCGTACCGCGAGATCGGCAGGCAGCTCGATATCAGCAAGAGCACCGTTCACTATGCGCTCAAGGGCCGCTCAGGGCGAACGATTTCCGCTGCTGGTTGACAAACTGTCCACACGCGATGTATCGTTTCGTTAGTGTGGCGCTGGTGCGCCATGAAAGCGACGACAGATGGGGCCCGGCAACCGCTGGGCCTTTCGCATTCTGGCACCAGGCGATGAGCCGTGAGTGTGCCTATGCCCCGGTGAGGGGCATGACTATCCCGGGTCGTGACCCGTCCTCATCATGCGTTTTTGACTGGAGGTCCGCATGGCTGACACCACGCACACGATCGGCTCCACCGGCATCGTCAAACGGCTGGTGGACAACGGCGACGGCACGTATTCGCATGCCGTCATCCTGGTCGAGCCGTCGCCCTCGACCGAGGTCGTGGTAGCCGGCGCGGCTTCGACGCTCGGCAAGATCGCCACCCTGGCGAACACGGAGACCATCTACATCCGGCAAGCGTCGGCCGCCTATCGGGACATCGAGTGGCGCGTGAAGGCCGACCAGACGCACACCATCCAGAAGTACAAGGCGCGGACGATCGTGAACGGCGCGACTATCACCATGGCCGACGCGACGCGGGTAGACGACGCGGACACGTTCACGCTGAACGGGCTCACCTACACGGCCGCGGCGATCGCTACCGACGCGGCTTATGCGTCCCGCAAGTGGAAGTCGGCCGGAGCCGACACCGATGCCGACGTGGCTGCGCTCGCGGCCCTCATCAATGCCGACTATGCCGTGGTCACCGCGGGTACGTCTGTAGCCGCGACCGACAAGCTCGTCATCACCACGGACGAAGGCGCCCACACCATCGAGGCCAAGGCGACGACGGCGGACTATCCGAACGGCAAGTATCTGCTGAACGTGACGCAGGCGACGGAGCTCGCCTCCATCATCCTGGCCATCAATCACAAGGCCAACGTGACCCTGGCGAATGTGAGCGCCGGCGATACCGTGACCATCAACGGCCTGACGTTCACCGGCCATGCCACCACGACCACGGCCGCCAACCGCGAGTTCGCCGTCAACGGCACGGACACGCAGGATGGGGACGGGCTCGTTACGTGCTTGCAGGACGCGACGTATGGGCTCGGCACGGGCTACACCGCTGCGAACGCATCGGGCGTTGTCTCCATCACCCGTAACTCGGCCGCGGCTGCTGTCGTCACCATCACCTCGTCTAACGGTACGCGCCTAGCGGTGCAGACTGCCGGCGGCGTCCCCGGCGTCATCGCCGCGGCTACGGGAGTGGCGGGCGAGCTCTCCATCACGCCGACATGGACGGGCGTGCTGACGGTCACCGAGGCGGGCGATCGTCTGACCGTGACCGACATCGACTGCCCGGGGATCTTGGCTACGGCTGCGCTCCACGTCATCACGCTCACCTGCTCCACGCCCGGCGCACCTACGGGGGGAGACAAGGCATCGACCATCCAGTTCGGGCAAGGCACCTCAGACGCGGCCGAGATCGCCTTCGCCGATACGACGCTCGTCGGGTTGGCCAAGGACGGAGCCGAGGTCACGGACACGGCGGCCAACTCGACCACCGCAGGCACGCTCTACGACCAGGACATGAACGGCTGGGAGTACGGGTATCTTGGCGTGACCAACAAGTCGGGCGGGGCGGCTATGACCCTGGTGGTAGGGGCTACCACGCACTAGTGCCTACCGCTCCCCGTCCTGCCTGCTCCGTGTGCCGTCGTGTCCAGTGCCAGTGCCCGCCGCATCGGCGCCGCCCGCAGACCTGGGCCGAGAGACAGCAAGCCGCGCGCGTGGTAACCGAATGGATCGAGGTGTATGGTCCGGTCTGCCCTGGCTACCAGCGTGAGCCGCACATGAGCGATGACCTCACGGCCGATCACATCGTGCCTTTGCACATGGGTGGCAACCCGGTGGGTGAGATGCGTGTGCTCTGCAGGTCATGCAATGCTCGTCGCGGCGCAACGACACGCGATCGAGCGCGATTGATTGACGAGGGGCACGAAGAAAGTTAGAGGGGCCTGCGCCCTCGCACCATGCCTATGCAAAATCCCTTGGACGCAAAATGGAGGTCTGATGGCCGGTAGGCCGCGAAAACCATCAGAGCTCCGGCTGCTAGAGGGCAACCGAGGCAAGCGGCCCATCCCCAAGGTGCCCAAAGCGGAACCGCTGACCGAGCACCCGCCCGGTGTGCTTGACGCCGAAGGGCGCGCCGAGTGGCGACGTGTGACGAAGGCGTGGTCACGGCAAGGCATCCTCATCGAGACCGACCGGGCGACGCTCCTTGCCTACTGTCTCACGTGGCAGACCTACATCGGAGCATATCGCCGCGGCGACGTTCCCTCAAACGGCATCATGCAGCAATTCACGCAGCTTGTGACGCGCCTTGGGCTCTCACCCGTGGACCGTGCGCGGCTCTCACCGAAGGAGGAGAAGGCCGATGGCGGTGGCATCGCGTCGATCCTCCAAGAGCAAGCGCCCAATCAGCGAGTGGCACGCAAGTAAAGCCATCCGTTTCGTCGAGTCCCTGCGCCACGTCAAGGGGCGTCAGTGGGCCGGCAAGCAACTCGAACTCTCCGAATGGCAACGCCTGATCGTCTCCGAGCTCTTCGGCCGGCTGGACGCGACGGGCTTGCGCCAGTACCGGACGGCCTACATCGAGACGCCGCGCAAGACCGGCAAGTCCACGCTCTCTGCCGCGCTTGCCCTCTACCTGCTCATGGGGGACGACGAGCCGGGCGCGGAGATCTACTCGGCCGCCACCGACCAGGATCAGGCATCCCTCGTGTTCTCCATCGCCGCCGCCATGGTGCAACGGGATCCGTACCTGAAGACGCGGCTGCAAGTCCTCGACCACACGAAGCGCATCATCGACCGCGAGACGGGCAGTTTCTACCATGCCATCAGCGCCAAGGCCGCAAGCAAGCACGGCTACAACGCCCACGGAGTCATCTACGACGAGCTCCACGCGGCCCTGAACCGCGAGCTCTGGGACGTGCTCAAGACCTCGATGGGTGCGCGTGAGCAGCCGCTCATGGTGGCTATCACCACGGCGGGCTTCGACCGGACTTCGATCTGCTGGGAACAGCACGAGTACGCGCGCAAGGTATTGGCGGGCGTAGTAGATGATCCGTCCTTCTTCGGCTACATCTCAGCGGCCGATGAGTCCGACGACTGGACCGACCCCGCCACGTGGCGGAAGGCAAACCCGCACCTCGGCATCACCGTCCCTCTCAGCTACTACGAATCCGAGTGCGCCGTCGCCAAGGAAAACCCGGCGTATCAGAACACGTTCCGGCGGCTGTACCTCTCACAGTGGACGCAATCCTCTACCCGCTGGTTCGACCTGGGAGCCTGGGACGCCTGCGGCTCTGACACCATCACCGCCATCGAGGAACGCAACAGGGGCCGCCGCTGCTTCATCGGCATGGACCTCGCCTCGACCGGCGACCTCGCCGCCTACGTGCTCGTATTCCCGCGGGACGACGAAGGCTACGACATCCTCTGCCGCGCCTACCTGCCACAAGCCGCGCTCGAGAAGCGGTCGAAACATGCGCCCGTGTTCGCCGGCTGGGCGCGTGAAGGCTTCCTCAAAACGACACCCGGCAACGTCATCGACTACGACTTCATCAAGGCCGACATCCTCACCGACTGCGCCACGTACGAGGTGGAAGAGATAGGCTACGACCCCTGGTCGGCCGTCCAGATCGCCGTGCAGCTCGAAGGCGAAGGCTTGACCTGTGTTCCCGTCCGGCAGGGCTTCGCCACACTCTCGCCGCCGGCCAAGCTGCTCGAGACCCTGGTCGCTCGGAAGACGCTGCACCACGGCGGCCACGCAGTCTTGAGGTGGTGCGCAGACAATGTTCAGATCGAGGAAGACGCGGGCGGCAACATCAAGCCTTCGAAGAAGGTTTCGACCGAGAAGATCGACGTGATCGCCGCCACCGTGACGGGCCTTGAACGCGCTATGCACGCAGAGGCTATGCCGTCGTACAGCTTTATAAGCTTTGAGTAGAAGGGGCGGCAGCGGGGTGGGCGCGTGCCGGCGCCCCGTTCTTAAGCCCCCACTCCGGCGTCCATCGCGACCTTGGCTAATGTCCGTCACTCGTAAGAGTGGGTTTTCCCCAGCGGCAACCTGTGGAGGCCCCCGCTGCCGCTACCAGCCTACCACTGAGGAGGACCGTGCCGCAACCGCAGAAGTCATCCGCCTCGCCCCGCGATGCGGCCATCATCCTCGGCTTCTTGGCCTTCGCCGTCGGCGCGCTCCTCGCGCTCGGCTGGGGCTACGGCCTCATGGTCGGCGGCTTCCTGCTCCTGCTCCTGGCGTTCTTCGGCCTCGGACTCACCGGGGGTAGCTGATGGGACTCTTCCGCACGGTAGGCCGCCGGGAAGCCCGCGACAGCGGCTTCACCAGGTTCCTGGATATCGGCACTCCGACGCACGCCGGCATCAGTGTCACGCAGGACGCGGCTCCGAACCTACCCGCCATCTACCGTTGTTGGAGCTTGAACGCCGATACGGTGGCGAGCATCCCCGTGGACACGCTGGCCAAGCTCGGCGATCGTCGGGCCCCGTACCCCGAGCCGTTCTGGCTCCGCGAGCCGAACGAAGAGCAGGACTGGCCGCAGTTCATCCATCAGGCGCAACTCTCTCTCGAAGCGGACGGAAACGCTTTCATCCTCAAGCTCTCCAACGCCGGCGGGAACCTTACCGGCCTTCGCGTCCTGGCACCGGGGAACGTCGAGGTGAAGCGCGACGCCGAAGGGCGCATCGTGTACGTGGTCAAAGGCGGCGGCGGGCAGGAGACCTTCGCCGCTACGGCTATCATGCACATCCGCTGGATGGTGCTGCCCGGTCAACTGCGGGGCTTGTCCCCGGTCATGGCCGCCAAGCAGACCATCGGCACCGCCTTCGCCGCTGAGCAGTTCGGGGCGAACTTCTTCGGCAGCGGGGCCACGGTGTCAGGCGTCATCGCCGTCCCCGGCAAGATGAAGACCGAAGACGCCGACCGACTCCGGGACCAGTTCAAGAAGAAGCACGGTGGCGTGTCGAAGTCGCACGCTATCGGCGTCCTCACCGACGGGGCCGAGTGGAAGCAACTGAGCGTCAATCCCGAAGAGTCGCAGTTCTTGGAGACGCGCAAGTTCACCGACGCGCAGATCGCCAATCTCTACGGCGTGCCCCCTGAATACGTGACCGCGCTAGAAGGCGCCAAGGGCTACGTGACCGGCCTGTACGCCCGTCAGTACATGTGGCTGCAAACGGGCATCAACCCGCGTCTGCTCCGCATTGAGCAGGCGTTCTCGCGCCTGCTGGCCCGCCCAGCCTATATCAAGTTCAACCGCAACAGCTTCCTCGCTATGGACCCGGCTGAGCGCAAGGACTTCTATGCGGCCGGGCAACTCGGCCGCTGGATAACGCAGAACGAAATCCGCGAAAAGGAAGATATGGATCCGCTGCCCGGGGGCGACGAACTGCTTTGGTCGGTCCAGTGGCAGCCACCGGATAGACCGGACATGCAAGACGAATCCAGCCAAGGGGCCGCCATGAGCGGCCCTTCGCTTTTAGAGGAGGCGCCCGATGGCCAGTGAGCGACGCTACTACGCCGGACCCATCGAAGCCCGCTCTCTGGACAGTGGCATGACCATAGCTGGCCACGCCTCCGTCTTCGACACGCCTTATGACCTCTACGGCTTCCGCGAGCAGGTCGCGCGGGGCGCGTTCAAGAAGTCCTTGAAGGAAGCGGACATCGCCGCTCTCTGGAATCACGACCCTAACGTGGTCCTCGGGCGCAACCGGGCCAAGACCCTGCGCTTGTCGGAGGACGAGCTCGGGCTGCATTACGAGGTGGACCTGCCTGACACGCAGGCGGCCCGCGACCTCTACACGCTCATCGAGCGCGGCGACGTGTACCAGTCGTCCTTCGCCTTCGAGATCGTCAAAGAGGATTGGAAGTACCCGAAGGGCGATGAGCGCGAGTTGCCGCTCCGCACCATCCGGGAGGTGCGCCTGTATGACGTTTCCCCGGTCACCTACCCAGCCTCGACCGCCACCGACGTGGACGTGGCCCGGGCTGTCCGTTCACTGGCCGAGGAACTCGACCTCGACCCCGCATCCTGCGACGACGTGCCGGCGCTGCTGGCACTAGCCGAACGCAACGCCACCACTCCTGAGCCGGAAGCCGAGCCGGTCACTGACCACTCGGAAGCCACTCCTGAGCCGGAGCAAGCGCAGCCGTACCTGTTGCTTGGCATCTGACCTTGGGAGGCATCGTGAATGTATTGGAGTTGAACCGTATCCACGGAGAGTACCGCCAGTCCGTCGACGCCGTGCGGGATCCGCTGGCCTCGCCGGAAGCCCGGGAGACCGCGCAGATCATCATGGTGGAGAAGCGCCACGAGCTCGACAAGGCGCTGATCGAGATTCAGGAGGAGCGGGAAGACGACGCTCGCTCGGCCGCCGTCGAGGAGCGCATTGCCCTGGCGCGACTTCTGGGTATGCCGCAGCCCAAGCCGCGCATCCCGGTGGAGTCCATTCGCGCCTACGCCGACCAGCGTCAGCAGCAGGTCACCTTCACGGTGCAGCCGGAAAAGCGGACCGATATCACCGACGCCGGTTCGGGCGCGCGCGGTGACTACATCGACCCGCAGTCCTGGTACGACCGCGTGATCAACTTCGAGATCGCAAGCTCGGGCGTGTTGCAGGCCGGTCCCACCATGATCAACACCGCCACCGGCAACCAGATCAACATCCCCATCCTCTCCACCGACGCCTCTGCCGGCGCGACGCCTGTGGCCGAAGGCTCTGCCGCTGCAGTCACGAATCCCGTCTGGGGGCAGGCGTTGTTAAATGCCTACCGCTACGACGGGTTCATGGCCATCTCGGACGAACTGCTCCGCGATACGAACGTGGACCTCGAGAGCCTGCTGGCCGACTACGCCGGTCGCGCCCTGACCGCGCGCATCGGCCCGGTCCTGGGCGACCCCGACGTGGGCACCGGCTCCTCGGTCCCGGCGGCCATCTCGATCGGCTCCACCCTGGGCGTCACGGCCGCCTCGGCCACGCTCTCCCCGACTCTGGACGAACTGAAGGGCCTCTACTACTCGGTCCTGCCGGTCTACCGCGCCCGCGCGCGCTGGATCGCCAACAGCTCGGTGACGCTCGACACGGCGCGCGCCAAGGACGACTCAGGCAACTACCTGTGGAGCCCGTCGCTCTCCGCGTCCGAGGCCGACACCTTCATGGGCAAGCCCTGGTTCGAGGATGCCTACTTCGACACCACGGCCACCGGCAACATCCCCGTGGTCTTCGGTGACGTGGCCGCGGCCTATTGGGTCCGCAACGTGGGCGGCATCGAGGTCAGCTTCAGCCGCGACTTCGCCTTCACGAGCTTCGAGACCACGATGCGCTTCGCGCAGTGGATCGACGCCGTGACGGTGGACACGCTGGCCGTGAAGCACATCGTCTGCCCGTAACTCTCTAGGGGCCGGGGCGACTAAGCAAGGGGCGCCCCGGCCCCTCACATCACCCCCTGCTCCCATCCAAAGGAGAGAGTAATGGCTTACGGAGGCTCGACCGGGCAAGGCAAGATCCACTTCAAGGCCGGCCGACTCACGGCCGCACAGGTGAACGCGGGCACGCGTGTCATCCCGCCGCGTGCCGACAAGAAGCTCATGATCGTGGGCGGCCAACTGGTCGCCATCGGCGGGGCCGCGGCCACCGCGACCAGCGTGGACGTGAACGACACCACGGGCACCCCAGTCGTGGGCGTCGCCGTCGCCTGCACGGCCATGACCGAGAACACGCAGATGGACTTCGACGCCGCGTCTAACGTCACGCGCACGACCTATCGCGCGCCCTTCGCCGCCGGCAAGGGCATCCAGGTCATCAAGGGCGGAAGCGACCTCGCCACGGCAACCCACGTGGACTACTACATCGAGTACGTCTACGTGAACCTGTAGAGGGGGCTGAGATGGCTTACGGAAAGTCAGTCGGCTCCGGTGAGGTCCAGATCAAGGCGGGACGGGTCGCCCTTACCGACGTGAACGCGGGTACCATCGTCATCCCTGCGCGCGCCGGCAAGAGCATCATGATCGTGGGCGGCCAGATGGTCGCCATCGGCGGCAACGCCGCGGCGAACACCTCGGTCAACCTGAACGACACCGCCGGCAGTCCCATCGTGGGAGTGGCGTGTCTCCGCGCCGGTCTCACCCAGAACGCGCAACTCGACTTCGACGCCGCCGCTCAGGTGACACGCACGACGTACCGCGCTCCCCTCACGGCGGGCAAGGCCGTCAAGCCGGTCAACGTGGGCACGGCCATGACCACCGCGACCCACGTGGACTACTACGTGGAATACGTCTACGTGGACGCATGATGGACGTGCACATCCTCATACCGTACGGCGATCGGTTCGGTCGTCAGCACAAGCCCGGCGACGTGGCGGAGTTCCCCGACCACATCGCCCTCAAGCTCATAGCCAACGGCGTCGCCGCCCCCGTCAAAGAGAGCACGGTGGAGACGGTCGAAGCGGGCCCGTCCGAGACGGCCGCCCGTACCGTCAAGCCCAAGCCCCGGACGCGGACACGGAAGGTCTAGGCTATGCCTGCCCCTACTGCCATATTCACAGCCTCGGAGGCCCGCGTCTTCGACAAGGGGCAACTCGCCTCGGTAGCCGACTACCCGGACGCCACTATCACGGCGGCCGAGGTGGATATCCGCACGGAGTTCACAGCTGTCCTCGGCTTCTATCCCATCCCCACATCAACGGTCGAATACGCCGATGGGGACGGAACGCCGGAACTGCTCCTCACCTATCCCGAGGTCACCGCGGTCTCGGCTGTCTCCTACATCGACACGGTGGGCGCCGCGACTGCGTTCACCGCTGCGGAGCTCGCCGACCTCATCATCTACCCGCAGGGCAAGTTGCGCCGCCGCGGTGGCTCGGCCTTCACGGCGGGCTACCGCAACTACGCTGTCACCTACACGAGCGGACTGGCAACGGTCCCCGGCGACCTCAAGCGCGCGGCCCTCTGGGTCTGCGAGCGGCGTCTGGTCGCATCCGATGTCCCCGTCGAGGCCGAGACCGGCAACTGGGAGGGCATCAACTGGGCGGCCACGGTGGACCCGTCCCGCAATCGCTGGTACGGGAACCACCGCGTTGACGGCGTGCTCGCGCGGTACAGGCGCGTGCTGCCCGGTGTGGCATGAGCACCTCGACCATACCCGCCGTGCTGGACGCTTTAGTGGCGGCCCTTGCGCTTCGCTCCGGCCTGGTCGGCGTGGGCATCTGGTCTGCACCGGCCGGTGATTCCAAGTACCTCGAGAACATCGAGTTCGGCGCGGAGATCGACATCGACCAGTCATCCGTGACTATGGGTGGAGGCCGTCAAGAGACCTACCGCATCGACGGCGGCATCGGCATCACAAAGGCAGGCGCGGGTGAGGACACCATCAAGGCGGCGCGGGATCGCTGCTTTGCCCTCTTGGCCGAACTCGAGGCCTACCTAAACGACAACCCGACCATCGGCGGTACCTGTATGGACGCGGACCTGGACACCGGCCAGATGAAGCAGGGCTACCAGACCAATGGCCGTACCTGCTCCGTCGAGTTCGCCATCACGGTTCGCGCATTCATCAACCCGTAGGAGGTAGACATGGGAGCAAGCATCCTGCGGGACTGCAAGCTGTGGGTAGGCGGCTACAACCTCTCCGGCGACTCCAACAGGCTGGCGTACAAAGACGAGTACGACAAGCTGGAGATCCCGGCGTTCGGCTATGCGGCTAAGCGACGTATCGCCGGTCTTCCCTCGGTGGCCTTTGAACAAGAGGGCTGGATGTGGTCAGACGGTACGACGGGACCGGACGATGCGCTTTCTGCGCTTCGGGGAGTCACCGGCACACCAATCACTATCGGGCCGCTCACGGGCGCGGCTGGCGAGTCAGGATGGTTTTCTACCATCACCCTGCTCCAACTCTCACATGGTGGCGAGGTGTCCTCACCCTACAGCTTCAAGGCGAGCGGAGAGGGTAACGACTATCCGCTCATCCACGGCACCATCCTAGAGAACTCGGCCAAGACTTCGACAGGCAGCGGAACCGTTCGCACATTGGGCGCGGTAACGAGTACGCAGAAGATCTATGCGGCCCTGCACGTGCTGGCCGTTTCGGGCACAAACCCCACACTCGACATGACCGTGCTCAGTGCCGTGACCAATTGGGGCACGCCGACCACGCGCATCACGTTCGCACAGAAGACCGCTGTCGGGGCACAGTTCGCAACGCCTGTTGCGGGGCCCGTCACGGACACCTACTGGAGAGCTGCCTACACGATCGGCGGCACCAACTCCCCGTCATTCACAGTCGCCGTTGTCGTCGGCATCCAATAGGAGGTAACAGATGGCCGCGTACTGCTACAAGAACGCATACCTGTCCGTGGGCGGAACCGATGTGAGTGCGTACGTGATGGGTTGCACCCCGAACATGGAGCTCGACAAAGTCGAGTTCGGCACGATGGGCAAGGATGCGAAGTCCCGCATCGCCGGTATCGACGACTGGTCGATCGAGGTGGAGTTCCGGCAGGACTTCGCCGCTGGACTGTTGGACGCCATCTTGGCCCCCTGGCGTGGCGTGGAGAAGGCCATCATCTTCAAGCCGAACGGGCCGACCACTAGCACCAGCAACCCCAAGTGGACCGGGAATGGCATCTTCTTCGGGTACGCCCCGGTGGATGGCTCGCACGGTGAACTGGCCACCACGAAGATCACCATTGAATGCTCTGACGGCGTGCCTCTCGCACGGGCTACCGCAGACTGACAGATGGCTCTCCCCAAGCGCAGCACGCGCGGCTCGACCCGCACGAACGGCAAGGCCGATGCGACGTGGTACTACGACAAGCTCAAGGTCACGGGCATCCGTGACCTGCGCTCGACGCTCCGCAAAGCGGACATCAAGGGCAAGGCGCTGAAGCCCGCCTATCAGGAGGCGTCGGAGTTCGCCGCCGATGTGGCCCGCGCCGCAGCACCCACGAAGACGGGCAAGCTCAAAGGCTCCATCAAGGCGCGGCCGACTTCGACCATGGCGCGCATCGAGATGGGCGGCGGCGTCAAGTACACGTTCCTCTCGGAGCTCGGCGGCGGGGCGCACTGGCGCAGCCGCACGACCGGGGCACGGAAGACGGGGCAGAAGGGGCGCACGGCCAAGGGCGGCACGCGCTACGCGACCAGGGTGCCTATCAAGGGCGGCATCCGTATGGCCTCGCGTCTCTACATCTTCCAGAAGCCGCATCGCTCGCCGGACAACTTCGGCGGCTACCACGTCTTGCCCGCCATCCGGCAGAAGGCCGACGACATCGCCCGCGTGTTCCTCAAGTCTATCGACCGATTGCTGGAGGCGCTGTGAGTCTGACCGTTCAGGATCTCAAGATATCCGAGATCATCGCCATCTGTGGCCACGTGCCCGGCTTGACGCTCGGGAATGTCAAGGCGCTCGAGAAGGGCGGCGCGAAGGAACTCGATCAGTGGCCGCTCGACAAGGCGCTCCTGTTCTCCGTGGGCATCCGCTGGGTGGGCGAGCGGCGGGCGCGTCCGAGCTTCACGTTCGATGAGGCTATGGCCCTGATGGACGCGGACGTGGAGGCGGCAGAGCCGGACCCTCCTACCCCGGCGCCGAAGAAGCGCACTTCTTCTACCTGAGCTACCTGCCCGTCTTCCTGCGCTTCTATCCGGGGCTCTCCCGGGACGACTACTACGCGCTTTCCCGAGAGGAGTTCGCCGTGCTCCTAGCCGCTCTTGAGGAGGTGAACCGTGGCTGACCTCACCCGCAAGATCATGATCGAAGTCCTGGGGGACGACAAGAGCGCGTCGCGGGCGCTGAACAGCGCAGGGCAGGCGGCGGACGGGCTGCACGGCAAGTTCTCGAAGCTCGGCAAAGTGGTCTCTGGCGTCTTCGCGGCCTTCGCCGCAGGCTACGTCGTCAAGGAAGTAGGCGGCTTCCTCATCGACGCAGCCAAGGCGGCGGTCGAAGACGCGGCCTCCCAGTCGAAGCTCGCTACCGTCGTGCAGAACGTGACCGGCGCGACCACGGCGCAGGTCGCTGCGATGGAGGCGTGGATCACCAAGACGCAGATGGCCACGGGCATCAGCGACAGCAACCTGCGGCCGGCTCTTCAGAATCTGGTGGTCGCTACCAAGTCCGTCTCCGAAGCGCAGGGCCTCATGGGCGTGGCCATGGACATCAGCGTGGCCAAGGGGCTCGACCTGGAGACCGTCACCAAGGCCATGCAGAAGGCGCACGACGGGAACACGGGTGCGCTCTCGAAGCTCGGCATCGCCACCAAGGACGCCGAAGGCAAGACGTTGAGCTTCCAGCAGATCATGGCGAACGCCTCGGAGACGTTCGGAGGATCGGCTGCCACGGCGGCGGACACTCTGGCCGGCAAGACGGCGCGCATAGGGGAGATGTTCGGGGAGGCGAAGGAATCCCTGGGGGCCGTCTTCCTGCCCGTGCTCGAGCAGTTCATGGGCTGGGTCACGGCCAACATGCCCGCGATACAGGCGACATTTGAGACGGCGTTCGCCGCCATCGGCGCTGCGATCAACTGGATATCTACGAACGTCGTGCCGGTTGTGATGGAAGCCTTCCGGCTTCTCAAAGAATTCATCGTGAACGATGTCGCCCCGGCACTCACCAGCGCGTGGAACGGGCTCAAGGACTGGTGGAACCAGTACGGCCCGGCGATAGCTACGCTCGTCAGAGGTGTCGAGGATGCAGCGCGTGCGCTGGTGGGCTACTGGGTCGACAATTGGAAGCGCATCAAGCAGGCCGTTAGTTCGGATGATCCGTCCAGCCAACTAAGCAATCTCGCTTCAGTCCTCGGGGCTGTCGTCACGGCGGCCGCGAAGGTCATCGGCTGGTTCCAGGCGAATTGGTCGACTATCGGGCCCATCGTTAGTGGCGGTATAGAACTGGCGTTACTGCCGCTTTCGCGATTCATCAGCCTTATCAACGCCGTCAAGAGCGCGGCAGAGGCGGCCATCTCTGCGATCTCTAGGCTTGTCGGCGCTCAGAACAACTACACGCAAACGCATTCCCAGCAGGGCGGTCCTGGCGGTACGGCCGCCTACGGGCATCCTCGTGCCATGGCCGCCGGTGGCATCGTCACCCGCCCGACCTTCGCCCTCATCGGGGAAGCGGGCCCGGAAGCTGTAATACCGCTCGGCCGCAGGGGGCAAGGCTCCAAGGGCCTCGGCTCCATCACCGTCAACAACTACATCACCGGCGCCCGCATCGAAGGCGAAGCCGCGGGCGATGCCACCGTCCGCCGCCTGCAAGCGATGATGGCATGAAGCTCGACACCATCGACATCCCCGGCGGCTGGATGTCCGGCGTCATATACACGAAGCAGATGGTCCCGCACACCTACCCGTGGCTCTCCAGTCACTACGTGCAGGAGATGGGCCAGGGCATCACCGAGATCAAGGTCACCTGTACCTGCTCCACTCTGGCCGAGCGGGACGCGCTTGAGCTCAAGTGCAGGCAGACCGGCACCAAGAACCTGTACTTCCCCAGCGTCAACGGCAACGCGGACCTCGACGACAGGTATTACATCGTCAAGACCGGACAGATCCGCTGGACGCTCATCAGCGCCACCATCTACCAAGGCGAGTTCGACTGCCTGGCCGCCGACCCTGAGCCGTACGAGACGGCCACCGGCCTGCACGTAGGGGCGTAGCCTTGGCTATCACCTTCACCAGCCGCTCCCCGGCGGCTGGCTACTCCATCACCACGAATCTGGTCACGCTCTCGGCCACGGCGAACGAGTCGGGCTACATCGCCGACAAGAACGGGCTTGTGGTCGTGGCGCTCTACTGGAGTGTCAACGGCGGCGGCTTTCAAGTAGCGCAGGTCACAGGCGACTACGCGGAGAACCTCTCCGTATCGACGACCCTCCGTAACCTGCGTCCGGGTGACCGCATCGACTGGCTCGTGTACGCCCGCACAGACGCGATCTGGGACTACCCGCGGGAGGCCAACTCCGACACACGCACCGCTACCGTGGCCGCCGATTCGTCCGGCCCCACGCTCTCACCTGTGACCCCGGCCGACGCCGCCGCCGGCGCGCCACCTGTCGCCTTCAGCGTCACCGCCGCCGATGACTACGGCGTGGAATCAATGGAGCTCTGGGTGGACGGCGTGAAGGTGCGCGAAGTCCTCGGCATCTCCTCGAACGCGACCTATTACGACAACAGCTACACGCTCGACTGGAGCGTGTCCGGCCTCGCGGCGGGCGCGGTGTCCTGGTACGCCAAGGCGACCGACATCAACGGCAACGTCACCACGTTGCCGACGCGCACCTACACGGTCACGAACGCGGCGCCGACCACGCCGGGGGCGCCCACGCTGGCGGCCACGGTGGGCCAGGGCGGCTCGGTGCTTGTCACCTGGAGCGCGTCGTCCGACCTAAACGGCGACGCTATCACCTATGAGCTCTTCGAGAAGTACGGCGCCTTTGCCTACAGTTCCGTGGCCTCCGGTATCACGTCTACATCCTACGTCTGGACGCCCTCGAGCGCGGGCACCGCGTGGCTCAAGGTGTTCCCGTCTGACGGCACCGCGGTGGGGACAGGGACCGAGTCAAGTCAGATCATCGTCGTGGCCAACACCGCCCCGAACGCGCCCACACTGACGGCTCCGGGCGCAGTCACCTGGCGCGAGGGCGAGACGCAGAACATCACCTGGACCGAGGCCAGCCCGCGCGATGCGGACGGGCATGCGGTGACGTACGAGGGTGAGTTTTCGGCCCTCGGGGACTTCACGGATGCCGTGGCCATCTTCAGCGGCGTGGCCCAGGGCAGCACGTCCTACGCTTGGACGCTGGCGACGACGCTGGTGGCGGCCAATACCGCGACCTGCAAGGTGCGCATCAGGGCGCGCGACATCTACAACGGCATCTCTACCTGGTCGACCTCGGCCCCCTTCACGGTCAACGAGAACGCGACGCCGACGATCACCATCGTGTCCCCGGCCGACCTGGCCGTGCTCACCGATTCGACGCCCACCATCACCTACGAAGTGACGGACGCCGACTCCGACAAGCTGCACGTCGAAATCGAGATCAGCGAATTGGCAGACTTCTCCGCTGTCGTGGCCAACCCGAACACGCAGAACGACGTTACCGGCTGGGAAGCGTCTGCCCACCCGCACGCCGTCTGGTCGGCCTTCGACGCCGGGGGCGAGGACTCGGGCGACCAGGTGCGCTTCACCGTGCAGTCGGCGCTCCGCTATGACTACTACTACATCCGTGCCCGCGTGACCGACACGCTCCTGACCTCGGCCTGGACGAACACCGTGCGCGTCCTCATCAGGTACTCATCGACGGATCCCGTCTACGTCACCATCGACTCAACCGTGTGGAGCGTCGAAAACCTGGTCGTGAACGAGGAGACGGGCGGCGAGCCCAGCATGATCGAGTTCACCCTGCCCACTTCGCTCGTCGTGGCCGCAGCGAACGCGCCTGCGCAGGGTGACAGCGTAACGGTCGGCTGCAACATCGAAGGCACGTCACGCAGCTGGAACGCGACCGTGGAAGAGATCCGCTATGACGGCCCCTATGTCCACATCTCCTGCCTGCAAGACGACGCCTACCTCTCGCGCAAGCTGGCCACGGGCGACGTGGCTTCGAAGGACGTGGGGCAAGCGCTGAAAGACCTCATCACGTCCTACGGCTCGCCCCTCTCCGGCGCGGGCATCGACGTGACCAGCGGCACGACGGCGGCGCTCACCGGGGGCTACAAGAGCTTGCGCGAGCATTTTTCGGAGTGGACCGACGCGCTCCTGCGCTACATGTACGTGGACGAAACGGGCGACGTGAAATGGGTGGACCCGGCCGACCTCGCGGTGCCGGCCTACGTGCTCACGGAAGGGGAATAGATGGCATCCGCCGCGACCGCCTACCTGGCCAACAAGCTGCTCGATCATACGTTCCGCAACACCGCCTACACGCAGCCTTCCGCCGTCTATCTCGGGCTCTCCACCAACGGCAGCAGCGAGATATCGGGTGGGGCCTACGTACGGAAGGCGGTCACGAACGGGGCGGCCTCGGGCAGCGCCATGACGAACAGCGCGAAGGTCACCTTCACGCAGGCGACCGCGTCGTGGGGCACCATATCCCACGCCGCCTACTTCGACGCGGAGTCGAGCGGGAACCAGTTGACCGCTTGGACGGCGCTCGCTGTCTCCCGCACGGTCAGCCTGGCAGACATCCTCGAGGTGGCCATCGGGGACGCGGACCTGACCGCCTAAATGGCGACCTTCGGCAATACCACTGCGGAGAGTGCGGGTAGTACTGAGCTAGTCATCAACGGCCTGATGCTGGCCAAGTTCACGCTCGCGGAAACGGCCGAGGTAGCGAAGCTCACGGCGTACGTCGACGGGGGCGGCTCGGGCACCGGCGATCAGGTGGCGAAGGCCGTCATCTACGCCGACAATGCCGGGTCACCCGCGGCGCTCAAAGCGACATCGGCCGAGGCGACAGTCACCGACGGGGCGTCGGTCGCCTGGGTCGACTTCGCGCTTGCGGCGCCGCTTGAACTTGCCGCCGGGGACTACTGGCTCGGCCTCCACACGGGCGGGAACACCGGCACGATCCGGTGGCGCTATGCGGCCTCGGGGGGCAGCAGCTACAACGTCGGCGACACCTACGCGGGCGGCGCGGCGGACCCGGCGGCCTCGCCTCCGACTCGGACGGGCTCCGAGAAATATGCCATCTACGCGACCTACGGCTACATCCGCTCGGCCGCCGTCACCTTCGCACTTGAGACGGGCTTCACCATCGCGGCCACGGTCACGAGCGGCGCGCCCACGATATCGGTCCCCGCCGCCTCGGCCAACTACCCCATCGGCGACCTCTCAGCGACGGCGCTCTTCACGCATCCGTCGGCAGCGGACATCCGCTATGAGTGGGAGTTCGACACCGTCAACACCTTCGACGGTGCCGACTACCAGCAGATATTCACAGGCACCAACTGTACGTCGGGCGCGGCCCAGTCCGTCACCGCCGCCGACCTCACAGCCGACACCTGGTACTGCCGCGTCCGGGCGAATGACGGCACGAGCGATTCGGGCTGGTCGGCCACCACGACGTTCTACATCTTCGAGGTCATCCGGCTCTTGGCGGGCACCGTCGTGCAGAAGTCCGTCCTCGGGGCGGCCAACAAGGTGTACGTCATCGTGGAAGGCTCAAGCCCGCTCGTGTCCGGCTCGGCCACGTACGACACTGTAGGCGACCCCCTGCGCTACACGACCTCACCGCGCGAGGCCGTGGTGCTCGTGAAGGGCGGCGACGCCTCGGCCTGCGCCGCGCTTGCTACCTCGCAGCTTGCGTTCCGGCGGGAGGAACGCGTGTATCTGACGGGCCTCAAGGTGGCGCTGAAGGACGGGCTCAAGCTCTCCCGCGCGAATCTGGTAGCGGTGCATCACGTCCCGTCCGGCGTCACCGGCTGGTACCCCATTCGCAAGGTCTCGCACGACTTCACGGCGGCCGTGTCCACCGTCGACGTGGGGGACTACGCGATCGGGCCGAAGACCTCGGGCGACCTGGCCGTGCAGACGGCGCTCGCGCTCAGCCAACTCAAGAAAGAAGTAGCCATCTAGGCTCTTCCGCATCCCGTTCGGCTTCATGGCCCGCTACCCGGCGGGCTTTTTCATTCCCCGACTTTTTACTGGAGGTAACGAGCATGGCGAACTTCACTCACCGCATCGGCTCAGACGGCACCAAGAAACTCATGGTGGACGTGGGATCGGCACCCGCGGGCACGACTCCCACTGACGGAAGTGCCTACGCAGACGCCGTAGCGCTCATCGGCGCCGATGGGACGAGCAGCATCGGCACCATCGACATCGACGACATCGCCCCCTACCCCGTCGCTCCCATCATCACGGTCAACAGCCCCACGGGCGCGGCCTACATCAAGTACACGCCCGACGCCACGGCGCTCGAGGCCATCATCCGGGCGCGGGTGACTTCCGAAGACCTCATCTACGCCACCCTCATCACGCACAAGATCGCGGACGCGACCAGCATCGGGGCGGCCGACGCCACCGACCTCGCCTCCTCGAAGACGCTGGTCAACGAGATCGTGGCCGAAGCGCCCACGCACATCGCCTCCACTGCCTACCACATCGCGGCGGGCACGATCCTTTACCCGGGCCACAAGGCCGCCGACACGACCAACACCACGTCAGCCGCCGACATGATCGACCTCGCCTCGGGCTACACGCTCTACGACGAACTGGCCGCCGACGTGGCCGCCCATGCCGCCTCGACGACCTTCCACCTCGCGGCCAGCACCTTCACCCCGGCGGCCACGCCAAACTCGGAGCCCACCCTGCGGGCGGCGCTGAATGACCTTCGCACCTTCCTCCTCGCGCACTTCGCCTCCACGGCCGCGCACTACGTGGGCGATGTCGAGAACCTGCGCCTACTCACGGCTACCACTCCGGGCTCGGACGAAGCCTCGGATCAGACCCTCATCAACCTGGTCAAGACCTACTGGAACTCGCACTGTGGCATAGGCGCCGCCTCGGCCGCCGACCTGGCCGCCGTCATCTGCCACGCGAACGCCTTCCGGGCGGGCCTGCTGGTGCACTACGCGGCCACGGCCACCCATGGCGGGACCGCCGACGCCGCCAACCTCGCCACGCTCACCGCCGTTCCCGCCTGCTCCGATCTCGCCACCGCCCAGACGCTCGTGAACGCCGAGAAGGCCACGCTGAACTCGCACTACGCGAAGACGGACAACGGGGCATACGTCACCGTGCCCGCTGGGGTGCCTCTGGAGTGGGCCTGTCTTGGCAGCGTGTTCGTGAAGACCTCGGTGGCTTCGGGCATCTGGACTGCGACCGAGTTCCGCAGCGCTTAGGCCATGAGCGGCTCGCGCGCACGTCTACGCCGCAAGGCGGCCCCGCCCGTCCCTGTCCTGCCCACGTCCCTCATCGCCTACTTCGACCTCCACAACCCCAACCTCCTCCTCCAGTCGGAGACCTTCTCCCACGCCTCCTGGACGAAAACCCGCAGCTTCATCGCCGCGAACTGCGCGGCCGACCCCTTGACGGGGCTCTACACGGTGGACAAGCTGGTGGAGGACGGGACAGCGGCGAATAGTCACTACACAGAGCAAGCACGTGTGTTCGCGGCGGGAATACATGTGTTGCGAGTAGTGTGTCGCGCGGGGGGCCGTGGAGCTCTGACAGTTGTTGCGAACGACGGGACTGCAACCCGGCTTAGCGCCAAGGTGGACTTGGCTTCGCTTGTCGTGACCGCTTCAGTGGGGTCGGGGTCTGCACAGGTTGTCGGAGGGTCCGTAGAGTGTCGTTTTACGACACTGGAGGCGGTTGCGGGGACTGGTTGGGTGCGTCTGATGTTGACTGATGCGACTACTACCTACTCTGGCCTCGGCCACCAAGGCGTAGCCGCAGCCGGGGGCAACACGACGACGGCTGTGCTCGCGGCGGGGGCCTCCACGGTGGACGACGTGTACTCGCACTATTTTGCGGCTGCGAGTGCGAACAAAAACCTGGTGTGGCCTCGGGCGCTGTCCAACTTCGAGAACGGGTGGACGTCGAACTGCATGGCGAACGCTGGGGGAGTCGTCACGTATGACGCCACTAATGGCGTGGATGGCAGTGGGTGCGCGAAGTTGGCGGCCACCAATGCCTTAGATGGTATCTTGGGTCCTATCCCTTCCGGTTATCCGATGGCAAATGGGAGAGTCACTCCCGGCGCAGTCTACTCGCTGTCGGTGTCGATAAAGGGGGCTGTTGGGGGGGAGACTGGGAATCTATATCTGCTTTGGTACGACGCAACGGGGGCCACTTTAGGGCAAGCGCAGACTGCCGTAACGGTGACGAACGCCCACGCGCGGTACAAGGTGGAGAACGCGACTGCACTAGTCGGTGCGGCCATAGCTCGTTTCGGCTTGTACCAGACGGGGGCTACGGCTCGCACCTTCTACGTCGACGAGTTGCAGATAGAGCAAGCCGCCGCCGCCACCTCCTACCTCGCCCCCACGCGGGGTGCCCTCTGGAGTGACGCCGGGGCCAAGGTCATCTTCTCCGACGCCCCCACCGTGGAGCACAGCGTCACCGGCTACAACGGCGGCACGAAGACGCTCACCTTCACTCCCGCTCGCGCCTCTGCCCCTGACGGAACCACCTACACGGTGGGTCCGGGCATCTACATCGCCCGCGTCCAGCTCGGCGAGGGTACGTCACTGCTGCCCTACGAGGAGACCACAACCCGGCAGACGATCACGAGCCAGTTCGGCAAGCCGTACACCGTCATCCGGGGCGCGGACACCGGAGCCACAACAACGGACCCCACGCTTCGCACGGGTAGCATGAGCTTTGACGGGGGGGACTACCTGAAGGGCGGGGAGTCGCAACCGGCCTGGAGCCATGGGTTCGACGTGGCCTGGTACGCCCCCGCCGCCGTCAACGCCGCGCTTGCTCAGCAGTACCTCGTGGGCCTCCTCGGCTCGAACACGGACGGCATGTACATTGGCAACGGCGCACTCACGAACGAGATCATCGCGCTTGTGCAGGAGGGCGGGACACCGACGGCGGCCTGGTGCCATGCCTCGGACGAACTCGCTGTCGGCTGGCACGTGGCTCAATGGACGTGGACGGGCGCGGCTTGGCGGCTGTTCGTGGACGGAGCTGAGAAGACGCTGACTACGGCGGGCACGCAGGCCAAGTTCACCACGGCAGGCGTCCCATTCATCGGTTCGACCAAGGTACCCGGCACGTATCTCGCCGCCGGCACCCTCGTCCACGCCGTCGTCCCCTACAGCGCCCCCCGGAGCGTGTCCGAACTCGCCCGCTGCCGACGCTACATCAAAGGCCAAGCCGCCATCGCAGGAGTGTCCCTTCCATGAGCTACTTCATCCCTGACCCCGCAGCCGCACTTCCCAAAGCCGATCAGAAGGACAAGAAGAAGCGCCAGGACGCCCGCAAGCTGGCTCCAGGCTGGAAACGACCTACCACCAAGGCCGCCCGCCTGGCCGAGCAGCAGGAACGCATCGCGGCATTCATCGAAAGCGGGGGCACATGGCCTACCTGATATGCAAAGTGACCGACGAAGCCCTGGTGCGCGAAGCCTGCAACCCCACGGGGCCGGTCGAGGGCGGTATGCCCGGTGTGCGCTTGGACCTGCCTGTGCGCTCGGTCGATGGCCGGGCACTCTGGGGCCATCCCTGGGACACGACCACGCTGGAGTGGCTGGAGATACGGATTGCGGGCATTACGGGCGCGGTCGTGGTGGAAAGCTGGCCGGGAGACTTCGTGGCGGCAGCGGCGTGAAATCTCAAGGTGCCCCCCACGACCGCGGTAAAGGCGGCCCGGGGGGCGTGACACCAGAGGAGGCTACCCCCTGATGCACTTCTACCCTAACACCGGACGGGCCCGCGTGGTGATATTTCCATGACCGAGGAAACCCGGATGTCCCAACTCGAGGGCTCGGTGCGCGACCTCATCGAGCGGCTGGGGGAGACCAACACGTCCCTCGGTACCGTGGCCACGAAGCTCGACATGTACATGCTCGACCGCGAGCGCTCCGACGAACGCGCCCGCCGCTACCAGGACATCCACGACGCCCACTGCCGCGAGTGTCAGGAGACCCTCCGGGCCGACATCGCCCTGGCCGCGAAGGCGGGGCCGTTCCAGGATTGGGTGAATCGGTACAAGGTGCTGGTGGCTATCGCGCTTGCGCTGGCCGTGATGTTCGGGCCGGACCTCGGGCAGATCGTCATTCGGCTGATCGCGGCGGGGAGGTGAGCGCGTGAAGATCGCCTGTTTGCCGAGTAATCAGCACCTGAACGGATACGCAGGCATCCCCGGCGCGACCGAGGAGAAGTGGGCTGTCGCGGTCTCTGCCTGGGTCGTGCGTCGTTTGAACGAGTTCGGGGCGGAGGCGCGACTCTTCCACGTCCCCGGCCAAGGTGCGAAGAGCACGGACGAGTTGCAGGACATGCTGGACGAAGCCCGCTACTGGGGCCCGGACTACATGCTCTCCGTCCACTCCGACGCCGTAGGGGACAAAGCCCAGACCGGGATCCTCATGCTCATGCCGCGCGAGCTCGACCGTTACGACGGCATCACGCTCGGCAAAGCCATCGCCGCCCGCGTCGGTCTGCCCTTCAAGGCGTCGTGGGTGTGGGGGCATGAGGCTCGGAAGATCAACTACCTGTCGCTGCTCCGTGCCTGTGATATTCGGGGCTGCCTGGTCGAAGTGGGGGAGCACGCGACCGTGCTTGAAGCTAAGTGGAATTGGTCGCACACCAAGGAGATCGGCGTGGGCATCGCAGACGCGCTAGCCGACTACCTGAAACTCGGGGAGGCAGACGAGATGACCAAGGACGAGCGCAACCTACTCCGCATCGCCGCCTACCGGGCGCTGGGGGCGTCCATTCGTTCGGAGGCTGTTATCGCCCAACTTCGGGGCGACACGGCTAAGGCGGACGAACTGCTGGCCAAGGCTAAGGCCGACGTGGAGAAGGAGCGGGCGAGGCTGGAGTTGTGATGGACGAACGCCTGAGCTACGAACCCGTGCACGAGGCGACGGGCCACTACGTGGTCGCCACGGCTCAGACCAAATATGGCTCGCCCGTGAAGGCCGATGGGCGCACACATCGGGAGGCGATGGAGTCGCTCGCCTCAACACTCATCGACCTGTTCGAGTGGCAGTGGGAGGAGCGAACGAAGGGGGAGGGCGCATGAGGTGGTTCATCTACACCCTCTTCCTCATCCTCGCCCTGCTCCTCATCATGGCCATCGGCTGGACCGTGGCCGACGCTGCTCTGGCCGGCCCTTCGACGGAGGTGGTGCTGCATGACATCCTGGCCGCGCATGGGTCGCCGCTCGCGGACGTGGCGTATCGTCCGGTGGCCTATTGGCGCGCTCACCCTGGCTCTTTTGACTTGGTGGGTTGGCTCTCGGTCGTCGCGGCGGAAACGTCGCTGGGCAAGGACTCTTGGTCCGCTCGAACCCGGAACGTTGGCTGCATACGAGGCGGGGCTGTCGGTCGGCCCTGGCGAGACCTACGTGTGGGAGTCACCAGCGGGGGCTTCAATGTGTACGGCAACTGGGCGGACGGTGTGCGGGCCTCGATCCTCCTGCTTGTGCTCTCCCCTCGGGGGTACATGGGCTACCTGATGCGGGATGACTTCCGGGGCTTCACGCGAGCCTACTGGGGCGGGGACTACTTTGCCTACCCGGCCAAGCGCGAGGCGTACATCAGGAGCCTTGAGCGGTTCCATGCCGTGTTTGCGCGGGAGGGACGGGTTCGAGGTCTCGCCTGGTGAGCCTCTACGGCACGTCCCCGGAGTACCGTGAATACGCAAGCCGCATGACGCAGCAGGCTGCACCTGTGCGGCCCTTCGCGCCGTGTAGCCGCTACGTCCCCATGGACCCGTCGTGCGCTACCTGCGAGCACTCCTGCGACGAGCCGCCGTGCGCCGACCTGTGCGCGGCGTTCGACCTGGCCGACGAACCGCGAACAGGAGGTGGTCCTGAAACTATGCAGCCGCATATCCCTGACCCGTCGCCTGGCCCGGCTGCGGCGACAAAGGAGAGTGAGGTATGAAAGAGACCTTCAAGAACGCCCTGATCCGCGCCGTGCGGACATTCTTCCAGGCGGCTGTGCCCGTCTATCTGCTGGGTATCAGCGGAGCGGAGTCCTTCACCGGACTGGCCGACTCCAAACTCCTGACTGCCGCCGCGATCGCGGGCATCATCGCTGCGCTGACGTTCGTCATGAACGTGCTGGAGGGCGCGACCAAGGCGACCTACTCACGCGGCTGACCTAGACCCCCCCTCCCTGCCCCCGTCCTGGCCGTCACTCCCGGCTGGGGCGGGGGCTTCTTGCGTTCCGTCCTAGTCATGTGCTAGTGTGCCTCCATCGACCGCAGAGCATCGCCGCCGCAGTGACGACAGGGTTACTTCTTGGGATGAAACTAACCCTCTCGGTTTTCCTCGGTGGCAACAAAGTCTGTGGCAGCAGTGATGGTGGGGTTACTTCCTTTACATGGAAGAAACGCGGGTTCGAATCCCGCCGCAACCTTCGGGTTGTGTCGTCTAGTGGTTAGGACGCTAAAACACCTCGCCAGCCTTTCTCTGCCACAGCCAACATGACGGAGGTGGGCCATGGCCAGGTTCAACGCAACCGTAGCAGCCGCTACCCTCACCGAGAACCTGGCTGGGGGTGAAGCCTACTCGGAGACGCCCGAGTTGGAATTGGCGTCGCTGCTCCTCACGTCCTTCGCGCAAGACCAGTTCTACCGCTCGGCCGATGCGACCTTCGCGCAGATGCGCGGTCTCATTCGCGCCTTGCCGGATAAGCGCTTCGCCGCTCAGGCGGGCATCTTCGCTCGGAACGAGTACGGGATGCGCTCGATCACGCACGTCTGCTTGGTGGAACTCTGCCAGGTAGCCAAGGGTGAGAAGTGGCTGCGCTCCGCTGTCACCGCCGCCGTACGCCGGCCGGACGACGCGACCGAGATGCTGGCCTACCAACTGGCCACCTACGGCAAGCCCATTCCGAACGCGCTCAAGCGCGGGATCGCTGATGCCCTTGCGGGTTTCGACGCCTACCGCCTCGGCAAGTACAAGGGCGACGGTCACAAGCTGTCGCTGGTCGATGCCGTGAACCTCACGCACCCCAAGGCTACGCCGCAACTCTCCGCTCTCATGACGGGGACGTTGGCGGCTCCCGACACGTGGGAGGTACGGCTAACGCAGGCCGGTTCTGATGTTGAGGCCAAGCGCAAGGTGTGGGCGGATCTCCTGGAGTCCGATTCGCTCGGCTACTTCGCGCTACTCCGCAACCTGCGCAACATCACGGCGCAGGCCCCTGACTCTCTGCCCATCGCGTGCAAGTACCTGGTGGACCCGGAGCGCATTCGCAAGAGCCTGGTGCTGCCCTTCCGCTTCTTCACGGCTATGCGCGAGTTGAAGCTGGCCGGGGTGCCCGGCTTCGTCCTCGGGGCGCTCTCGGATGCCATGGAGATATCGCTTGAGAACGTGCCTACGCTGCCCGGCCGCACGCTGGTAGCGCTCGACGTGTCGGGCTCCATGCGTGGCGTCTTCGACAAGGCCGCGCCCTTCGCGGCGGCCCTCGTCAAGCGGCTTGACTCCGACCTCCTGCTCTTCGACGGTCGGGGGAGGCTCTGCACCATCAACCCGCGGGATACTCTGTCGTCCATCGTGGAAGCGCTCACAGCGACGTTCACGGGCGGGTCGACGGACTTCCGCATCATCTTCGCACTGGATCGTCCGTACGACCGCATCATCATCCTCTCGGACATGCAGGCGTGGGTCGGCTATCACACCCCGAGGGAAGCGCATCGGGAGTACAAGGCGCGCACGGGAGCAGACCCGGCCATCTTCTCCTTCGACCTGCAAGGCTACGGCACGCTGCAGTTCCCGGAGCAGCACGTCTACTGCATGGCCGGGTTCAGTGAGAAGGTGTTCGATGTGATGGCGACGCTTGAGGAGGATCGGGCGGCCCTGGTCAACAAGATCAAGGCGGTTCCCGTCTAGGAAGGCTCCCCTTCGTCGGGAGCGGTCGATGGCCCCGGCAGGGTTCGCTCTGCCGGGGTCTTCTCTTTGATGAGTCCGCGCAGCACCTCTCCCACCCGCCGTACCTCAGCGACATCCTCCCACGTGATGACCTCCCGTGGCACGCGCTCGGCGACCAGGAACGCAAGCGCTTCCAGCAGCGCGTTCACCTCCGCCAGTTCGCGCATGTATGCGCATGTGGCACCCTCCGCCCTTTCCACGCTCCCTCCGTTTCTCCTCCCCACCCTAGCATAAGGCTTTTCTCGCAAAATGCACGAAAATCAGCCTATACTGAGTATTGACAGGGTAGAGAGCCGATTGATAGGGTGGCCGCCATGATGACAGACACAGAACATCCCAAGGCCTCGAGAATCCCCAAGTCGTACAAGCTGTCTGAGGAGTGTGTATCTCTTCTGTCCGAGCTGTCCGCTAGGCTGGGCATCAGCTACACGGCCGTGCTTGAACTGGCTGTGCGCGACCTGGCCAAGAAGGAAGGGCTACGATGAGCGTAAACCGGGAGAGCGCATCAGCAGCACCATCCCCGGTCATAGGTCGTGCGCCACGCGCGGCCGTTTCTCCTTCTGCCCCCGGTGCGGCTTCTGGCTGCGCC
>JAJZQZ010000223.1 GCA_021802965.1 Actinomycetes bacterium
GGCCACCACCGACTACTACGTGGTCGGCCTAAAGGTCTCCGAGATGAGTGGGGGGGAGGCTTCGTCTATGACCTGGACTGTCCCCTCCGACGTGTGGGGCGGCGAGGCGAAGGGCAGCGCCGTTTCCTGCGCCGTCAACATCGACGGCACCGCGCGCACCTGGAGCGGCACCCTTGAGGACGTCCAATCGAGCGGGGCCTACGTGACTTGCACGGCTCTCCTGGACGATGCCTACCTCTCGCGCAAGCTGGCGACGGGGGACGTAGCGTCGGCGGACCTCGGGACCAACCTCGCCTCGTTCGTGACGTCCTACGGCTCGCCCCTCACCGGCACCGCGATCGACACGTCCACGGGGGTGAGTATGGCTCTGACGGGAGGACACAAGCAGCTCCGGGAGCACTTCCTCGATGCGCTCAAGGCGCTGCCCACGTACATGCTCTGGGTGGACAGCACGGGCGATATCCACTTCGTCGACCAGGCCGCCATCGGCGCACCAGCCTACCTACTGAAGGAGTCCTAGCGTGGGCGACCTGTCCGACTTCCTCGCGAACGAACTGCTCGATCACGTGCTGCGGAATGCAAGTTACACAGCACCCTCGACTATCTACCTCGGCCTGTCCACGAACGGCAGTATCGAGATATCGGGCAACGGGTATGCGCGGGTGGCTTGCACGTTCGACGTGGCCGCTACGTCCGCCACCACCAGCTCGGCAGCAGTTACGTTTGGCGTACCGACGGCCAGTTGGGGCACGATCTCACACTGCGCCCTCTTCGACGCGCTCTCGTCCGGGAACCGCCTCACGGACTGGAAGGCCCTCACCGCGTCCAAGACCGTGGCCGCCTGGGACACTCTGACCTTCGCGGCGGGCGATATCGACTGGACGTTCTAGCGTGGGTACGTTCGGAGAGACCGGCACATCTGCCGCCTACCGGGCGCTAGCCGCCGACGAGTCGCGGGTTTACAAGGCCACACTCGGGAGCACGCAGAAGATCACACGTCTCGTCGCCTACGTCTCAGGCGGAGGCGCCACCGGCTCCCAGGTCGCGAAGGCCGTCGTCTACACCGACAGCTCGGGCCCGAATACGCTGGTAGCAACCTCTGCCGAGGTCACTATCACGAGCGGGCAGGCGGCGGGTTGGGTCACGTTCGCACTCGCATCCCCGGTCACACTCACGGCTGCGAGTTACTGGCTCGGCCTTATTACCGGGGCGACCGGGGCGAATATCTACCTATTCGGCAATACCGGCACGGTCGCTCCCATGTACGTCTCCGACACCTACTCCGACGGACCGGCGACCACCTGGTCGGGCGGCACCAACGAGGTCGACCCGGCCAACCTCTGCGTCTACGCCGACTACGGCACAGGGCACACGGCGGCTGTGGCCTTCGACGGCGCGGGCACACTGACCGCGGCGGCCACGCTCACCGACGGAAGGCCCGTGATTAGCACACCGATAGCGGCATCCTCACACGCGGCCGGGAACGTGGCCGCGACCGCCACGGTGACACACGGGGCGGCGGCTGACGTCTACTACGAGTGGGAAGTGGACACCGTTGACCCACCGGCCGGCGGGGCGAACTACCAGCAGATATTCACGGGCTACAACGCCTCTGGGACCGCGGTCTCCATCGTGCTCTCCAGCCTCGGGGCGGGCACCTGGTACGTGCGTGTGCGTGGAGGGGACGGTACTTCGACGAGCGGCTGGACGGCGACGCGCACGTTCTACGTGTTCGAGACGATCCTCCTCCGCCCGGGCAGCAACGTCACTCGCTCGATCCTCGGCCTCGCCAACAAAGTGTGGGCGAAGGTGGAGGGCACCAGCACCACCGCAAGCGCGACCAACTCGGACGCCGCCTACCCGCCCACCTACGCGAGTTCGCCCCGCGAGACCCTGATCCTCATGAAGGCCGGGGACGCGACGGCGGCACAGGCGGTAGCGGATGCGGCGCTCGCCTTCCGCAAGGTCGAGCGGTACGCCATCTCTGGTCTCTCGGTCCGCCTCACTGACGGCATCAAGATCGACATCGGCGACATGGTGGCGGTCTCCCATGCGCTCTCTGGTATCGACGGCTGGTATCCCGTCAGAAGGATCACCCACGACTTTGCGGCTGACGTGAGCACGCTCGACGTGGGCGACGTGGACCGCCCACCGGACGACGAGTCGCTCATGGTGAAAATCGCGGCCGACCTCGAGGCCGTGAAGAAGGACGTAGCGTAGGGCGCCCCCCGGCGCCGCGGCAAACGGACGCCCGGGGACTCCCCAGCTACCCCCTACCAAACAGGAGGCACCCAGGTATGAAGCAGCGTATCAGACGGCTGCTCTGCGCGGTTATTCTTGCGACCGCCGTGGGCGGGCTTGTCGCCGGACCCGCGCAGGCGCTCACGATCACCGGTGGCACCCCGGAGCAGCGGGCCTATGCCCGTGAGGTGGCGGAGTCGACGTCCTTCGACCTGGCCCGCCTGGACGCCTACTTCCCGCGCGGCATCCAGATCAAGATCAAAGACCACTGGGACCCCTACTGGGATCTCGGGCCGATGGCCGACGAACTCTCGGGCGTGGCCGGGTTGGCCTACTTCAACGGCGTCATCATCGTCCGCTCCATGGAACCCGCCCGGCCTGGGTCGTTCTTCGGCATCATCGTCGCCCACGAACTCGGGCACCTGTTCTGGTTCACCCTACCGGCCGATGCGTGGCTGGCCTGGGGCGAGATGGTGGGCGGAGACGGCCGGAGTTGGCTCACGAATCGGGCGGAGTCCTTCGCAGAACACGCCAAGGTCTTCGCCTTCCCGCCCGCCTACATCGGGACCGAGGGCATCCGTAGCGACCTCCGCACAGTGGACCGCGCTACGTTCTGGGCGTTCTGCAAGCGCTGGACCACCACCACCACCACACTCCCGTCGACCCCGCCGCCGCCTCCCACGTCCAGCACAACCACCACCACGACGGTCCGAGGTGAGCCGTTCCCGGACGTGGACCGCTCCGACCTGGAGCTATTTGAGGCGGCCTGGTGGGGACGGGAGAACGCCGTGCTGCTCGGCTACCTGGACGGGCGGCTCCATCCCTACGACATCCTCACCCGCCGCCACGCCGCGCTCATGATTGGGCGCGCGGGCGGGGCCGTCAAGATCATGTGGGTCTTCGACTACGGGGTGCCGTCGCGCGGGGAGCTGGCCGCGCTCTATCCCGACTGGACCTGGGACCCCGGACGCGAGTCGGAGCCGCTGCTCCGCTCTCAGCTGCTACGACAGCTCTGGAGGGCACGATGAGGCGGCGGGTGCGGGCCTGGCTTTGGTGGGTCTTCGGGAAGCGGTACTTCGTGACGAGGGGACGCTCATGACCATCGCACTCAAGGACCTGCTCACGCTGTTCTCACTGGCGTTCGCGATCGTCATCGGGATCGGCGTCGCCGTCACCTACTTCGCTTCGCGCTTTCGCCGAGCCTCGGATGCGCTTCAGAAGGAGTACATCGCCGGGCTCGAACGCGATCGACGTGAACTGCAGGCTGAGAACAAGGAGCTTCGCACTGAGGTCGGCGAGCTACGCGGGGCCGTGCGCGTACTGCAGGATATGGTGACCGGTCGTTGCCGGAGCTTCACCGCTGACCCTGCCACGGGAGGGTGTAAGCACTGTGGTCTCGGGTTGGCGTACGGACGACGGGCTGAGAATGGGCGGACCGACTGATGGATCGTGAGCCCCAGCTCGTTGACCTCCCCTGTACCTCGTGCGGCCGGCCAGTGACTGTGACCGTGCGCAAGGCGGTCGAGCGAGGGGTGGCCATGGCCGCCATCCGTGCCGGTCGCGTCGGGGAGTACCTCGAGGCGCACCGGGACTCGGTCAAGCTGCCCCTCTGTGGAGAGCACCGAAACTGGGGAGGGCCCTGATGGTAGCACCACGCTACCTCGGCATCGAACTCGCGCCGGCAGACGTTGGCGGGTATCTGGCCGATCTCGGCGAAGCGCCGTCGTGGCTCCGCAAGATCAGTCTTCACCACACCTGGGCGCCAGACGAGTATCAGTGGACGGGACGCCGCAGCCTGGAGGGTATCGTCCGCTACTGGAATGGTGAGCTGGGGTGGACCCGGTACCCGCAGCTCGTCATCGCGCCCGTGCCTGGCGACGTGGAGCTCGACTGGCGGGTGTTTGTCGTCCAGGATCCCCGCGAGTGGGGGATAGGCGTGCGGGGGCGGAACCGCGACTCGCTCCATATAGAGCACGTCCTGAACGGAGACAAGCGCGCCATGCCGGCAGCCTGTGTGCGCGCGTCCGCGTTCGTTGTGGAGGCACTGCGCGCATGGTCTGGGGTGCCCGTGGAGTGGTGCGATCCACACGTGGACGCTGCTCGAGGGCTGTTCTTCCACCGCGATCGCCGCGACGCCGGCAAGACCTGCCCCGGAACCCGTGTCAGTCACGACGCCGTTCTCGCTGCGTACCACGCCGAGCACGAGCCCGAGGAGGAACCCATGCCCATCGACGTAGTACACGACCAGGCGGCCATCGACGCCGCACAGGCGAAGCTCATCGCCGCGGGCCTGCTCACCCGGCCCCACCCGGGGAGTGAAGCGGCCTCCGTCGGCCTGCTGATGATCCTCTGCGCGCGGCTGCTCGACCAGGTAGGGCTGGGGGTCGACCTGGAGCAGTATGAGCTGCGGCTGGTGAAGAAGCCATGATCCGCCCAGAGGAGCATACGCCACTCATATGTCCAGAATGCGGGGCGGCATTGGGATCGCCTAGTCCGAAGGGGCACTACACGCTCTACCCGACGACATGCGCGGCCTGCGGGGCAGACGTTGGAGCTGCGGCGCTGGAGCACGTGGTCAACCTGACACTCAGGCCCAAACGACGGAGGCGGACCATACAGGAGGCAAGTCCGTGAAGGTGCGACGCATTCTCATACTGACCGTCATCCTGGCCGCCTTGAGCGGCCTTCTCTTTGCCCCGGCGGCGCTGGCCCACGGGAGCTACGCCACCGAGGCCGCCTGCCTGGATGCCGAGATCCTCGGACCCCGGGGCAGTGTCATCACCGGCGCGATGATCGAGGCGAACGTGCGCGAGTTCGGCATCCCGGCCCGGACCCAGCTCGTGATCCTCGGTGCGGAGACGTCACTCGGCACGCGCTCCACCGGCGGCCGCCTGGTCGACCTGAACAACTTCGGCTGCATCCGCGCCTTTGGCGGCTACGCGAGCACCCCCTGGGGCGCGCTTGCGAACGGCACGGTGACGATACGCGGCAAGGCGTGGCTCACCTGGCCCTCACGCGAGATCGGCATGCGGGCCTGGGGACTCTACATGGTGCATGGGGTAGGCGGCCTGCG
>JAJZQZ010000224.1 GCA_021802965.1 Actinomycetes bacterium
CGCGTTGTTCCCGTACAGCCGACAGCGCAAGCACGAGCGGCGGATCCGCTCTGCTCCCGCGGCGATCTCGAAAGGCGCGATAACCGCTTGTATGCGAACAAATGTTCGTATAGGCTAAGGCCATGATCCGTAGCGACCGACACGCCACCGCGCCGCCACCGGTGGCGGCTCCGTCCCAGGCTGTGCCGGCGCCGCCGCAGGCGGCGCCGCGACGGGCCGCGGCGCCTCCGCCCGGCGGCGCCCCCGCCCGCCCCCGCGCCCCCTACCGGGTCATCGCCCACCTCGACCTCGACGCCTTCTTCGCCAGCGTGGAGGAGAACCTCGACCCCTCCCTGCGCGACCAGCCCGTCATCGTGGGGGGCGGCGAGCGGGGGGTGGTGGCCACCGCCAACTACATCGCCCGGCGCTACGGAGTGCACTCGGCTATGCCCCTGCGCACCGCCCGTCGCCTCTGCCCCCACGGCGTCTATCTGCCCGGCAATCACCGGCTCTACCGGGAGTACTCCAAGCGCCTCATGGCCATCCTCGACGAGTACTCGCCCCTGGTCGAGAAGGTGAGCGTCGACGAGGCCTATGTCGATCTGACCGGCACCGAGCAGCTCTTCGGCCCGGTGATCCGCACGGCCCGGGCCATCCAGGCCCGCGTGCAGGAGGAGCTCTCCCTCAGCATCTCCGTGGGCCTGGCCACCAACAAGCTGGTGGCCAAAGTGGCCTCCGACCACCAGAAGCCTCATGGCTTCACCGTCGTCCGTCCGGGGGAGGAGGCGGCCTTCCTCGCTAGCCTTCCCGTGCAGCGGCTACCCGGGGTGGGCCCGGCCATGCTGACCCAGCTGCGCGACCGGGGGGTGGCTACGGTCGGCGACCTCGCCCGGGTGCCCCCCAATCTGCTGCGCCTCTCCTTCGGAGAAGTGGGCGAGATGCTGGCCCACCGGGCCCGGGGAGAAGACCACCGCCCGGTAACTAAGCGCGAGCCGGTCAAGTCGATCTCCCGGGAGACCACCTTTGACGAGGACACCACCGACACCAGCCGGCTCGAATCGACCCTCCTGTACCTTACTGAAGACGTCTGCCGCCGCCTGCGCCGCCAGAGGTTCGAGGCCCGCACGCTGACGGTCAAGATCCGCTACGCCGACTTCATCACCCACACGCGCTCGCGCACCCTGCGCCGGCCCCTCGACGTCGACGAGGCCTTCTTCGTGGAGGTGCTCGACCTCTTCCGTACGGCCCGGCAGCGCCGCTACCGCATCCGTCTGATTGGGGTGGGCCTTTCGAACCTGGTGCCGCGCTGCTGGCAGGACGAGCTCTTCGACCAGCAACTCCCCTTGCTGCGCGACCTCGACCTCAAGATCGACGCCATCCGGGAGAAGTACGGGCGGGACGCGGTCAGGCGGGGGGCGGCGGAGGGCTGAGCGGTACGGGAGTCGTGAACCGGGAACGTAGTGACCGTGGCTCTGACCATCAAGCATCCTGAAGTCGAGCGGCTGGCCGAAGAGTCGCCGACACGCTCGCGGTTGGTGCCCCCACTCCTTGGTGCCGTGAAGGCGCCAAACATGCCGTTCCCGCGGGGCGATAGGCGGCTTCGACCTTCATGTCAACGGGGCCGACAGTTGTCGTCGTGGCGCAGAGGGTGGTACTATGTCGCGACATATAACGATATGTCGTGATACTCTCGGCGAAAGGACACCCGATGCACGATCGTTCCCCACACAGCGGACCATGCGCCCGCGGTACACGGCCACATCACGGCTTCTTCGGACGGCACGGCATCAAGCCCCCGTTCGGGATGGGCGGCCATCCCCACGGTTTCGGCTCTGGACGTGCGCGCCGCGGCGACGTGCGCTCGGCCGTCCTGCGCCTGCTCGCCGAGCAGCCCATGCACGGCTACCAGATCATCCAGGAGCTCTCCTCCCGCAGCGGCGGCGCCTGGACGCCCAGCGCGGGGTCGGTCTACCCCACCCTCCAACTGCTCGCCGATGAGGGCCTGGTGGGCGCCGAGGAGACCGCGGGCAAGAAGGTCTTCAGCCTGACCGAATCCGGCGCCGCTGCGGCCGCCGCCGCCGCCGGCCAACCTGCGCCTTGGGAAGAAGCTGCGCAGGACGCCGCCGGCGTCGGCGGCTACCGTGAGAGCGCCGGTCGCCTCATGCACGCGGTCGTCCAGATCGGCAAGACCGGCACCGACACGCAGCGAGCCGCAGCGCTCGAAGTGCTGAACGACACTCGCAAGAAGCTGTACACGATCCTCGCGGAGGACTGAGCTGACCCGCGACCGCGCCGGTGGGCTGGCGGACGACGACCCGGTCGACAGCCGTCTGCTGCGGCAGGCGGTGCCCCCATGCGACCCCGACCCCGGGCCTGGGATACAGTGTCCTCATGGACAAGGTCTGCCCCGCGCCCCGTCCCTTCAGCTCGGTCGTCGGGAGCGTGCTGTTCCTGACCCTGCTCTTCTTTCTCGGATTCATCGGGCGGTTCATGTTCTCGCCGCTCATGCCCACCATCCTGAAAGATGTCCCGATGACGCCGCAGCAGGTGGGCTCGGTCTTCTTCCTGGGGACTATCGGCGTGCTCGTGGGCTCGCTCGCGGCTGGGTTCGTGGCGGCGCGTATCGCGCACCGGGGCACTCTGCTCGTGTCTTCGTTCGGCCTGGCGGCGGTTCTCGGCCTGGCCTACTTCGCGGGTTCGGCGTGGGGGTTGCGGGCGATCATGCTGCTGCTGGGGTTCTTCGCCGGCCTATGCCAGCCGTCGGTCACGGCGACCGTCACGGCCATGGTCGACCGACGGGACTGGGGCAAGGCGCTTTCGGTGGAGCAGGCGGCTCCCCCTCTCAGCCTGGTGGCCGGGCCACTTCTGGCTGTGGGGTTGCTCGGATGGTTCTCGTGGCGGGTCAGCCTCGTCTGGGTCGGCGTGTTAGTGGCCCTGGTCGGCGGGACCTTTCTGGTTCTGCGTGGGCTGGCCGACTTCCCCGGCGAGCGACCCCGGACGGAGTTGCTCGCGCCGATGGTCCGCGGGCGCTCGTTCTGGCTCTTGATCCTGCTCTTCGCGCTGGGCATGGGGGCGCAGGTGGGCGTCTACTCCATGCTGCCTCTGTATCTGACCCACGAGAAGGGGGTGGCGCTGAGCACCGCCAACACCCTCCTGGGGCTGGCCAACGTCCTGTCTCTGGCGGCGGTGTTCGGAGCGGGCTGGATATCCGACCACCTGGGAGAGCGGGCCACCATCCTGGGCGCTCTGGTGCTCACGGGCACGATGACCATCCTTGTGGGTGCGCTCGAGGGCGCGGGCATGTGGGCGGCCATCTTTCTGCTCCCGGCCTTCGCCGTCTGCCTGTTCCCGCCTGCCTTTTCGGCGCTCTCGCGTATCGTTCAGCCGCTTCAGCGCGGGTTGGCGGCGGCCCTGATCCCACCGCTGGCGTTCATCCTGGGGGGAGGTCTCTTGCCCATCTGGCTGGGATATATGGGCCAGCGCTATACGTTCTCGTTGGGGTTCGTGCTCACCGGCATCACGGTGATCATCGGCTCGGTCGCGGCCGTCTTCATCAAGCTCCTCACGCCGGAGGAGATGGAGGAGGGCTGCTAACAGGCTGTTCGAGCTGAGCCGTCAGGGCGGGGGTCGGTATCCAGCCCACGGCGCCTTGCGGGAGGTGCAGAAGGTCGACCGAGAACGCGTTCTTTCCTCCGTCGATCGTCGGAACGAGTGGGACGCCGCCCATCGTGAGGCGAGCGTCGACGGACGCGGGGAGGGCTTCGGCGGGCCCGGGGAGGTCGAACAGCAGCACGGCCTGTAGCGGGCCGCCGGGAAGGCGCTGTCCGTCGACGATGAGAGCCTCCCCGACCTGCAGCGTCAGCCGCGAGCCCCCCTCGACCTTGATCTCCACCGGCTGCCCAGCGCAGATCTCGGCCATGGTGCGGGCCGCGGTGGACCCGGTGGGGCCGGCCAGGGTCTCGGCGCCGCCGATCACCCACCTGCCCGTCGTCGCGGTGTGCGCCTCAGCTCGTCCGATCAGGCGCGCATCTCGCCGCAGACGGGTCCCCGGCTGACCCGCGAGCGAGGGGGGCTCGACGGTGAGCACGAGCAGGGGGTCGATCAGGGTCACGACCATGACCATCGGGGTGGAGGCGACCGCGTCGTCCGGGGGTGCGGCCATGAGGCGCTCGAGTCTGCCGTCGTGGTTGGCGTAGCGGCCGCAGGCTCCGCGTACGCCTTGCGCCAGGCTGCAGCAGGCGGGGCACTGGTCACACGCGAGCCGGTCCACCGCCGGGGGTGAAGGGCTGATGGCGTGCTGAGGACAGAGGCGGACGCAGAGGCCGCAATCTACGCAAGCTTGCGTTGCGAAGGCGACGCCATCGCGCATCTCGACTGCGCGCAGCGGGCACTCTTGGGCGCAAAGCCGGCACCCTATGCAGTGCTGGGAAGCCACTATCACCGCGCGTACCCCCGGGGCCTGGACGTCACGACGGGAACGGACGAGGCAGGCCGGCCGCCGCTCGGATCCGGCGGGGACGCGCGACCAGCACCAGCAAGGCTGAGACCAGGCAGAGACCGCCCAGGTAGCCGAGGGCCACGACGTAGTCCCCATCGGTCAGGTCCAGCAGATACCCGGCGGCCAGCGGGCCCAAAAGGCCCGAGAGGAACCCGTACCCGGTCATCACGAGACTGAACGCGAGGGCGAAGCCCTCGAGGCCGAAGATCTCGACGACCAGGGGCGCGGACACCGCGAACATGGTGCCGAAGCCGAAGCCGACCACGGCGGCCAGAAGCGCGGTCAGGCTCAACGAGCCGACATGCGGCAGCACCAGGTACGCGAGACCCGCCGGTGCGAAAGCCAGGGCCATGGTCAACCGGCGGCCGAGATGATCCGAGAGCATCCCCGTCGCGAGCCGGCTCACGCCGTTGGTCAGGTTGAAGGCAGTCAGGATGACGAGCGACGCGGCCGCCGAGTAGCCTTTGGAGACGCCCAGTCCCACGGCGAGGGTCACCATGGCTATGCTGGCTCCGCCGAACAGGGCCAAGACCGCCCAGAGCGCCCAGGTGGAGGGTTGGCGGACGATGATCCCAAGCCCTATAGGAGGCGTCGTCCTCGCGGCCGGCGCCGCCGACGGTCTCTCCTGGGGGGTGGGGATGGACCGCGGCGGGGGATAGCGCACCAGCTGCATGGCCGCGAGTCCGGCCCCGAAGGTGACGGCCACCAGGACGACGAGCATCCGCTCGTACCCGAGAGACCGCAGCATCCAGCTGAAGACGGGCGCGAGCATCGCGGCCGACACCCCGAAGACCATGCTGACCAGACCGGAGACGAGGCCGCGGC
>JAJZQZ010000225.1 GCA_021802965.1 Actinomycetes bacterium
AGCATGTGGGGCCATAGCTCAGCTGGGAGAGCGCATGGCTGGCAGCCATGAGGTCAGGGGTTCGATCCCCCTTGGCTCCACCAGGAGTCTCATAACCGAACCCTTGGCAAGAATGGACGCCGACTGGCGGCCTGACCGAAGGTTCGGAAGCATCTTGACGAGAGGCCCGTTCGAGAGAGCGGGCCTCTTCGTATTCTCGGTGATCGCGAGCATGCTCTGAGCTGCCGATCGCACCTCGTGTCCGAACAGCACCTCGAAGAAGCCTGCAGGGTTCGGCTCGACTTCGCCGTCGGGCTTGACGAGGATCCGCTCGAAGAGGAACTGGTTGTAGATCCGCTTGACGCTGTCCGGTGCGGTTCTGCAGGCCTCACTGGAGATGCGCTCCTGCTCACGTTTGAGCAAGTCGACCGGGATCGCGCCCTCGTGGTGAGCCTGCATCAGCTTGTCACGCTGCCGGTCCAACTTGTCGCGCTCTCGGCGGAGGTCGTCGAGTTCCGACTCCGCGGGCTCTCGGGCCGCAGGAAGCTCCTCAGAGAGAAGTTGTTCGACGGTCTGGCGCAGTTGAGGGTCGAGCGACATGTGGTCGTAGCGCTGCTCTACGCGCTCCTCGACGTCCTCGATCAGAACCGCCTTGAAGTCGCAGCTCGAGCGGTTTCGCTGTCGGCCGAGGCAGGCGAAACACGGGTGGAGTTCGCCGGTCTTGGACTTGGTCATTGAGACTCCGAGGCGGGCTCCGCAGATGCTGCGTAGACGGTGCCCTTGAGGCTGCTGGGACTGCGCGCCGTCGACCTGCTTGACCTTTCGCACCCAGATGCAGAGCGGTTGCCGGACCTACTCGACCGAGAGTCGCACCATCTGCGCGTCCACGACGTGTGGCCTGTCGGTGAGCTACTTGAGGATGAGCCGTGGACATCGCTCGCGCTCTCGACCGTGGATGTCCTTCGACGCCTGGCTACTCCGTGAGATCCGCCAGCATCTCGGTCGTCGCATGCAGTTGCGTGGCGATGATCGAACGCGCCAGCACGAGCAGTTCGCCGACGCGCGGGTCAGAGAGGCGGTACATCAGCGTCGCCCCTTGGCGCGTCGCCTCCACCACTCCGGCCGTTCGCAGCTGACTGAGATGTCTTGATGCGGTGGAGGTGTCCAGGCTGACACGCTCGGCGAGTTGGGTGACGGACGCGTCTCCTGTCGCAAGTATCTCAAGCATCGCGAGGCGCATCGGACTCGACATCGCTTTAAAGAAGTCCGCCTTGTGCTGCTGGAGGATCCGGTTCATATAGTCCGCCCCAAAGGTCGTCGGCGTTGTCCCGCGACAACGAGGTGGCAAACACGTCGGACCAAGCCTATGCTATATTGCACACTTGCGCAATATATATATAGCCTCCTCATCCCGCGTCGGAAGGTGCCGCCCGTGGCCGAACTCAAGCGCACGCCCCTCTACGAAGAGCATGTGGCGCTCGGTGCACGCATGGTGCCGTTCGCGGGGTGGGAGATGCCGGTTCAATACGAGGGCATCATCGAGGAACACAAAGACGTGCGCTCGTTGGTGGGCGTGTTCGATGTGAGCCACATGCCTCAAGGTCAAGCTCCAAGACGCCTTCGAGGGGGAATGATGATCGAGCCGACCGAGACAGAGCCGCTCGCTGCGCTCGACGCGTTTGCCGACGTGATGCTCGCCATCGCCGAGGAGGCCGCAAGCGACCCTGAGCTCGTCAAGGGTGCGCCCCACACCACCCCTGTTCGCCGCCTCGACGAGGCAGGCGCGGCACGCAATCCCGTCCTGCGCTGGTCGCCCGTCGAGGGATAGACACCGAAGCCAGATATCCCCCAAGGAGAATCGTGCCTGCAATCATCGAAGCCTGGCGTGCCGGAATCCTCCGGCGCGACTCGATCATGCGGAACGTCTCGGCCGGCGTCGTGGTAGGCGTGGTGGCGCTGCCGCTCGCGATGGCGTTCGCCATCGCCTCCGGCGCCAAGCCGCAGCAGGGCCTGTACACGGCGCTGATCGCCGGACTGCTCGTCACGCTGTTCGGTGGGACGCGGGTGCAGATCGCTGGACCAACCGGCGCTTTCGCTGTGCTGCTCTTTGGCGTCACCGCGAAGTACGGACTCGCCGGACTGCAGATCGTGACACTGCTGGCGGGTGCGATGCTCGTGTTGCTGGGGCTATCCAAACTCGGCGGGATGATCCGCTTCATCCCCGAATCGGTGATTCTGGGATTCACGGCCGGTATCGCCATCGTGATCTTCGTCGGGCAGTGGGAGAACTTCCTCGGGCTGCCGAAGGCTAGCGGACCCAACCTCTATGAGAAGCTGCCCGGTCTGCTTGCAGCACTCCCACATCTTCAGCCTGCGACCACCGCCCTAGGTATCGTCAGCCTAGCCGTCGTCGCGCTGTGGCCGAGGATCCCTTACCTGGGCAATATCCCGAGCCCTATGGTCGCCCTCGTGGCCGGGACCGGCGTCATCGCGGTCTTTCACCCGACGGGAGTCGCGACGATCGGCTCGGCGTTCGGTGGGATTCCGCGTGGATTGCCCCCACTCACGCTGCCGCACATCGCCCTGGCGTCACTGCCCGAACTGCTCCAACCGGCGGTGGCCGTCGCGCTCCTTGGTGCCATCGAGTCGCTGCTCTCGGCGACGGTCGCCGACGGCATGATCGGCACGAAGCATGGTCCGAACCAGGAGCTGGTGGGACAGGGTCTGGCGAACCTGGGCGCCGGGCTGTTCGGGGGGTTCGCGGCGACCGGAGCCGTGGCACGGACGGCCACGAACGTAAGGCATGGCGGCGACAACCCCGTCGCTGGTCTCGCGCACGCGGCGACCATCGTGCTCGTACTGCTCGTGTTCGCCCCCTTGGCCGCCTACGTCCCTCTCACCACGCTGGCGGCGGTGCTCTTCGTAGTGGCCTTCAACATGAGCCAGATCGCTCGCGTCATCCGCGTGACGCGTCGGGCGCCGCGCTCGGATGTCGGCATCATGCTCATCACGTTGGTGCTAGCTGTCTTCGCTGACATCTCCATCGCGGTCGAGGTGGGCGTGATACTCGCGATGCTCAACTTCTTCAGGCGGATGACCTCCGCTGTTGAGGTCCGCTCCCTCGACGACGTTGAGCTCGCCCAACGTCTGACCACGAGCCAGTCCGAGCAGATCCCCGCCGGTGTGATCGTCTTCACGATCCAGGGGCCGTTCTTCTTCGGCGCCATCGAGGAGTTCGAGAGCGCTCTTTCGCACACCGACACCGACCCGACGGCGATCGTCATCAAGCTCGTCAACGTGCCATTCGTCGACCTGACCGGACTCGTCGCGCTGAGGGACGCCATCGAGGCGCTGGAGAAGCGCGGCGTGGCGGTCGCCCTGTGTTGTGCGAACGAGGACGTGGCGTCGAGACTGGCGAAGGCGCAGATCGTAGGCACGGTGCCGACACCTGCGACGGTGAGCCTGGCGGAGGCTATCCAGGCGGTGTCACTTCAGGTTGCGGGTCCGACCCAATCCCCGGACGACCACATGGGTTCGCCGCCTCCGACCTCCAGCCGTGCCGATTGGCGCCCTTCGAGGCACTGAGGATTCCCGTGTACCTCGCGTGAGATTCCTGGGCAGTGACCCATCACCCGATGCCCGGGCGAGACACGCTCCCGCTTCGCGGCCAGTCATGGGAGTCCTACTGACTCCCAGTCTCCAGATCGCGTCAAGGTTGGCGGCCGGCCGGGCGTCGCGGAAGGCGGCAACGTCGCGGTGAAGACGAGGAACGGCAGGAGCGGGCGCCACAGAGGGAACCGCTCGAGGATTCGCTCGAGACGCTGGCCGAACGGCGTGTCGGATACGAAGGGCGGGAAGAAGCCGAAGCGCAAGGCCGGGCCGGGCGTAAGGCCCGCGGCGCGCATGGCGTCCGCCAAGACTCGCGGGCGCATCCGCAGGATCCCGCGGTCGCCGGCGAAGGACATCCCCGGCGTGACGAGCATCTGGACGTAGTACAGCACGTTGAGCGGGTTCGGCTCGACGAACACGACGCGGCCGCCGGGCCTGAGCATCGACGCGATGCCGTGGAAGCTCGCAGCGAGGTCGTGCAGGTGGTGCAGCATGAAGAAGCCCGCGACCGCGTCGAACGAGGCCTGAAGGCGGTCGGGCGGGTCGGCGACGTCGAGGACGTGCAGCGGCACCGGGCGGTCCGCGCACGTCGCCGCCAGCCGCTCGAGGAGCACGGGCGAGAGGTCGGAGGACTCGAGGCGCGGCAGGCGGTCCGCGAGCAGGCGGGTGAAGCGCCCCTCTCCTGCGCCGATCTCGAGCACGCGGTCGCGGGGCGAGATCTGCGCCGCCGCCAGAGCGACCTCGATCTGGCGGCGCGTGTGGCGAGCTTGTCGCGGGCGCATGTTGGGGTGCTCGGCCGTCTCGTAGTACTCCCGCTGCGCCGCGTTGTGCGCCTCCGCCGACGCCTCCGCTCGCACGCCGTGCGAGAGCCGCCACGCGAGGACGCGCGCGATCGCGCCGGCGCCCGTCGACGTGCGCTTGAGCGCGCCGTACGCGGAGCTCCCGCGTGCGCGAGGTCGGCGCTCGACAGGGACGCTCTCGACGGGCAGCCGGGTGAGGCCCACGAGCGCCACCACGAAGGGAGGCGGGTCGGGCAGCGCCAGCAGCGCTTGGCGCATTCGGCCGTCCATCACGAGGTACATGCCGGCGTCTGCGGGCACGCGCGCGACCAGGCTCAGGAGCGACTTGAAGGCACGCGACGTCACGTGCCGACCCGCGGACTGGTACGTGCCGCGGCGCCCCGCGAAGACCGCGTGCGCTCCCGCATCGAGGTGCGACAGCAGCAGCGGCAGCGCGTCGGGCGGATCCTGGCCGTCCGCGTCCATGACGGCGACTCGCTCCCCGCGCGCCCGGCGGATCCCCTCGAGCACGGCGCGATGCTGGCCGGCGTTGCGGGGCAGCGTGACGACGACGGTCGCGGGATCGGAGCGGGCGAGAGCGGCGAGCACGCCGGCCGAGTCGTCGGGCGACGCGTCGTCCACGAAGACGAGCTCGTACGTCAGGTCGAGGCCGGCGAGCACGGCCGAGATCTCCGCGTGCAGGGGCCGAAGGTCCGGCGCGTTGCGGAACACGGGGAGCACGACGCTGACGTCGAGGCGCTCAGCCGGTGTCGACGAGACCTGCTGCATGCCCTCGAAAGTGCTTGATCGTGATCGCCAGCCCGGCGCGAAGCGCCGTTTGCGCCTGCCAGCCGAGGATCCGGCTTGCCTTGCGCGTGTCGGCGACCCAGTGCGTCGTGTCGGACTGCTTCGGGGCGATGGCGCCCGCATC
>JAJZQZ010000226.1 GCA_021802965.1 Actinomycetes bacterium
CGTCTAACGCCCATGCCGTTCAGCGGCGCCGCTCTGCGGCGTCCGACTGCAACGGCTTGTTGGGCGACCACGCCTGGTCAATGCCTGACGAGCACCCGGCTGAGGCGCGATCGCCGAGCGCCTGCAGACAAGAGCGTTGACGAGGCTTCCAACTACGAATGCTCCACCCAGTACCATTGCTCGTCGAGCTTACGAACCTCACTTGAGCCAGTCTCTCCCAGATCCTCATAGAGCCGAGGGTCGGCGCCCGGAGAAGTCCACAGGAATCCAGAATAGTCGTCGAGTGTCCCGCGCACGGCATAGAACAGGACAAATGTGGCATTCCCGAGGTGTTTCACCGCGACCTCATTCCCGCCGCGCGAGAGCACAGGCTCGTTTCTGCCGAGGGCGACCAGACCCCCGCCGTCGGCTTTCAATTCTCCGCTCAGCACGCGACTGACTACGCTCTCTCGCTCGCCCCTATGGCGCCTGAAGTCCACATATGCCTGAACGCGCTCCGTAGGCGCTAGCACCAGAATGGCGAAAGTGGCGGCGCATACGATCAGTGGCAGGGCTGAGCCAAGCCGTCGGGGGCGCCTGAGAAGGTAGGCCACAACCGAGGCAACAGCCACCAGCAGCCACAGAGCCCAAAGACCTATGACCAGGGGTCCGTAGCCGAACGCCGTGAGGCTCTCCATCAACGACCACCGCAGCGCCGTCACCAGGATCAGGCCCACGCAGACAGGGACGACCACGATCAGCCCGACGGCGTCGATCAGCCGCCTCGACTGGACTATGAGGGCTTCAGGGTCCAGTTCCGCAGCCATTCTCTCTCCGTGTGCGCCCAACAACCAATATCCAGTCCGCATAACTCCACCGACGCACCGCCGGCTGTCTGTGCTATTCAACGCAGTGAGCGACACCACGGCACCCTGCGCCGCTCGGCCTCTGCGGTCGGGCCGATGTCTGTCTTCTGGCTACGGTGGATATCCGGACTGTATAGGCAGCCTCTACCACCCGTCAAGCGGGCTGCGGACGCCCCGGCCACCTCGGTCGAGCACGTGGGTGTAGACCATGGTAGTGCGCACGTCCTTGTGCCCGAGGAGCTCCTGGATCGTACGGATGTCGTAGCCCGCCTCCAGCAGGTGTGTCGCGAAGGAGTGCCGGAACGTGTGGCATCCGGCCGGCTTGACGAGGCCCGATCGACCGACGGCTTCCTTGACGGCGCGCTGGACCAAGGTCTCGTGGGTGTGATGCCGCCCCTGTGCGCCGGTCTTCGGGTTCTTCCACCGCCTGGCCTGGGGAAAGACCCACTGCCAGCGCCAGTCGATCGTCGCATTCGGGTACTTGCGGTCGAGGGCTTGGGGGAGGAGAACCCGGCCCCAGCCGTCGGCAAGATCTGCCTCATGGATCCGCTTCACCGAGCGCAGGTGTTCTCGCAGCGGGAGCTCGAGTGACCCGGGCAGCATGGTCACGCGATCTTTCCCCCCTTTGCCGTCGTGCACCTTGACCTCGCGGCGGGCGAGATCGATGTCCTTGACGCGCAGGCGCAGACACTCCATCAGCCGAAGACCGGATCCATAGAGGAGTGAGGCGATGAGCCACTTGTCCCCGATCAGGTGGTCGAGGACGGCTCGCACCTCTTCGCGTGTCATGACCACGGGCAGATAAAGACTACGCCGGGCGCGGATCACGCCCTCGAGCTCGCCGACATTGGCGTCCAGAACGCAGCGATAGAGGAAGAGGAGCGCCGACAAGGCTTGGTTTTGGGTGGACGCGCTGACATCTTCCTCGACGGCCAGGTGCGTCAAGAAGGCGTTGATCTCGGTCTGCCCCATCTCCGCCGGATGCCTCATGCGATTGAAGTATATGAAGCGCCTCACCCAGCTGGTGTAGGCCCGCTCGGTGCGGACGCTGTAGTTGCGGGCGCGAAGGGCATCGCGAAGCTGATCGAGGAGCCTCGGCGGTGACGTACAGTCCGACGACTCCGCAGGGTCCAGCACCCGCAACGGGGTGCCTGGGTACGGGCCGGCCTGGAACAGCGGTCGATTCATGGCATCGCGACATTGACGCAGCGACCCACCCCTTACCATCCGACTTTGGACTCAGCTGGGTGCGCCCACGACCACACCCGGACCACCTTGTCGAGCAGCCCATCCGCCTCGTCATCACCCTCCGCCGACCTCGTTATCGGTGCGGCGTGTGGGCGACACCCGCCGTCTTCCGTGCCACCTGCCGGGCGGTCAGCTCGTCCTTGAGTGCTTCGAGCACGTCGCGCATGGGTCCCGAGTGGAGCTTGTCGATCCGGATGGCGCGGGCCACGAGACCGACGATCAGACCCCGCGCGTGGACGTCGAGGTCGTAGGTGACGCGCTTGCCGTCTGCGAGCGGCTCGAGTCGCCATTCTCCGCTTCCCTCGACAAACCCCCCGCCATAGCGCATGTATATCCGGCGAGGCTCCTCGAGAGACTCGACACTACAGCGAAACGCTCGTCCTCCCCGCGGCCGCAGCTCGAGTTCGGTCCCGATGGCCCCCGGTCGCTCCGAGAGCACGCGCAGGTGCAGCGATTCAGGCCACCAGCGAGGATAGTCGGACACGCCGACCAACACAGGCCACACCTCAGCCGGCGGCTGCGGCACCACGATCTCGTCGGTCACTCGGATTTGCGTAGTGGTCATGGGACCGGTCCTCCTTACATGCGCGGTAGCGGACCATCGCGAGGAACACAGATGCCCGGGAGCCGGCCAGACGCAGCCGACGACGGCGCTGAGGAGCCACCTCGACGCTACGCCGGAACCTCCGCTGCATCACTCAGCACCCTCAGCGCCGCATCGAGCCCGGCGCCGATGTCCACCGGCACGCCGAGGTCGGCGAGCGCGCGGAGCAGGGCCGCCAGGCCCACCACCGGATACATCGTGTCGGCGGTGACGCCCATGTGGCCTATGCGCATCAGGTTGCCGGCTCCGTGGCCGCCCGACAGCATGACCCCGTAGCGCTCGCGCACGTGGGCCTGCACCTGGGCGTCGGTCAGACCCTCGGGCGTGGCGATGGAGGTGGTGCAGGTGGACATGATGGCCTCGGATCGGGGCCACAACCTGAGGCCGGCGGCGGTGGCGCCGCGGCGGCAGGCGCGGGCGGCGCGGGCGTGACGGGCGAAGGAGGCTTCGTGCCCCTCCTCCAGGAGCTGCTCCAGGCAGGCGAGGAGACCGTGCACGTCACCCACCGACGGGGTGTAGGGGAACCTGCCTCCTTCCAGCCGAGAATGCTTCCAGTCGAGCAGAGACAGGAAGGAATAGCGGGGGGCGTCCGGGTTCTTTGCGACCAGGGCCCAAGCGTCGGCGCTGACGGACACGATGCTGACGCCAGGAGGCCCCGACAGGCACTTCTGGGCCCCGGCCACACAGAGATCCAACTGCCATGCGTCAGGTTCGAAGGGCATGCCTCCGACGGAGCTGACGCAGTCGACGATGGTGACCGCTCCGTGGGCTTTGGCCAGCGGGCCGATCTCCTGAACCGGGTTCAAGGTGCCCGCCGGAGTCTCGGAGTGGACCACCGCGACCAGCTCGATCTCGGGGTGAGCCCGCAGGGCGCGCTCCACATCGGCGGGGTCCACGGCGCTGTCGTAGGGCACCTCCACCTCGTGCACGACGGCGCCCCAAGCGCGGAGCCATTCGCCGTAGCCCTTACCGAAGGGCCCCGACGACAGATTCAGGCAGGCCATCCCCGGACGTACCATCGCGCGGCCGGCCGCCTCCAAACCGAGGACCGCCTCGCCCTGCAGGAGAAGGACGTCGGCCGAGGTGCGCAGGACCTGCTTGGCCGCTTCCTCAGCCCGGCGGAAGGTGTCGAGAAACGCGGGGTCGTAGTGGTAGACCATCGGCGAGCCCATCGCCGCCAGAGTGCGGCTCGAGCACTGGGTCGGTCCGGCGCTCAAGGTGAAATCGGCAGGCTTCATTGAGGCTCCTTTTCTCAGCGGGTCCCGCGGCGGTACGGGACTCCAAGGGCGGCGGGAAGGTAGGCACGGCGCGCGAACAGGACCAGGGCGACCAGGACGGCGACGAACGGCAGCATGTTGACCACGTCCTGGGGGACCTCCACGCCGACGAGCTGCAGGGCGGTGGAGACCGACACGGCCATGCCGAAGAGCAGCGAGCCCAGCAGCACCCAGACGGCCCGTCCCCGCGCGAGCATGGCGATGACGATGGCGATGAAGCCGAGTCCGTGGGTCATGAACGGCACGAATATGCCGGCCGCGACGATGGAGAGGTAGGCGCCGGCGAGCCCGGCCATGGCCCCCGCGACCAGCACCGCGCCCGACCGCGTGCCGGCCACGCTGCCGCCGGCGGCATCCAGGGCCTGAGGCTTCGCCCCCGCGGCCAGCAGATCGAGACCGAGGCTCGTGGAGCGAAGGAACCAGTGGAGCACTCCCACGAGGACCAGGCTCAGGTAGACGACCACGGGCTGAGAGAACAGGCTCGGTCCGACGACCGGCAGGTCGGCCAGCAGGGGGATGTGAAGGGTCGGGATCGCATCGAGGCGGGGATAGGTGGTGCCGAACTGCGCGCGCTGGAGCACGCTGGTGGTCCCCTCTGCCACCAGGAGGAGGGCGATGCCCACCACGATCTGATCCAAGCCCAGGCGGACGCAGAACACCACCATCACCACCGAGGCCACCAGGCCGCCGAGCATGCCCGTGAGGAACCCCAGCCACGACGAGTGCAGGTAGAGCGCGCCGAGGAAGCCGGTGTACGCCCCTACCAGCATCATGCCCTCGAGCCCCACGTTGAGCACGCCGCTGCGCTCGGAGACGGTCTCCCCGAGGGCGGCCAGCAGCAGGGGCATGCCCGCGGTGATGCCGGCGGAGATGAGCGCGGCGACGAACGTGGCGGTGAAGAGCCCGTTCATGAGAGACCTTCCCCGGCACGTTCCGGCGCGACGCGAGATCGCGGGAGGCGCGGCGGCCGTCCCGCCCGCCGCGCGGACACGTACTCGGTGAGGGCCATCGAGAGCAAGATGAGCCCCACGATGACCAGCATGAAGTCGTCGGGCAGGTCCGCGCGCCGAGCGGCGTAGTGCCCGCCGATACTCACCACCGAGTAGAACGCCACCAAGGGGACGGCGGCAGGCACGCTCAGCCGGGCTAGGAACACCAAGGCGAAGAGGGTCAGGCCGAAACCGGGGTTCCAGTCGGCCCGCATGTAGCCCCAGACCCCCAGGATCTCGACGGCGGCGGCCAGGCCGATGAGCGCGCCGCTGGCCATGAACGCGGCGACGGTCAGGCGGCGCACGCCGATACCGGCGTGCGCC
>JAJZQZ010000227.1 GCA_021802965.1 Actinomycetes bacterium
GCAGGGACGCCGTCGGCCGTGGCTACCGCTATCTGCTCGAGCTCGGCTCGGTCGGGAGTCCTTTCCTGACCCGCTACGCATGGCACGTCGGCGCCGTTCTCGACGTGGAGGCCATGGAGGCGGCGGCCCGGCTGGTGCCGGGCCGCCGCGACCTCACCGCCTTCACTCCCACCGAGACGCAGCACGTGCTCATGGTCCGGCGTATCGACCGCTGCGTCTGGAGGCGGCGGGGATCGCTCCTCTGGCTCGACATCGCCGCGCACTCGTTCCTGCGTCACATGGTGCGGACCCTTGTCGGCACCATGGTCGACATCGGGCGCGGTAGAATGGACATCGGCGATCTCGAACAGCTGCTCATGGGGGCCTCGCGGGAGGCGGCGGGGCAGACCGCCCCGCCGCAGGGCTTGTTCCTCTGGAGCATCCGCTATTCAGGCGCTGTGTCCGCCCCGCAGGCCGCCGCGCCTTGACACCCCCCAGGGACTCCTCTATCATCACCGCTTGCGTTTTCAAGGGAGGCAGTGTGAAGACCTATTCGGCAAAGCCCGGTGAAGTTGAACGTAAATGGTGGGTCGTGGATGCTGAGGGCAAGAACCTCGGCCGGCTCGCCACACGTATCTCCATCGTACTCCGGGGCAAGGACAAAGCTCGGTACACCCCGCACGTCGACACCGGCGACTTTGTGGTCGTCGTCAACGCCGACAAGATCGCGGTGACCGGGAACAAGCTGCAGGACAAGCGGTATTACCGCCACTCCGGCCGTCCGGGTGGGCTCAAGAGCCGCTCGCTCGGTGAGATGCTCGAGCAGAGGCCCGCAGAGGTGCTCCGCATCGCGGTCAAGGGCATGCTGCCCAAGAACCGGTTGGCTGCGCGGCAGCTGACGAAGCTCAAGATCTATGCGGCGCCCACTCACCCGCATACCGCGCAACGGCCAGAGGAGTTGCCATGGCAGGAGTAGTCTACAGCGCGACCGGCAAGCGGAAGACCTCGGTCGCCCGCGTGCGGATCACGCCCGGCACCGGTGTGATCACCGTGAACGGTCACAGCATCGACGCCTATTTCGGGCGTGCGGCCCTCACCATAGCGGCGAAGGCGCCCCTGGTCGAGACCGGCACAGAAGCCCGGTACGACGTGGTCGCGTCGCTGCACGGCGGCGGGAAGTCCGGTCAGTCGGGCGCGTTGCGCCACGGCATCGCTCGGGCGCTCGTGGAGGCCGACCCGTCGCTGAAGACCGACGTCAAGAAGGCCGGCCATCTCTCCCGTGACGCCCGTATGGTCGAGCGGAAGAAGGCGGGTCTGAAAAAGGCACGGAAGCGTCCGCAGTTCTCCAAGCGCTAGTCGGCTGCTGAAAGACGAAGCCCCGGCTTTCAGAGCGCAGAGGGCGGCGCGATAAAGGCCCCATCTTCAGGCGCCTGCCGGCCTCGGGGCACAGCGGTGGGATCCTCGAGGCGGGGGAGCATGCTCCCCCGCCTCGTTCCATATCCGGCCTCGGCTTCGCGAGGGATATGGGCATGTGACTGAGCTCGTCGTCGACCTCGAGGGCATCAGGCAGAACACGGCCGCCGTAAAGGCCATGCTCGCGCCTCTGGGCATCGACCTGGTGGCGGTCACCAAGGCATGCCTCGGTGAGCCCGCGGTCGCGGGCGCGATGTTGGAAGGGGGAGCGGTCGCCCTGGCCGACACGCGTGACGCCAACCTCCGCCGCCTGCGCGCCGCTCATCCGCGGGTCGAGCTTCACCGCATCTACCTTCCTTCGCTGACACGACCGTTCGAGACCGGCGACGTCTGCTATGTCTCTTCGGTGGAGGGGGCTCGGGCTGTGGGGGCCCAGCTGCTTCCCGGAGGCCGCTGTCGGATCATGGTGTTGGTCGAAGGCGGGGACCTGCGGGAAGGGGCGCTCGAGAGCGACGTCGTCGAGCTGGCCGCGGCTGTATCGGCCGACCCCCGGCTCGAGCTCGTGGGGGTAGCCACCAACTACGCCTGCTTCGAGGGCGGCCCGGCGGGCATCGAGGCCTCCCTGCAAGCGGCGGCCTCTGCCGCGCGCGCTCTCGCCGAGGCGGGATGGCCGGTCGCGAGAGTCTCCGGAGGCAACTCCAGCGTCCTCGCGCTGGTGCGGGCCGGAGCGTCTCTGCCCGTCGAGGTGACCGAGCTGCGCTGTGGCGAGGCGCTCTTCCTCGGCCATGACGCCCTGCTGTTCGGGCGGCTGCCGGGCTGTCGCAGCGACGCCTGCACGGTGCGGGCGGAAGTGCTCGAAGGGTATACTAAGACCGCCCGGGGCTTCACGGCCCATCGGCTCGTCCTGGGTGTCGGACATCAGGACATCGGTTGGGGATCGGTGCAGTTCGCCCTCGCCGGCGTACGCGACCTGGGTCGCTCGAGCGACTATCTCGTGGTGGGGGTCGATCCGGAGGGCCCGGCTCTCGCTCCGGGCGACACGGTCGAGATGGTGCCCAGCTATCTGGCTCTGGCGGCGGCATGGACGTCGCCCTTCGTGGAGGTCACTCTTGTCTAGACGCTGGTTCGGAACGGATGGCATCCGAGGGGTCGCGAACGTCGATCTCACTCTAGACCTTGCTTTGGCGGCCGGCCGCGCCGCCGCCCTCGTGCTGGGGGGGGATCATCCTCCCCGCCTTGTCGTCGGCCGTGATACCCGTCGCTCCGGGCCGATGCTCGAGGCCGCCCTCAGCGCGGGCATCGCTTCCGCGGGTGGCACGGCTTTGCTCGCAGGCGTCGTCCCGACGCCGGCCGTGTCCCGACTGGTGATCGCTGATGGGTGCGAGGGAGGCGTGGTCATCTCGGCCTCCCACAACCCGTTCGCCGACAACGGCATCAAGCTCATGGGTCCCGACGGGAAGAAGCTGCCTGACGAGGTCGAGCTAGAGATCGAGCGCCGCATGGGCGAGGCGGTGGGTCTGGGACTTGACGCATCACCGACACGTTCCGTCGGGGGGGAGGCGGTGGGGGTCATCGAGGAGCTCCCGGGGGCCGGCCCTCGCTACGTCGACGATCTTCTGGCCGCCGTGCGAGCCGACCTGTCCGGGATGCGGGTGTTGCTCGACTGCGCTCACGGCGCCGCCTATCGCGTGGCGCCTTTGGCGTTCACCGCGACGGGGGCCCGGGTCGAGACGGCGTTCGCGGAACCGGACGGCGTCAACATCAACGCCGGCTGTGGGTCGACCCACGTCGGACCGCTCTCGTCCCTAGTGGCGCAGGGCGACTTCGACCTCGGGCTGGCGTTCGACGGCGACGCAGACAGGGTGCTCGCGGTCGACGCCACCGGTCGGCCGGTCGACGGAGACCAGATCTTGACCATCCTGGCCTCCCGGCTGAGCGAGCTGGGCCAGCTCGCGAACGACACTGTGGTCGTGACGAGCATGAGCAACCTGGGCTTCCACCGGGCGATGCGGGAGCGCGGGATCCACGTCGAAGTGACCGACGTCGGCGACCGGTACGTGCTCGAGAGGATGCTCCAGACCGGGGCCGTCCTCGGGGGCGAGCAGTCGGGTCACGTCATCTACCTGCCGGCCGGGGCGACCGGTGACGGTCTGCAGACCGGCCTGTTGCTCTGCGACGCGCTCCGGGCGTCGGGAAAGGGGCTGGACCAGGCGGCCTCGGCGATGGCCCGTTTTCCGCAGGTGCTCGTGAACGTCCCGGTGCAGAAGAAGGACCGGCTGAAAGAGGCCGCAGTCGTGTGGAGTGCGGTCGAAGAGGAAGAGGCGGCTCTGGGAGACGACGGGCGCATAGTCCTGCGGCCCTCGGGCACCGAGTCCCTGATCCGCGTGATGGTGGAGGCTCCCACCGAGGAGCGGTGTCGCGAGGTAGCCGGACGGCTGGCCGAAGTGGTAGAGCGATGCTTGGTGTAGCCGGACGGACGCCTGTGCGGCGGAGAAGGGTGAGACCATGTGCGGGATAGTCGGTTATGTGGGCCCGCGCCCGTGTCGGGACATCTTGTTTCGCGGGCTACGCAAGCTCGAATATCGGGGCTACGATTCGGCGGGTATGTCGGTCATCGAGGAGGGCCGGTTCCGGCTGCTGCACTCGGTGGGCAACCTCGACCGCCTGGAGTCCGTGCTGCACACCCTCGACGGGCACAGCACCGTGGGCATCGCTCACACCCGCTGGGCCACACACGGCAGGCCGTCCAACGAGAACGCCCACCCTCACACCGATTGCACCGGCCGGTTTGCCATAGTCCTGAACGGCATCGTGGAAAACTACCTGCGCCTGCGTGAGGAGCTTCAGGCGGAGGGACACATCTTCACCTCGGAGACCGACGCCGAGGTGGTGGCGCACCTGCTGGAGCGCTCCTACGCTGGATCGCTGCGCGGGGCGGTATGCGATGCCTATCGGCAGATGGAAGGTCACTTCACCTTGGTCGCCCTGACCGTGGACGAGCCCGACGTGATCGTCGGCGTCCGCAAGGAGACCCCGCTCGTCGTGGGCGTGGGCGCCGGGGAGAGCTTCCTCGCCTCGGCGGTGCCGGCGTTCCTCTCCGAGACCCGCGCGGTCATCTTTCCCGAAGACGGCGACATCGTGGTAGCCGATCGGGAAGGCGTGCACCTGTACGACCTGGCTGGGGAGAGGCTCGAGCGGCCGACCGAGGAGATCGACTGGGATGAAGCGGCCGCCGAGAAGGGCGGCTATGAGACGTTCATGCTCAAGGAGATCCACGAGCAGCCGGATGCGCTCGCCGACACCCTGACGCAACGCATCGATCATCGGGGCCGGGTGGTGCTCGACGGCCTGGAGCTGACCCGCGAGCAGATCCGGGGGATACAGCGGGTGGTGATCGTCGCGTGCGGCACCTCCTACCACGCCGGGATGGTGGGCGCCTACGCCATCGAGCGCTGGGCCCGCATCTCGGTAGAGATCGACGTGGCCTCTGAGTTCAGGTATCGGGACCCCGTCATCGGTCCCGGCACACTCTGTGTCGCCATCAGCCAGTCGGGCGAGACCGCGGACACCCTGGCTGCCATGCGTCTGGCCCGCAAGGCCGGCGCGCACGTGCTGGCGGTGACCAATATCCTGGGCTCGCAAGCGACGCGTGAAGCCGACGGGGTGCTTTTCACCCGGGCGGGGCTGGAGATCGGGGTGGCGGCGACGAAGACCTTCTTGGCGCAGGTCCTGGCCATGATCCTCCTCGGCATCTACCTGGGCGAAGCCCGGGGAACACTGCAGGAGACGGAGGTCGTCCGTCTGACCGAGGAACTCAGGCGCGTGCCGGCGCTTCTCGGGCGGTACCTGGAGAAGCAGGG
>JAJZQZ010000228.1 GCA_021802965.1 Actinomycetes bacterium
ACGGGGTTCGGGGCGCCGTCGACCAGGTCCTTGGCTTCCTTGAGGCCCAGGCCGGTGATCGCGCGGACCACCTTGATGACCTGGATCTTCTTGTCGCCGGCACCCGAGAGGATGACGTCGAACTCGGTCTTCTCTTCTTCCTCGACGGCCGCGCCGCCGGCGGCGGGAGCGGCGGCCATGGCCATAGGTGCGGCCGCGGTCACGCCGAACTCCTCCTCGAGCGCCTTGACCACTTCGGCCAGTTCGAGGACGGTCATCTGCTTGATGGCTTCGATCAGCTCCTGTGAAGTCATACTAGACTCACTCCTTCCTGTGTGATGCAGCGCCCCGATACGAGTGCGCCCATCGTCAACGACATACCTGCGGATTCCTGGTGGTCACGGATGACGCCTCGCCACCGAGGCTTCATCTCGAGCCGACCCTTTAGGCCGCTTGTTCCTTCTGCTGTCTGACCTGGTCGAGTGCGACCACGAACCCACGCATGGGCCCGGTGAGCACGTTGGCCAGACCGTAGAGCGGGGCAGCGATGCCACCCACCACTTTGGCGATGAGCTCTTCGCGGCTGGGCAGTACCGCCAGCTGCTCGACCTGCGCGCCGGCGAGCACGCGGTTCTGCAGATAGCCGCCCTTGATGGCCATCCGCTTCTTCTCTCGGATGAACGCCTGCAGCACCTTGGCCGGTGCGACGGCATCCTCCCGACAGAACGCGAGTGCGGTGGGGCCCTGGAGAAGGGTATCGAGCCCCTCGAGGCCCGCATCCGCGGCCGCACGCTTGGCCAGTGTGTTCTTGACCACCATCAACGACGCGCCCACAGCGCGCAGACGCCCGCGCAGATCGGTGACCTCGGCCACCGACAGGCTCCGGAAATCGACCGCGTAGTAGACGCTGGCCGACTTCATCTCGGCCATGATCTCCTCGACGGCTGCAACCTTGTCCGGTCTCGGCATGGACTTCGCCTCCTTTCCAAAAAAATCGTCCACCTCTGGAGACAGAGGTGGACGCTAAGACCTTCACGCGCTGTCGGCCCGCTGGGCCTCCGGCGCGGTCATGCCGTCATCCCGCCTCGGCTGGCGGGCCGCCGCTCGCACGAGCAAGGGGCAGAACGCGGATGTCCCGCGCGCCGACCCGGCGGCCGATTATGTCGCCCGAGAGCGACACCAGCTGTCTCCGGCTGGGAGCCCGCCTCAACAGACGGGCCCTAGAGCGCGCTGAGTATACCCGCGGGGCCTCACGCTCACAAGCCCCGCTTCCCGGAAGCCGGACCGGCCGCAAGACGCGGCGGTCGAGCCCCCGGCCGATCACCCGGTCAGGCGACCGCCTCCTCTTCCATGAAGCCGCGGACCTTCAGGGTATCCACAGCGATACCGGGGCCCATGGTGCTGGTCACGGTGATGCTGCGCAGATACTTGCCCTTCGCGGCGGCCGGCTTGGCCCGGATAAGCTCGTCGAGGAACTCTCCGTAGTTCTCGACCAGTCGGCGCTCGTCGAACGACTTCTTGCCGATGATGACGTGCACCACGCCGAACTTGTCGGTGCGGTATTCGATCTTACCGGCCTTCATGTCGGTAACAGCCTTGCCGACGTCGAAGGTGACCGTGCCAGCTTTCGGGTTAGGCATGAGGCCGCGGGGACCGAGGATGCGGCCGAGCTTGCCGACCACACCCATCATGTCCGGTGTGGCCACGGCGGCATCGAAGTCGAGCATGCCGCCTTCGACCAGGGTCGCCAGGTCTTCGGCGCCCACGATGTCAGCGCCGGCCTCTTCGGCCTCGGTCGCCTTGTCGCCTTTGGCGAAGACCGCCACGCGCAGGGTCTTGCCGGTGCCGTGCGGGAGCATCATCGTGCCCCGGACCTGCTGATCGGCATGCCGGGGATTGACGCCCAGCTTGACGTGGACCTCCATGGTCTCGTCGAAGTTGGCCGTGTTCATGGCCTTCAGCAGGCGAACAGCCTCGAGGGGGGAGTAGAGGCGCCCCGGGTCGAGCGCCCGTCTGGCCTCCGTGCAACGCTTGGAGTCCTTGCTCATGTCTCGTACCTCCTGGTGGTCATGCGGACCCTGAAGGCCCTCCCACCTCTCGTGCCCGCGCTGTCTGCGCGGGCGGTTTGATGCCCGGGGGGCGGCGGCCGCAGGCCGCCGCGAGCTCCCGGTACTACTACTCGACCACGACGCCCATGCTGCGAGCCGTGCCCGCGAGCACGAGCATGGCCGCATCGATGTCGTTGGCGTTCAGGTCGGGCAGCTTGACCTCGGCGATCTGGCGCAACTGATCGCGGCTGATCTTGCCCACCTTCTCCTTGCGCGGGCTCCCCGATCCCTTGGCGACGCCGGCGGCCTGGCGGATCAGCACCGCGGCCGGAGGCGTCTTCAGGACGAAGGTGAAGGAACGGTCTTCGAAGACCGTGATCTCCACGGGGATGACGGTGCCCGCCTTGTCCTGGGTCTGCGCGTTGTAAGCCTTGCAGAACTCCATGATGTTGACGCCGTGCTGGCCCAGGGCCGGACCCACCGGAGGAGCCGGGTTGGCCGCGCCCGCGTTGATCTGCAGCTTGATGACTGCCCGTACTTTCTTCGCCACTTCTGGACCTCTCCGTCTCGTCCCTCCGCCGGCAGGCGGAGCTCGCTCGCCTACTAGACTTTCTTGACCTGCTCGAAACCCAACTCAGTGGGAGTGTCGCGTCCGAATATGGACACCATCACCTTGAGCTTGCTCTGCTCGATATTGACCTCGGACACCTCGCCCGTGAAGTCCGTCAACGGCCCGCTGATCACGCGCACCTGGTCACCCACCGAGAACTCCGCCTTCGCCTTGGGCTTCTCGACCGTCGAGGTATGCAGGATGCGGTCCACCTCGGGGGGGGTCAACGCGGTCGGCTTGTTGTCGGACCCTACAAAACCGGTGACGCCCGGGGTGTTCTTCACCAGAGACCACGAGTCGTCGGTCAGGATCATCTTGACGAGGATGTAACCGGGGAAGATGCGCTTCTCGATCTGCACCTTCTCCCCACCCTTGGTCTCGATGACCTGCTCGGTGGGCACGACGATGTCCTCGAAGTAGGCCACCTGGCCCATCGATTGGATGCGGTGCTCGAGATTGGCCCGGGCCTTGTTCTCGTGCCCCGAATACGTATTGATCACATACCACTTCGCCAGCATGGCGCGTCCTTACCTTTTCGAGATCGCGCCGGCTAGCTCAGCCGGACCAGGTTGACCAGACTGGACCAGACGAGGTCGAGCAGGCCGATATACGCGGCCGCGATCGCGACGGCCACAATCACCACAGAGGTCGCTTGGATGAGCTCGGGACGAGGAGGCCACGTGACCTTGCCCATCTCGATGCGCACCTCGCGCAGGAAGCGGGGCAAACGGCGGTCAGTCGGCCCGACCGCGCGGGCCTGCTTGCCCGCGGAGGCCTTGCTCGGCGGCGTCTTCACCGCGGCGCGGCTGCCTCCCGTCACTCGACCGAGAAGGCCCGGCTTGGCAGCCGCCTTGTCGGTGGAGTTCGCGTTCATCTTCGCCATAGTGCCTATCGCACCTTTCCTATCAGAAGCTGGCAGGGCAGGAGGGATTCGAACCCCCAACATCCGGTTTTGGAGACCGGCGCTCTACCGTTGGAGCTACTGCCCTGCGTCTCTCCCAGGTAGGGTAGGACCTGCCGCCTCTAGCCGGCTGCCGACCTTACTTGGTCTCTTTGTGCAGCGTGTGGGTGTCGCACCACTTGCAGAACTTCTGCAGCTCGATCCGCTCGGGATCGTTCCGCTTGTTCTTCATCGTGGTGTAGTTGCGCCGCTTGCACTCCTGGCACGCCATCGTGACCCGAACCCGCATTACTTCACCATTCCCTACTCAGAGTAACTCCGTATGCTACCACACCGGTCCCACACTGAGACCCAAGGTGCCGGCATCCTGAGCCGGACCCTGGGTCCCGATGATCTGGTAGCGGCGGGAGGACTCGAACCTCCGACACGCGGATTATGATTCCGCTGCTCTGACCAACTGAGCTACGCCGCCACGCAATGGAGCCTCCAATCGGATTCGAACCGATGACCCCTTCCTTACCATGGAAGTGCTCTGCCAGCTGAGCTATGGAGGCCGGCACCGCCCCGAACACACGGCCCGTGGCTTCGCTTGGAGAGTGTAGATGGTGGGGGGGGGAGGATTTGAACCTCCGTAGGCTGCGCCGACAGATTTACAGTCTGCTCCCTTTGGCCACTCGGGCACCCCCCCACGAGCTACCCGCTCGGAGGCGAATGCGGATGATACCGAAGGGCCCGGGCCATTTCAAGAAAGCCACCGGGGCATACGAGGGGGCTCTACACAAGACTGCACTCCGCGTGAATGCCGTGCCGGCAAGCAAGGGGTACGGGAGCCCAGCCGAAGGAGAACACCGGGCGCGGTCCGAGGGCCCCACAATGGGGCCCTCGGCACTATCTTCTTGCGCAGCTTGGCCTGAACGGCGGGCTTCAGACCGCGCCGGCCCGGACTATCCTCTGCCGCCCGTGATCGTGGTGATGACAGCACTCGTGCCCGTCAATGAACCGTCCGATCCCGTCACCGTCGTCGCGGTTCCGACCACCGTGTGGGTGGTGAACACCACCGTCGCGATGCCACTTGCGCCCGTGGTGCTGGTAGGAGCGGCAAACGATCCATTCGGATCCGACTTCGTCCAGGTGACGACATTGCCCGACGTGCTGACCGGGTTGCCGTAGACGTCCGCCAGTTGGGCGCTGATCGTCACGGGGGATCCCGCCACCGGGCTATAGCTGCTCGAGGTGACTATGTACTTGGTCGCGGCGCCGGCGTTCACGGTGAAGAAACCCGAGGCGTCCGAAGTCGTGATGGCTCCCGCGCTCGCGGTGATCTTGCGATCACCTGCGCCTGCCATGGTCGGGGTTATGGTGACCCCGTCTACCAGGCCACCCGCGGAGATGACCGCATTGACAGTGCCCGCGAAAGCATTCGAAGTCAGGGACACCGTGCCGGTATATGTGGTGACAAGATTGCCGATCGCATCCACCGCCCTGACGCGCACGCTGAAGGGAGTGCCGGCGGTCTTGGCCGCTGCCGACAGCGGGGTCGTGCCGCCGGTCATCGTCACCGAAAAGGCCGCGACCGCCGCCCCGTAGCTGTACTTGCTGGCCGCGCCCGCGGCGCTGGTACCGGCCGGGGTCGTCACCGTCACGTCCACGGTGGTGCCGGTCGTCCCCGCCGGGGCGACGGCCGTGATCTGGG
>JAJZQZ010000229.1 GCA_021802965.1 Actinomycetes bacterium
CCCTGGAACGTCACTTCCGCGACGCCCGCAGCTTCCACTTTGAGGAGGGCACCGAGGAGATCCAGAAGCTGCTCATCGCACGGCAGCTGCTCAGGTAGACGGATGAACGCAAGGCGAGAGAAAGGACAAGGTAAGAGCGAGGGACATCGATCACACATGCATCGGCCGATGAAGACAGCAGCAACCCCAGAAGGGGGGACCACATGAACAAGAAGATCTGGAGTATCGTGCTCTTAGTCGCGCTGGTCGCCGTCGTGGCGATCTCGGCCGTTCTGGCCGGCTGCGGCGGAGCCACCACGACCACCACCGCCGCCGTCCAGACCACGGGCGCGCCATCCGACCAGACGACGGCCGGCTCTGACACCACGGCGGCCACCACGGCTTCAGGCGGTGGCTACACGTTTGCCCGTGTCAGTCCGATCGCCTCGAACCAGGTCATCGTGCAGTTCGACACCCAGCTGAAGAAGACCGCAGAACAGCTGGGCGACAAGGTGACGATCTCCGACGCCAACCTGTCCGCCGACAAGCAGGTGGCCGACCTCGACACCTTCATCAGCATGAAGGTCAATGGCATCTCCACGGCTTCGCTGGGCCCCGCATCGGTCCTGGCGTATCAGCGAGTCCTCAAAGCGGGGATCCCCCTGATCACCGAGATCAGCCCGGGCCCCAGTCAGACGACGGGCTTCGTGGTGGACTGCTATCAGACTCCCGACAAGCAGGCTGACGCGGCCAAGTACATCGCCGACCGCATCCCCGGGGCCAAGATCCTGGTCATCGGCGGCGAGCCGGTGCCCTACATCACCTACATCACGAAGAACATGCTGAAGGCGGCCCCAGCTGCCGGCCTGACCGTCCTCGAACACCAGGACAATCTCAAGGACGTGGCGAGCAACGCCCAGACGATCGTGCAGGACCTGTTGACCAAGTACCCCGACGTGCAGGCCATCTGGTGCTTCAACGAACCTAGTGCTCTGGGCGCGGCGGCCGCGGTCAAGTCGGCCGGCAAGACCATCTGGAACGAGGCCGGCGACAAGAAGGGCATCATCATCACCGCCACCAACGGTTCGCCAGAGGGGATCGAAGGCGTGAAGGCCGGCATGATCACCATGACGTACGACGGCCTGTGGACCGAGATGGGCGCCGGCGTCGCCGAAGAGCTGGATCGTCTCGCTTCCGGCCAGATGAAGCTCGCCGATGCTCCCAAGATCGTCATGCTGAAATCGGTCCGCTACGACGGTACCAACATCGGCACATGGATCGATCCCGCGCAAAGGACGTTCGAGAAGGGCTTCCTGGACACCCTCATGCAGGGCGGTACGGACGAGGCTCTGATCTCCGACTTCCTCAGCCAGCAGCAGTAGCCCCCCCTCGCGGTGGCATCCGTGCCCGCCCGTTCCGGGCGGGCACGGATGCGCCTCTCAGTCGAGGCCGAGACCGAGGACATCAAGGCGGTCCTCGACACGGCCGGGCCGGAGGCCTGCCTCCGGGGCCACTCGTCCGGCAGCCCATCTGGTAAGGTGCCGTCCATGATCCGTGACGATACGATCATCCGAGAGATCAACGAACTCTGGGTTCCCGTGTACCCGTTCATGGTGGAGCATCTGATCGCGGTCTCGGGTATCAGCGGCGGCCGTATCCTCGACCTTGGCCCGTTCGCCGGGGGGCTCGCCCTGGGCCTTCTGGGGGTGTCCGAGGCCTTCGTCGCGACGGTTATCGACGAGTCCGAAGCGGTGCTGCGGTGGGCGCGGGAACAGGCTGCCGAGAGCGGTCATGCCCCGCGGCTGACCACCTGCCAAGGTCCGATAGATCACATTCCCGCGCCGGATGGCGCCTTCGATCTGGTCACAGTCCGCGGCGCGTTCTTCTTCCTGATGCCCGGTCTCTTGCGGGAGATACGGCGTGTCCTCGCGCCCGGTGGGTTCGGATGGGTCGGAGGGGGCTACGGGCCGGCTACGCCTCAGGCCGTGATCGCCCCCATAGCCGAGCGCTCGAGAGCACTCAACGAGGCCGTGGGAAAGCGGCGCGTCACTCCCGAAGAGGCTCAGGCCATGGTGAGCCAGGCCGGGGTGGAGGGCGTACGGGTAGTGACTGATGGCGGCTTGTGGCTCGAGCTTCGGGCGTGCGTGTAGTCTCGTCCGACACCCGCGCGGATGCGGGTTCTACATCCTCACAAGAGGCTGCCCGCGTAGGCTCGCGATAGCAGCTCGGTGCGCGAGGCCACGCCCACTGCGCGATAGATGCGCTTGACGTGGTACTTGACCGTGTTGGTGCTCACGAAGAGCCGCTGGGCGATCTCCTTGTTCTGCAGTCCCTGGGTGAGCAGTTCGAGCACCTCGAGCTCCCGATGAGAGAGGACGGGGCGGGCGGCAGTCGCCTCGGCCTCGTCGTGTTCGTCCCGGCAGATGAACGTGGCCACCACCGGTTCCCCCACCGGGACCACGGTGGACCGCAGGACCAGTCCGCTCGATCCGGCGCCGGATCCAGAAGACGCGACCCGGGCGGCCGCCATGGACTGGTGGCCGGCTGCCAGGCGATCGAGGTTCTTGAGGAAGGTGTCACGGAAACCCCCGCCCCGCACGGCCTCGTCGGCGCTGCGCAGGGCAAGCTTGGCGGCGCGGTTCGAGAAGCGGACGTTACCCGCGGGGTCACTCAGCATGAGGGGCACATCGACCAGCTGCAAGGCTTCTTCCGAGATCTCGCAGCGCACCTTCATCTCGGCGAAGCGCAGCGCATGCCCCACCGCCAGGCAGACGTGGTTGGCGATGGTCTTGAGCATCCGCACGTCATCGTCGCCGAACGGAGGAGAGTCGTCGGGGCGGCGGGTGAAGAAGAGCACTCCTCGCACGTTCTCACCCACGATGATGGGAGCCTCGAGGATGCGGGGCGCCTGGTTGCGTCTGGTAAGGGCTCGTCGCAGGGGGGTGCGTTGCCATTCGACGTCTGAGAAAAGCTGGCCCTCGTGCACGGGTTCCCTGGTCCGCGTCATGTACCGCAGCAGCGGATCCTGCGCATAGGCGGCGAGCTCGTACCGAGCGATGAACCTGTCCACCCCACCGTTCACCGCGATCCTCTTGGGCCGGCCGCCCCGGGGATCCAGGAGATACATACCGTACGAGTTTGCCTGGATGAGCGGGGCGATGGCCGCCATGTAGTTGGCCCCCACGCGCTCCATGTCGAGGCTCTCGTGGATGAGGGCGGCAAAAGAAGCCACCGCTTCGTGGAGTCTGGCGGACTTGGCTTGTGCACCTGGCATGCCTGCCCCCTGCACCAATCGCATGCTTCCAGAAACCGAGGACGATTCAGACGGTGAAGTCTACTGGAAGCCTGTGCGTGATGCAACTTGCGGGAGACAAGCCCTGGCAGTTAGCGAAAGTGACTGCCAGGGGTTATCCGGTTCGGGGCGGAGCGGACGTGCGTCCGCTCCGCCCCCGTCAGGTATCGCCGCGTCAGTCGGAGAGCTTCGTCCTGAGCTCCCGCTTCAGGATCTTGCCACTGGGGTTCTTCGGCAACTCGTCGACGAAGACCACGCGTCGGGGTTTCTTGTAGCCGGCCAGATTCGAGCGGCAGAGCTCGACGATCTCGGTGTCGCCCAGCGATGCCCCGTCGCGCACCACGACGCACGCCGTCACGATCTCGCCCCACTCGTCGTCCGGCAGTCCGATGACGGCTGCTTCCAGCACGGCGGGGTGGGTGTAGATGACCGCCTCGATCTCTTTGGTGTAGATGTTGACGCCGCCGCTGACCACCATGTCCTTCTTGCGGTCGACGACGAACAGGTAGCGGTCCTTGTCGAGATAGCCCAGGTCGCCCGTGTAGAACCAGCGCCCGCGGACGGCGTGCGCGGTCTCCTCGGGATTGCGGAAGTACCCGGAGATGTTCGAGCGGGAGCTGATGATGATCTCACCTATCTCGCCGGTGCCGAGCTCGGCGCCGTCATCGTCGACGATCTTGATGTCCGCTCCCACGGCTTCGCGGCCGGCCGACGCCAGGCGGACGGTCTGCTCCTCGGTCCCGCCGAGTACGTGATCTGAGGCCACCAAGAACGAGGCCTCGAGAGTCTCGGTCAGTCCGTATCCCTGGGTGAACCCACAAGGCAACGTCGCCAGAGCTCGATGGAGCACGGCGGGCGGCATGGGCCCGCCGCCGTAGAAGACCAGACGCAGCGAGGAGAGATCGTAGTCGCCGAATTCGGGGAAGTTCAGGATCTGGTTCAGCATGGTCGGCACCAGGAGGGCCACCGTGGTCGAGTGCTGCTGGAGGTTCTCGAGCCAGGCTTTGGGCGCGAACCGTTCGACGACCACCTGTGTGCAGCCCATCATGATGTAGGTGATGGCCATGAAGACCGCACCCATGTGGTACAAGGGGGTCCCCACGAGGTTCACGTCATGAGGGCGGCTCTGGTCGGCGATGAACTGGTTGAAGCCGTTGGCCTCGAGGTTCAGGTGCGACACCATTGCGCCTTTGGGCAGGCCTGTGGTGCCGCTGGTGAAGAAGATGGCGAAGGTGTCGCCCTCCTCGCAGGGCGACTCCATGGGTTCGTCGGAGGCCGGCCCCAAGAGGGCGGCATAATCGACGGCCCCCGGAACGTGAGGGGCCGCGTTGGCCTCGTCGTGTCCCGTCGCGAGGAAGACGGCCTGCGTGAGGCTGGGCAGCTGCTCCTGGAGCGCCGCGACGGTCTCCGCTGCTCCCGGGCTCGCGACCAGCACGGTGGGCTCGGCCAACCCGAGGATCTCGACCAGTTCCGGCACCGTGAGGCGGTAGCTCGTCGGCACGGCGACCAGACCGGCGCGGCTGATGCCGAAGTAGAGCTCGAAGTACTCGGGGCAATTCGGCAGCATGACCGCCACCCGCTCCCCGCGCTGCAGACCCAGGTCGAGCAGGGCATGGGCCACCCGGTTGATATTCCGGTCAAGCTCCCCCCACGTCAGCACGCGCTCGCCCATAATGACGGCCGGCTTGTCGGGCCGGCGCTGCGCGTGGCGACGGGGGTACTCGTCCAACGTCCGCATGCAGTTCTCCTTCGGAGCGATCTCCGTTCTAGCTCTGGGGTTCCTTGTAGATCATGGCCACGCAGGGGTCGTCTATCGGGTTGCCCTGGTCGTCGAACTGGCGGCCGAAGGTGGACTTCATGACGTCCCAACCCCATTCCCGGGGCTGGATGTCCATCCAGAGGGGGGAGTGGACGCAGTAGGTCGAGATG
>JAJZQZ010000017.1 GCA_021802965.1 Actinomycetes bacterium
TCCACACCTACGCCGCGGTGGCCAGAGAGCGGGGCACCACCCCCGAGGCTCTGGCCTCTCAGGTGACGGCGAACGCCGCCCGGGCTTTCCCGAGGCTGCGCGTGGTCCAGACCGCGACCGAACCCGGCTCGGCGTCCCCGCCGGCCGCCGGGGCCGGCGCTCCCGAAGGCTGAGGCCGTGGCCCGCGTCGGCATCTTCTACGGGTCGACCTCCTACGCGACCGAGGGTGTGGCCAAGCTGGTGCAGGCGGAGTTCGGGATCGAGTCCGCGGACCTGTACAACGTCAAGTCCGCCCGCGCCGAGGACTTCGCCGGCTACGACCTGCTGGTCTTCGGGACCTCCACCTGGGGGTTCGGGGGGCTGCAGCACGACTGGGATGCCTTCATCCGCGAGCTCGACCGGGCCGACCTGAGCATGAGGCCCGTGGCCGTGTTCGCGTCGGGCGACCAGCGGGTGTGGTCGACCACGTTCGTGAACAGCATGGGCATCGTCTACGACAAGCTGGTCGAGCGCGGCGCCCGCGTGGTGGGTCGGTGGCCGGTCGACGGATACGACTTCGACGAGTCTCTCGCGGTCAGGCAGGGCCGCTTCGTCGGCCTGCCCCTAGACAGGATGAACCAGCGGGACCTGACCGAGGGGCGGGTCCGCGAGTGGGTCGCGCAGCTGCGCTCCGAGGCCGGATCATCGTGAGCGGCGGGCTTCGGGGCTCAGCCTGGGGTGCCTCGTGAGTGCGACCGGTCGTACGCCCAGCCAGACCTCTCTGGCCCGCGTCGCGGAGTTCGGGGTGGTGCCCAAGCGGTCTCTGGGGCAGAACTTCCTCATCGACGACAACATCCTCGGAGTGATCCTCGAGCGGCTGGAAGCCCGGCCGGACGACGTGGTCATCGAGGTCGGGGCCGGTCTCGGGGTCCTCACAGGGGCCCTGGCGCGCGTCGTCGCCCACGTCCACGCCTTCGAGATCGACCGCTCGCTGGAGGCCCCTCTGCGGGCGTCGCTCGCCGAGATCGAGCCCCACCGTCTCAGTCTGCACTTCGCCGACATCCTGGACGCCCCCCTCGAGCAGCTGGACCCTGTTCCCACGCTCTGCGCCAGCAACCTGCCCTATTCGATCGCGGGCCCTTTCCTGGCCGAAGCGGTGTGGCGGCTGCCCGAAATCAGACGCTACTGCGTGATGATGCAGAAGGAGGTGGCCGACCGGTTGGCGTCGCCTCCGGGCAGCAAGGCCTACGGGGGGCTGTCGGTATGGGTGCAGCTGCACGCGCGCGTGGTCGAGGTGCGGCCCCTCTCCCGCTCGATCTTCTATCCCCGTCCGAATGTCGACTCCAGCCTCCTGACGCTCGACCGCGTGACCCGGGATGACCTGGTGGCCCGTCGTCCCCGACTGGTAAGGCAGGTGATCGACGCGGCCTTCAGCCAGCGGCGCAAGCGCCTCGCGAACGCCGTGTGCGGCGCCCTTCCGCTGGACAAGCAGGCGGTGGCCGCGTCGCTCGCCGAGATGGGGTTGGACGAGAGTGTCCGGGCCGAGCAGTTGCCCCCGGAGGGCTTCGTCCCCCTCGCCGCTGCGCTCGGCGCGCTGCTGCCGGACTAGGAGGCCGGCGCGGATCGAGCTGCCGTATCCTAGGAGGCTCCGCGCCACTACTTCAACGGCCCGTTCAGCCGTCCTCGAGCAGCCGGCTGGGGTAAAATAGAGCGTCCCAGCATCGATGAAAAGGACGGCCTTCCACATGACCCCACGGGGCGCTTCGATCTCACCTTTACCGCGCCGCGGAACGCGCCGCGCGGCCATCCTCCTGCTGACTCTCGTCTCGGCCCTGGCTGTAGTCGTCGCACTCGGCGGCTGCACGAAGGTGCCGCCTCCCGAAGAGACGATGAAGGCCTTGGGAGCCAAACTGGGCTCGGCCAAGCTCGATCAGACCGACTTCAAGTCGCTGATCCCCCAGTACACCACCGAAGCCTACCGGGGGAACGTCCAGCCCGAGCAGGCCGATTACCAGCTCTTCCTGGCCGGCAAAGCGGCGGATCAGGCGCTCAACAAAGGCGATTCCACCGCCCTACCCGTGAAGCAGGACGTCTCGGGCGACAAGGCCGAGTTCACCTTCGACGTGGGCAAGGCGGGGGGGATCTTCGACGTCGCCGGTTTCTCGACGATCGGTGTGACTCTGGCCAAGACGGGCGAAGACGCCCAACCGTGGCGCATCGAGGCGATACGGCTCACCCAGTGACCGAGGGCGCCGCGCTGCCGGGTGAGTGGGTCGCGGGAGACCCGCGATGGTCGTGAGGCAGAAGGCGCCCGCTAAGGTCAATCTCTCCTTGCTGGTCGGTCCCGTCGGCGGCGACGGGTACCACCCGTTGTTCACGGTGTTCGTCCCCATCGCCCTGCACGACGACCTGGTTTTCGAGCTGGCGGTGAGGCCTCCCGGGTCCGGACCGTGTCCGCTGGAGGTGGCCTGTGCCGGAGTGAGTCCCGCGGACAACCTGGTCACGCGCGCGCTGCGCGCCTTGGAGACCGAGACCGGCTGGACTTTCTCGGGCTCCGTCAGTGTGACCAAGGGTATCCCCACGGGGGCGGGGCTCGGCGGCGGCAGCTCGGACGGCGCGTGCGCCCTGGCCGTGGGGGCCCGGATCATCGCCGAGGCGGGAGGTCCCCGACTGGACCGCGCCTCCTTGGCCAGCCTGGCAGTGCGACTGGGCGCCGACGTGCCCTTCTTCCTCCAACCCCGGCCGGCCCTGGCCACCGGCGTGGGGGAACGGCTGGAGCCCGTCGACCTGCCGGAGCTGCCGTTGGTGATCGTCTCGCCTCGAGAGGTGCTTTCGACGGCGGACGTCTACCGCACCTACGATCGAGTGGCTCCCGCGGAGCCCTCGGATGCCTTCCTGGCCCGCAGCGAGGCAGAGGCGGCGGCCTGGCGGAGCCTCTGCTCCGACGGGGCCGCCCGAAGGATTGGCAGGGCCGACCTCCTGCGCCGGATCGGAGCACAGCTCAGCAACGACCTCGAGATCGCCAGCATGCGGCTGCTACCGGTCCTCGAGATTCGCAAGGCCGCGCTCCGCCGGCACGGCGTGCTCGAAGCCCTCATGAGCGGTTCGGGGCCGACCGTGTTCGGGTTGTGTCCGTCGTTCGCTTCGGCCTCGCGCATCGCCGCCGCTCTGACGGCCGAGGGGACGCCCGCTTTGGCTGTGCGCAGCGCTTCCTCCCCTACCTAGGGGGGCGCCCCTTCCTTGACAGCCTCTCGAAGGCTGACCTATACTTCCCCGGCCCGCCGCCCCATCCGGGCGATCGGGCGTGGGAACGGTGGGGCGTGGCCAAGCGGTAAGGCAACGGGTTTTGGTCCCGTCATGCGTAGGTTCGAATCCTGCCGCCCCAGCTTCCCTTTTTCCTGCGCCGCGCTCGAGCATCGTGTTTTGATGGTTGGGGGTCAGCATCCGGGTGAGTTCGATCAGCACCATCGTCGTGCTCGCGGCCGGCCTCGGTACGCGCATGCGCTCGAACCTTCCAAAAGTCATGCATCCCGTGTGCGGCGTCCCCCTGCTCTCCCATGTCCTCGCCGCGGCCGACGCGGTGGAGGCGGGTCGCCGTGTGGTGGTGTTGGGTCACGGTCATGATCTCGTGCGGCCGATCCTTCCCGACGGCTGGGAGGTCTGTCTGCAGGAGCAGCAGCGTGGGACGGGAGACGCCCTTCTGTCCGCTGTCGCGTTCATCGACGACGGACCGGTACTGGTCCTTTCGGGCGATACCCCTCTGGTCACCGGGGAGCTGTTTCGCAGCTTGGTCGAGGCTCATGCTGCTTCAGCCGTCGACGCCACCGTGCTGGTCATGCGACCCGCCGATCCCTCGGGTTATGGCCGTGTCCTTTCCGGTTCCGACGGCCTGATCGACCGTATCGTCGAGCACCGCGACGCCACGCCGGAGGAGCGTCGGGTGCCCGAGGTCAATGCGGGCATGTACGTGCTGCCGGGCGCCGAATCCCTCGAGATACTCCGCGGAGTGGGCAGCGACAACGACCAGGGAGAGCTGTACCTCACCGACGTGGTCGCCGGACTGCGATCCCGCGGGCGCCGGGTCGGTGCGGTCCTCCTGGACGATCCGGATGCGGCCTTGGGTGTCAACTCCCGGGTCGACCTCGCCCAAGTGCAGGCGCTCATGCGGGCGCGCATCTGCCGCGACTGGATGCTCGCCGGCGTCACCGTGGAAGACCCCGACTCGACCCACATCGACGCCACGGTCCGGCTCGAAGCCGACGTGACGCTTCTGCCTTTCTGCTGTCTGCGCGGCTCCACCTCGGTGGGCCGCGGCAGCGTCATAGGGCCCTCGGCGACCCTGATCGACACCGTAGTCGGGGAGGAGTGCCACGTGCGGCACTCGTACACAGAAGGGGCGGTCCTGGCTAGAGGTGTGAAGGTGGGACCTTTCTCGTATCTTCGGCCCGCCGCCCGCCTGGAGGACGGCGCCAAGGCCGGGGCTTTCGTCGAGATCAAGAAGAGCACCATCGGCGCGGGCAGCAAAGTCCCGCACCTGAGCTATATCGGCGACGCCACGATCGGGGTCGGCACGAACATCGGGGCGGGCAACATCACGGCCAACTATGACGGTCGTGAGAAGCATCCGACCGTCATCGGTGATAACGTGAAGACCGGAGCCGACACCGTCTTCGTGGCGCCCGTCACTCTTGGCGACGACGTCACGGTGGGCGCGGGCTCGATAATCACAAAAGACGTGCCGGCGGGAGCGCTCGGAATTGCTCGCTGCCGGCAGAAGAACGTCCTCGGCTATGCGGGCCGGCGGGCGGGCGACGCGAGTGGGGAGGATGATGGAGACTAGCGAGGAGCTCTCGACCGAGCGTGCGCGCAGCACCTGCGTGCGCAAGACGACCTACCGGTCGCTCATGTTGTTCTCCGGTCGAGGGAACCCGGAGCTCTCGGCCAAGATCGCCGACAAGCTCGGCATAGCTCTCGGTCCGGTCATGATCCGGACCTTCGCCGATGGAGAGATCTACATCAAGTACGAGGACAGCGTACGGGGTGCGGACGTGTTCATCGTGCAGCCGACCTGCCGGCCCGTTAACGAGAACCTGGTGGAGCTTCTGATCATGATCCAGGCGGCCAAGCTGGCGTCGGCTCACCGGATCACCGCTGTGGTGCCGTGGTACGGATATTCCCGGCAGGACAAGAAGAGTCAGCCACGCGAACCCATCACCGGCAGGCTCGTCGCCGATCTGCTGCAGGCGGCAGGGGTCGACCGCGTCCTCACGATGGACCTGCATGCCGGGCAGCTGCAGGGTTTCTTCGACGTGCCCGTCGACCACATGACGGCCGCCCCCATGCTGTCCGACTACTTCCGCTTCAAGGCGCTCGGAGAGGTGGTGGTCGTGTCGCCCGACGCGGGCGGCGTCAAGATGGCCAAGCGCTTCGCCGACCGTCTGGGAGCGTCCCTGGCGGTGCTGACCAAGCTACGGCCCGACCACAACGCTTCGCGGGTGATGCACGTGATCGGCGACGTGTCCGGCAAGACGGCGGTCATCGTCGACGACATCATCGACACCGCGGGCACGCTCTGCAACGGCGTGCAGGCGCTGATCGACAAGGGAGCGGTCGAGGTCTACGCCGCGGCCACCCATCCGGTGCTGTCCGGGCCGGCGTACGAGCGCATCGCCGGTTCGGCGCTCAAGGAGCTGGTCGTGACCGACACGATCCCGCTCGACCCCGCGGCCGATCGGGAGAAGATAGTCGTGCTGTCGACCGCCGGTATCCTGGCCGACACCATCCACAACGTGTTCGCCGACGAGTCGGTCAGCGAGCTCTTTCAAGGCGACAACCAACTGTTCTGAAAGGCCTCAGGGCCGCCAATCGAGGAGGAGATACGGATGCAGACCGTTCAACTGTCTGTGGAGAAGAGAGACACGAGTGGCAAGGGCCCCGCGCGACGCATGAGGCGCGCGGGCGCTGTCCCGGCGGTGATCTACGGCAAGGGTCAGGAGAGCGTGTCCGTCAGCATCGGGCTGGCCGAGCTGCGCGAGGCCCTGGCTCACGGCCAGAACGTGGTGTTGCAGTTGCACTACCCCGGGGACAAGGGCAAGAAGCACTTCGCCGTGGTCAAGGAGATCCAACGCCACCAGACCAAGAGCACGATCGTGCATCTTGACCTGCACGAGATCGACCTCAAGCAGGAGATCGAGGCTCCGGTGCGCATCGAGCTGATCGGCACGGCCAAGGGGATCGCCGAGGGCGGCATGCTCGACCACCAGCACCGCGAGGTGCAGGTGCGCGCCCTGCCGACGTCGGTCCCGAGCGTACTCGAAGCCGATATCAGCGACTTGGGCATCGGCGACCATCTGACCGTGGCGGCCCTCTCGGCGCCATCGGGAGTGGTCATCCTGGACGATCCTTCCGTGGTGATCGCCGCCGTCCTCGCGCCGCGGGTGATGGAGGCGGGGGAAGAGGAAGCAGAAGCTGCTGCGCCTGAGGCAGAGGGTGGAGCGGGCGAAGAGTAGCGAGGACACCTCCCCCTGTTTGATCGCGGCCCTGGGCAATCCAGGGCCGCAATACGAACGGCACCGGCACAACGTCGGCTTCATGGTGGGTGAGGAGCTGCGCCGGCGCCACTCCTGGGGCGCGTTGCGCTCGCGTTTCCACGCGCTCGTGGGCGAGGGCAGCATGGCCGGCCACCGAGTCGCTCTCGTGCTGCCCATGACATTCATGAACCGCTCGGGTGTCGCCGTGGGTGAAGCGGCCCGTTACTATCGGGTGCCTCCCACGTCGGTCTTGGCCATCCACGACGAGGTCGAGCTGCCCTTCGGCGAGGTGCGCCTCAAGGAAGGGGGCGGCCTTGGCGGTCACAACGGCCTCCGCAGCATGGAACAGGCTCTGGGCTCCCGTGACTTCTGGCGCGTGCGCGTGGGGGTGGGCCGCTCGGACAACCCGCGCATCAGCCTGGCCGACTTCGTCCTCAGTCCTTTCACCGAGCCGGTGGAGGACGTGCTGCTGACGATCGGCCGCGCCGCCGACCTGGCCGAGGAGTGGCTGTGCCGCGACTGACCGACTTCCTGCGCTGGCTTCCCCTGTTCAAGGAGGCCCTCGACTCCGGCGGGCGTCTGGCCGCGCCCACCTTCGTCCACCCGTTCTTGGCCGGGGGAGTCTTGGCCGAGCCGGAGTGGTCCAGGGCCCCCTCCCTCGTGGTCGCGCCTGATCAGGACACGGCCGAGGAGCTCTTCCGCGAGCTCACTCTCTATCTGCCGCAGCGGTCCGTCCTGCGTCTTCCCGGCCGGGGAGTCTGGTACGGTCCCGAGGCGGAGGTCCCGGCCCGGGTGGCCGCGCGACGGTCGCGCGCCCTCGAAGCGCTGGCGGGGCCCAACGTGGTGGTCGTAGAGGCGGCCACTCTCATGGAAGCCGCTCTCCCGGGAGCGCGGGCTCCCCTGACCCTGGGCGTGGGGCAGCAGATGACCTTCGACCGGCTGCTCGAAGAGCTGGTGGATCTCGGCTACGAGAGGGTCGACCAGGTTGAAGATCCCGGGGAGTTCTCGGTGCGCGGAGGCCTCATCGACGTCTTTCCGGCCACCGAGTCCGCGCCGGTGAGGCTCGAGTTCTGGGGTGACGAGGTCGAGAGCATCCGCAGGTTCTCCGTCTACACCCAGCGCTCCCTGGCCAACCTGGAGCGGGTGGTCGTGGAGGCCGCGACCGAGGCGATGGGGGTCGAGCCGCGGCCCATCGGGGACATGCTGCGGCCCGACACGCGCATAGTCTTGATCGATCCGACGCGCGCGGCTGCTCGGACCGAGGCCTTCTCCGCCGACCTGGACGACGTCTTCGGTCCCGACGGTGAGGGACGGCGCCACTATCGCTCGTGGGACGAGGTGCGCGGCGAGCTCGAGGGGCACGCTTCGTTCGTCCTCGCGGGTACGGCCGGCACGGGCCCGGGTGACCTCGTCGTGCGGGCCACCAGCGGCGATCTGGCAGTGACCAGCCTACCCGAAGCCGAGCGGGCTCTCGAACGCATGGCCGCCGACGGGTACCGGGTGGTCGTGGCCTTCGAATCGCCGGCGGAAGCCGAGCGGGCGCTCTACGTGCTCAAGCGGCTTCCCGGGCGCCCCGCGGGGCCGTCCGAGATACCCGAGGGACCAGGGACGACCTACCTCACCGCGGGGCACCGCCGTCATTTCGTGCTCGCCGATCTCAAGCTGGCCCTCATCACCGACACGCAGATCTTCCCCCGGCGGCGCAAGGCCACGTCCGCGCGCCGCCTCATCGTCGGAGCCGAGCTCTCCAGCTTCCGCGATCTACGCAAGGGCGACTACGTCGTCCACGAGGACCACGGTGTCGGTCGGTTCGAAGGACTTTCCACAAAGACGGTCGCGGGTGTCACCCGGGACTACCTGGACATCGCCTTCCGAGACGGCGACATGCTGTACATCCCTCACGATCAGATCGACAAGGTCAGCCGGTACGTCGGGGCCGACGGCGCCGCCCCGAGTCTCTCCAAGCTGGGGGGGAAGGCTTGGGAGCAGGTCAAGAGTCGCGCGCGGCGGGCGGTCCGGGAGCTGGCGGGCGAGCTGCTGCAGCTCTATGCGGTGCGGGCGACGACCAAAGGCCACGCCTTCCCGGAGGACACCGAGTGGCAGCTGCGCTTCGAGCGCGACTTCCCCTACGAGGAGACCGAGGATCAGCAACGGGCCATCGACACGGTCAAGGACGACCTCGAGCAGGACACGCCGATGGACCGCCTTCTCTGCGGGGACGTGGGCTACGGCAAGACCGAGGTGGCGCTCCGTGCCGCGTTCAAGGTGGCCATGGACGGCAAGCAGGTGCTCATGCTGGTGCCCACGACCATCCTGGCCCAGCAACACTACTCCACCTTCCGCGAGCGCTTGGACGAGTTCCCCGTGAAGGTCGAGATGGTGTCTCGCTTCCGGGGGCCGAAGGAGCAAAAGCGCATCCTGGCCGAATTCGCCGAGGGCAAGATCGACGTGCTCATCGGCACGCATCGCCTGCTCTCCCAGGACGTCAAGCCCAAGGACCTGGGCCTGATCATCGTCGACGAGGAGCAGCGGTTCGGGGTGGCGCAGAAGGAGGCCCTGCGCAACCTCAAGGTCCGGGTCGATGCCCTGAGCCTTTCGGCCACGCCCATCCCGCGTACCCTGCAGATGTCTCTGTCGGGGGTCCGCGACATCTCGGTCATCGAGACCCCGCCGCGCGACCGTCACCCCATCCAGACATACGTGGGACTTTACGACGAAGGCATGGTGACACGGGCCGTCGGGCGCGAGATCGACCGGGGCGGGCAGGTGTTCTACCTCCACAACCGGGTCGAGACGATCGACAAGACGGCGGCGCACCTCGCGGAGATCATGCCCGACGTCCGCTTCGCGGTCGCGCACGGGCAGATGCCCGAGCAGCAGCTGGAGAAGGTGATGCTGTCGTTCTTGCGAGGCGATTCCGACGTGCTCGTGACCACCACCATCATCGAGAGCGGTCTGGACATCCCCAACGCCAACACCTTGATCGTCGAGCGGGCGGACCTCCTGGGCCTCTCGCAGCTCTACCAGATCCGGGGGCGTATCGGCCGTTCGAGCCGGGTGGCCCACGCGTACCTGTTCCACCCCGACGAGGCCGCCCTCACGCCCGAGGCGATGGCCCGTCTCTCCACCCTCGCCGACTACACGGAATTGGGCTCGGGGTTCAAGATCGCCATGCGTGACCTGGAGATCCGGGGCGCGGGCAACCTCCTCGGTGACGAGCAATCGGGGCACATCGCGGCGGTCGGTTTCGAGATGTACCTGTCCATGCTTCACGAGACGGTCGAGGCGCTCCAGGGTGCGGAATCGGCGCCCGAGAGCGTCCCCCGCGTGGATGTGACCGTCGACGCGTACGTGCCCTCGACCTTCATCGCGTATGAGGCTGCGAAGGTCGATCTGCATCGCAGGATCGCGGCCGCGCGAAGCCTGGAGGTGCTGCAGGCGTTGCGAGAGGAGCTCCAGGATCGCTTCGGCAGGGTCCCCGAGCCCGTTGACAACCTCATCTTCCTGGGAGAGGTACGCATGACCCTCCAGGAGCTGGGCGCCGAGTCTCTCTCCGTGCGCCAGCAGAAGGTGACCATGACCGGTCTGTTCCTGCCCAAGGGGTCTCGGGAGGCCCTCCGGGGGCGCGACCGGCGGTACGTGTACGTTCCCACCACGGGGCTTCTGACGCTCAGCTTTCGGGGCGACACGCGAGGGGTCCGTCAGGTCGTCGAACAGGTGCTCAGTGATATACTCCCCGTCGGTCTGGGGGAGGCCGCGGGAGCGGCGTAGAAAGTGCCCGGCGAAGACTGCCGATGCGCAGTGCGTTGGGCGAGGACAAGCGAGGTCGAAGCGTGGTAAGGAAGTTGGCAGTGGTGGGAGCGATCCTCGGGCTCGCTCTGCTCGTGTTGTCGGGCTGTGGGGGCGACCTGCCCAAGGGCGCGGTGGCCAAGGTGGGGCAGACGACGATCACGCAGGAGCAGTTCGACGCGAAGGTGAAAGAGATCACCGAGCAGCTCAAGGAGAAGGCTCCCGACAAGAGCAAGGACCCCGCCGCGTACAAAGAGTTCGAGCAGAAGGTCCTCGACTACATGATCACGCTCGAAGTCGCCAAGCAGAAGGCCCCCGAGCTCAAGGCTGAGGTGACCGACGCCGACGTCACAAAGCAGCTCGACCAGGTCAAGCAGTATTTCGGCGGCGACGAGGCCAAGTTCCAGGAGGCTCTGAAGAAAGAGAACCTCACCGTGGAGAAGCTCAAGGCCAACCTCACCGAGCGGGTGCTGCTGGGCAAGGTGTCCGACGCGGCGACCAAGGATGCCACGGTGCCCGACGCCGAGCTGCAGAAGTACTACGACGAGCACAAGGCCGAGTTCAAGCAGGACGAGACCCGCAAGGCCCGGCATATCCTCGTGGCTCCCAACAACGGCACCCCCGGAGCGGACGGCAAGTACACCGACGCTCAGTGGCAGGCGGCCTTGGTCGAGGCCGAGAAGCTGCGCCAGGAGATCCTGAAAGGCAAGGACTTCGCCGCTGTGGCGAAGGAGAGCTCCGACGACCCGGGAAGCAAGGACCAAGGCGGCGACCTCGGCGACGTGCAGAAGGGCACCATGGTGCCTGAGTTCGACAAGGCCGTGTTCAGCCAGGAGAAGGGCGTCCTCTCCGAACCCGTGAAGACGCAGTTCGGCTATCACATCATCCAGGTGATGGAGATCAACCCGGCCAAGCAGCTCGCATTCGCCGACGTGAAAGAGCAGATCAAGTCGCAGCTTCTCGACAAGAAGAAGTCGGAGGTCTGGGATGCTTGGCTGAAGAAGGCCAAGGAGGACCTCAAGGTGATCGTGGCCGAGGGCATGGCCTACGTGTCCACCACGAGCACGACCGCGGGCACCGCCACGACCGCGGCGGGCGGAGCCACCGACACCACGGCCGCGGCGGCGGCGACCACAACCACGAGCAAGTAGCTCGTCAGGCGGGACCATACCGGACGGCGGCTCCGCCGTCCGCGCGAATCTGTTCACCGGGGGCGGCCCAGGAGGCTGTTGAAACACGAAGTCTCGGCGGCCGAATCGCCCTGGGAGGCGCGATACGTCGTCCTCGGAAGCGCGAATAGCGCTGCTATTCGCGCTTCCTGCGTCCTTGTCTCGCGCGTTCCCAGCGCACCCCCGCCGCGAGAAGTCATATTCCAACAGCCTGCTACCGCCCCCGGTGCGGTTGTGGAGGGTGATGGACGAGCACCAGAGAGAAGGGGCGAAGGCTGAGTCGCCGCAGGAGATGCCCTCCGATGCCCGTCGCGAGGCCATCCTCGAGGAGCTCGCCCAGCTGTACGACCTCACCGCCACGCTGCGGCGGCTCTGTCCCTGGGACCGAGTCCAGACTCAGGAAGACATCGTCGCGTATACCCTGGAGGAGACCTACGAGCTCATAGACGCGGTACGCTCCGGGGGGCGAGACCGTCACCCGCATGTCCGCGAGGAGCTGGGGGACCTCCTATTCCAGGTCTACTTCCTGGCCCGGGTGGCCGAGCAGGAGGGCTGGTACGACCTCGGGGAGGTGGCGGCGGGTATTCGGCAGAAGCTCATCCGGCGGCATCCCCACATCTTCGGCGAAGCCACCGCGGATACGCCCGAAGATGTGCGTCGCACCTGGGACTCCATCAAGCGCACCTCGGAGGGGCGGGAGGGCATCTTCCACGCCGTGCCGGCGTCCCTGCCCGCCACTCTATTCGCGCACAAGCTGCAGCAGCGGGCGGCCACCGTCGGGTTTGACGGGCGGGCGGCGCACCAGGTCCTCGACAAGATCCGCGAGGAAGTGCTCGAGATAGAGGAGGCCATGGCCGCTGACGCGGCGGCCCGAGCGGCCGACCAGACTGGCGCCGGCGATCCGACCGAACGTCCCCGGGCGGCCGAACGGATCTCCGAGGAGGTCGGCGACCTGCTCTTCGCGGTGGTCAACCTCGCCCGCAAGGTGGGGGCCGATCCGGAGCTCGAGCTCCGCGGGGCTTCGGGGCGTTTCCGGCAGCGCGTGTGCGAGGCGGCCCGTCTGGCGGCGGTTTCGGGCGAGCGCTTCGAGGAGATGGGTTTAGACGACCAGGAAGGGTACTATCAAAAGGCCAAGGCCCTGCTCGCCCAGGGCCGGCTCGAGGGCGACGACGACCAAGAAGGGACACGATGAGCGAGCTCACCGAGATCATCGACGTGTATGCGCGGCAGATCCTCGACTCTCGGGGCAACCCGACGGTCGAAGTGGACGTGACCTTGGAGTCCGGGGTGCGCGGCCGGGCGGCGGTGCCCTCGGGGGCTTCGACAGGCCAGTTCGAGGCGGTCGAGCTGCGGGACGGGGACGGTCCCTACGGCGGCAAGGGCGTCATCAAGGCGGTGGAGAACGTCAACGACACCATCGCCGAAGCTCTGGTGCGCATGGACGCCTCCCGGCAGCGGGAGATCGACGCCGTGCTGCTCGAACTCGACGGTACGCACAACAAGAGCAACCTGGGGGCCAACGCGGTCCTGGGCGTGTCTCTCGCAGTGGCCCGCGCGGCCGCGGAGACCATGGGCCTGCCGCTCTACCAGTACCTGGGCGGGGTGAACGCCTTCCAGCTCCCCGTCCCCATGATGAACATCCTCAACGGGGGTAAGCACGCCGACAACAACGTCGACCTGCAGGAGTTCATGTGCATGCCTGCGGGCGCGGCCACGTTCGCCGATGCCTTGCGCATGGGCACCGAGGTCTTCCACTCCTTGAAGAAGGTCCTGGCCGGTCGCGGACTGAGCACAGCGGTCGGCGACGAGGGCGGCTTCGCCCCCGACCTGGCCAGCAACGAGGAAGCCATCAAGGTGCTCTTGGAGGCGGTCGACAAAGCCGGCTACGTGGCGGGAGAAGACATCTTCATCGCCCTCGATCCGGCTTCCACCGAGCTCTTCGACACCGAGCGGGGCGTCTACGTCCTGTCGGGTGAGAAACGCGACCTCTCGCCGCAAGAGATGGCGGAATACTACGCCGATCTGTGCTCGCGGTATCCCATCATCAGCATCGAAGACGGCATGGCCGAGGAAGACTGGGCGGGCTGGGCCGCGATCACCGATCTCCTCAAGGACAGAGTGCAGCTGGTGGGCGACGACCTGTTCGTGACCAACACCGAGCGTCTCGCTCGGGGCATCGAGATGGGGGTGGCCAACAGCATCCTCATCAAGGTCAACCAGATCGGCACCCTCTCCGAGACCCTGGACACCATCGCCATGGCTCACCGCGCCGGCTACACGACGGTGGTCAGCCATCGTTCTGGGGAGACTGAGGACTCCACGATCGCCGACCTTGCGGTGGCCACGAACGCCGGACAGATCAAGACCGGCGCCCCCTGCCGCGGCGAGCGGACGGCCAAGTACAACCAGCTCCTGCGCATCGAGGAGGAGCTGGGCGAAGCGGCGCGCTTCCCGGGGCTGGCGGCCTTCACCAATCTGTCTGGACGCAGCTGAGCGTGGCTCTTTCCCCGCCTTCGGGGGAGGAATAGGGCCGATGCTGGAGAACACGAGAAGGATGGCCGGAACGACCGCGACAGAGACGACCCGGGCGCGCCCGCCGAGGCGCGCCACTCGAAGTGCCTCTGACCCGCCCGCTTCCACGGTCCGGCGAGGGTCGCGCCGCTCGACCCGGACTCGCTCGGCGACCCCGGGGACCGTCGGCGGCGGCCGAGGGGCCGCGACCAAGCGTCGCCGCACCCTCGCGTTGGTCATCGCCGCCGTGATCGTGCTCGTGGGCATCGGGGCCAGCATCTCGCCCTACCGCGACTACCGCCAGACGCAGGCGCGCCTGGCCGCGAAGGAGCAGCAGGTAGCCACTCTTCAGTCGCAGACCGACGAGCTTGCCAACCAAGCCCATCGGCTTCAGAGCGACGCCTACGTCGAGGCGCTGGCGCGCAAGGAGCTCAATCTTGGCCGGCCGGGGGAGGAGGTCTTCGTGGTCAAGAACCTTCCGGAGACCACCCCGGCGTCCTCCGCCCAAGAAGCCCCGCGCCAGGCGGGACCGCTCGAGCGCCTTGTCACGGCCATCCGCGGGCTGTTCTAGTGGGCTGCTGAAGCATGACGCTTCGCCGCCAGGGCGCGCTGGGCATGACGGCGAACGGCGCAGTCCGGCGATGAGAGGTTCGTCCGCATTCTCGGTAGGGGTCTTGCTGGTCGTCGCGGCCGTCCTTGCCCTCATGGCGCTCACTCATGTCGGACGCGAAGCCGACGGAAACTCAGACCCGGGGCCCACCACCGTGGTGAGCGCAGGGGTGTACAAGCCGCAGGGGATGAAGCCCTGGACCACCGTCGCGCCTTCGACCACCACCACCTCCAAGCAGCGGAGCACGACGACGAAGCCGGCCGGCGCCCGCACGACCATCAATAGCCCGCCGACAGCCGCCACCTCCGACTAGCGCGGCGTTCATTGATGACTGCCTCGCCTCCGCGGTGCTGCGGACATGCCTGACGCCGAGTGGGTGACCGGGGTGGTGGCCGGCCAGATCGGCCGGCCCCCGCGAGGCCTTGTCGGCGTCGCCGTCACCTGCCCCTACGGATTCCCGGCGGTGATCGAGACCTCCCCTTACTTGGAGGACGGCACCCCGTTTCCCACGCTTCTCTATTTGGTTTGCCCCTCGGCCGTCGATGTTGTCGGAGGAGTCGAATCCAGAGGAGGCGTCGCGGCGTTTCGAGAGCGGGTGCGCGCGGAGCCCCGGCTTTCGCGCGCCCTGGAAGAGCTCGCCACCTCGTATCGCGCCCGCAGGAGTGAGCTGGCGAACGCCCGCACCGAGGCGAACGCGGGTCCGGGCGGAAGCCTCTCCGACTGCGGAGCCGTCATGGGCGCAGGCATCGGAGGTCCGGACGATCCCGAACGAGCTACGTGCCTGCACGCGTATGTCGCAGCGCTCCTGGCCGCCACGGAAGGTTGGTTCGGACACCCCAGAGCGAGCCCAGTCATGGACGACGCGCCGCCTGTCTATGGCGATATAGCTGGCGACGGCGACGCGGCACCCATGTCTGGAGGCGACCTTCAGAGTCAGTGGGCCGATCTGCTCGCCGGGTTCGGCGACCTTTGGTGCGGCGACCGTCGCTGCGCTGCCTTCGCCCCTGCCGGCCGCCGCCGGGCCGCCATCGACCTGGGCACCAACTCCGTGCGTCTCCTGGTGGCCCAGATGGAGCACGGGCGCCCTCAGACGCTGCTCCGCGAGGCCCGGGTGACGCGGCTGGGCGAGGGGCTGCGCGAGTCGGGGGATCTTCTGCCCGAAGCCCGCCGTCGCACGGCGACCGCAGTCGCCGACTATGTCGCCGAGGCGAGGCGGGCCGGTAGCGAAGCCATCTCCTTGGTGGGCACCAGTGCCTGCCGTGAGGCCGCTGACGGGCGGGCCTTCGTCGCCGCCCTCGGCCGCGAGCATGGGCTGCTCGCGCGCGTGGTCTCCGGGGAGACGGAGGCCCTGCTTTCGTTCACCGGCGCCACTCTCGACCTCGACGGCGACATCGTGCTGCTCGACCTGGGGGGTGGCAGCACGGAGCTCGTGCGCCGGCTCTCCGACGGGACAGTGGCCGGCACGAGTCTCGATGTCGGGTGCGTACGCGCGACGGCGCGCTGGTTCACGGACGATCCACCGCCGCCGGAGGAGCGGGCCGCGGTGCGCGCCGAAGCCGCGCTGCTCGGGCGGGCGGTCGCCGATCGGTTCGGAGCCGACGCCCTGGGGGGCGCCCGCCTGGTGGGGGTCGCCGGCACCGTCACCACTCTGGCCTGCCTGGTGCTCGGCCTTGAGGATTACGACTCCGACGCGATACATCTGCGCGAGCTGACCTGCGGGCAGTTGGAGGAGCAGGTCGAGCGCCTGGCCCTCATGTCCCCCGCCGAACGCCGCCACTCGGGGTGCATGCAGGCGGGTCGGGAGGGCGTCATCGTGGCCGGAGGAGACATACTCCTGGCCCTCATGGAAGCGCTCGGCTGGGAGAGGCTCACCGTCTCCGAGCGGGATATCCTCGATGGCATCCTGGTGCTGGGTGAGGGACTGAAGAGCTCGTAGCGCGCATGGGGCATCTCGGTCCGGGCCGCGCGCGTGAAGCCGGTGACGCCGATGCTACTATGAGGACGGTCTGGCCCCGCGCCGCGAGCGGCGCCGGGGCCGTCACGAGCCGGAGTGGCGGAATGGCAGACGCAACGGTCTTAAACACCGTAGGGCTACGCCCGTGGGGGTTCGACTCCCCTCTCCGGCCCCTTTGATTTGCAGGGGTTTTGTACGTAGGCTACTTGGCCGGGAGAGGTGGCCCTGGGTCTCGCGACGGGTGGCGCGGAAGGTCACCTCTCAGGATCCGTTGGACCTTGTCGAGGGCATCTGCTGCATTCTCTCCGCATGCGTCCGCCCCGACGCTGTCGCTCCACTCCTGAGTGATCCCCCAGCCTCCGACGACGTGGACGACATCATCCCTGATCCCGGCGTCTATCAGGGCCTGATTGAGAGCTACGCATTGAGGCTTCAGCGAGTTCAGGGCCGAAGTGGCCACGACGGTCGCCTTATGCTCCCTGGCCGCCCTCACGAACTCGCTGTGCGGCACGTCCTCCCCGATATCGACCACCTTGTATCCCGCTCCCATGAACGCCGACGCGACGATCTGCCTGCCCTGGATATTCTGCCGGTTGCCCTCGACAGCCCCGATCACGACCGTATCGCCTGTGGGTCGACCACCCGCTTCCATCGCGGGACGCAGCAAGCGCAGGGCATCATTCATGATCTCGCTGGCCAGCACCATATCGCTCACGGACCGCTTGTGCTTCCCGACCAGTTCTCCGACTGTGTCCAGGCCCGGGCTCAATGCCTCGACTATCATCTCCGTGGGCGCCACTCCCGCGTCGACTACTACAGGATCGTCCAGCGATCGGACGTGGGCGCGCACCCAAGGTATGATTCGCGCGACAACCAACGCTCGAATCGCCAGGGGTAGGTGGTGCCGCGTCGCCAAGCCCCAGGGGGAGATACATGCGCGACCCTAACGTGGGCCCCGGGCCCGAGAATCAGCCGGAGCGCCAGGACTTCCTGCGAGAGATGGTCCAGCGGGATCTAGCTGAAGGCCGCGTCGACAAGGTCGTGACCCGCTTCCCTCCCGAGCCCAACGGCTATCTCCATATCGGGCACGCCAAGTCCATCTGCCTGAACTTCGGCATCGCCCGCGATTTCGACGGGCAGTGCAACCTGCGCATGGACGACACGAACCCCACCAAGGAGGACGTCGAGTACGTCGACTCGATCACCGCCGATGTCAAGTGGCTGATCGCCGGGTGGGCCGATCATTGTCTGGGCCTGAAGCCGGTCGGGTGCCTCGCCGAGAGGCGCGAGATCGGCGGCCACGAGGACTACCATATCGTCCCCGTCATGGGGGCGGAGGAGGGCCGGGAAGCGCTCGAGCCCTTCTATGCCTCAGACTACTTTGAGCCGCTCTACCAGTTCGCCCTGGAGCTGATCCGGAAGGGCAAGGCCTACGTCGACGACCACTCGGCCGAGGAGCTCGACGCGATGCGCGGAGCCCCCGATAGGCCGGGGCGGGAGAGCGACTACCGGGAGCGGCCGGTGGCCGAGAACCTCGACCTGTTCCAGCGGATGCGCGCCGGCGAGTTTCCCGATGGCGCCCGCACGCTGCGGGCCAAGATCGACATGCAGTCGCCCAACCTCTGGCTGCGCGACCCGGTGCTCTACCGCATCCGCCACGTCCCCCATCATCACACCGGCGACGAGTGGTGCATCTACCCGATGTACGACTTCGCCCACGGCCTCAGCGACTACATCGAGGGCGTCACGCACAGCCTCTGCACGCTCGAGTTCGAGGTGCATCGGCCGTTGTACGATTGGATCCTCGACGCTCTCGAGCTCCCGCGGACGCACCCGCGGCAGCGGGAGTTCGCCCGCCTCAACGTGACCCACACGGTGATGAGCAAGCGGAAGCTCCTGCGGCTGGTGCAGGAGGGGTTCGTGCGCGGCTGGGACGATCCGCGCATGCCGACCATCTCGGGCATGCGCCGCCGAGGCTATCCGGCGGAGGCCATCCGGGCTTTCTGCGACCGCATCGGGGTCGCGAAGCGCGAGAACATGGTCGAGCTGGGGCTGTTGGAGCACTTCGTCCGCGACGACCTCAACCGGCGGGCGCCGCGCGCCATGGCCGTGCTCCGCCCGCTGCGGGTCGTGATCGAGAACTACCCCGACGGGCAGGACGAGGAGATGGAGCTGATCAACAACCCCGAGGACCCCGGAGCGGGGACGCGGCGGGTGCCGTTCTCCAACGTGGTGTACATCGAGCAGGACGATTTCCGTGAGGTGCCCCCGCCCAAGTATCATCGCCTGAGCCCGGGAGTCGAAGTGCGGTTGCGTTCGGCGTATCTGATCACCTGCACGGGTGTCGTCAAGGACCCACAGACGGGGGAGGTCGTCGAGGTTCGGGCGAGCTACGACCCGGCCACGCGGGGCGGCGATACACCGGACGGGCGCAAGGTCAAATCGACCATCCACTGGGTGTCCGCGCAGCACGCCGTCGACGCCGAGGTGCGCTTGTACGAGACCCTATTCGCCATGGAGGACCCGGACGACGTGCCCGAGGGGCGGGACTTCACCGAGGGTCTCAACCCGAGCTCGTTGGAGATCCTGCCGGGCTGCAAGCTCGAGCCCTCGCTGGCCTCCGCCGTGCCCGGCGCACCCGTGCAGTTCGAGAGGCTCGGCTATTTCTGCGCGGACACCGAGGACTCGCGACCGGGTGCTCCCGTGTTCAACCGCACGGTCACGCTCAAGGACGCGTGGGCCCGCATCGAGAGGAAGCAGGGGTAGCGGCCCGTTCGAGGACGAAACCCGGGCTGCCAGAAGCGCTGAGCTGCGCCTTGGAGTCTGGGGCGATGTGTGGTTCCTCTCCAAGAGGCTGCTAGGCTTCGTGGGCGCCACGGTGGTAAACTTCCACCGCTTTGCCCGATGGTGTAACGGTAGCACGGCTGACTCTGGATCAGTTAGTCGAGGTTCGAATCCTCGTCGGGCAGCCATCTTTCCCTGGGTTCCAGCCACCAATAGAACGGGCAACTGCGTCTCATGCGCCTTGGCGCGCGCCGAATGGTTCAATCCATCCCCGGCTGCCACGGATAGAGGCCATGCACGCCCCCGTGGAGCCGTGCGAGCCCGAGCAGGATGTCGATGTGGGGCGTGGGCACGCCCACTTTACGGCCGATCTCCCGAACGGCCCCCACGATGGTGTCGATCTCGATGAGCCTGCCGGCTGCCGCGTCTTGCAGCATGGAGGTCTTGAAGGAACCCATGTCCCGGGTGATCCGATTGCGCTCCACGCCGCTCTCGCTGATGGGGCACCCGATGCGGGCGGCGATCGCCGCGGCCTCGTCCATGCAGGCCAGGCAGAAGTCGTTCACCAGGGGATCGTCGAGGATCTGGTCTGAGGTCGCACCGGTGAAGGCGGAGATGGGGTTCATCGTCATGTTGCCCCACAGCTTGTACCAGATGTCCGCCTGGATGCGAGACGAGACCACGATCTCCAGGCCGGCGCCGGTGAAGAGCTGGGCGAGGCGGCGCACGCGGGGTGAATCGCCCCCGTCCGGCTCGCCGATGATCAGCTTCCTGCCGGTCGTGTGCTGGACGAGGCCCGGCTCCGGGACGGAGAAGCTGCCGTAGACCACGCACCCGATCACGTGGGAGGTGGGGATGCCGGCCCGGATCGCTCCGCCCGGGTCGGCCGCGTCGACGCGCGTGCCCTCGAACTCGCCCCGCAGGCCGTCGAAGAACCACCAGGGAACCCCGTTCATCGCGGTCAGGACCATGGTGTCAGGGGCGAGCAACGGGCCGATACGACCGGCGACGTCGGCCAGGAAGGGGCCCTTCACGGCCACGATGACCAGGTCCTGAGGCCCGAGCTCTTCTGGGTCAGCCGTCGCCCTGAGCTGGACCGTGTGCAACCGCCCATCCATGCGCAGACGCAGCCCTTTGGTCTGGATGGCCTCCAGGTTGGGGCCTCGATCGACGGCGCTCACCGCGAGGCCGGCCAACGCCAGCTGGGAACCGATGAACCCGCCCACGGCGCCCGTCCCATAGATGGAGATCTTCATCGCGCTCCCTTCGCCTCTTTCGCCCCGCGGTCAGTCTACAATGCCCGCCGGCCTCCCGGTCGGGCTAGGATCCACGCGCCCAACTACTCGCCGGGTCGATCGTCTTGACCTGTGTCCCTGAAAGAGCAGTCTCTAGGGTTGTTTAGTGCCTCTGCAGGGAAAAATAAACAGTGTACGAGGAACGAGTGTGGAACTAAGGAGCAGACATGGACAACATGTCGTTTTCGCGCCGCTGGCCCAGCTGGGTAATCGTGCTTGCCGGCATCTGGCTCTTCGTGTCACCGTGGGTGCTGGGATTCACGGACCAGACCACGCTGATGTGGAGCAGCTATATCTCGGGGGCCGCCCTCTTCGTCTTCGGCCTTTGGTCGGCTCTTAGCGGCTCTGTCGTGCCAAGCTGGCTGAACGTTCTCGCCGGGGCGTGGCTGATCGCCTCGCCTTTCGCCCTCTCCAGCAGGATCGAGGGGGGGTTCAGCGGTGAGTATGGGAACGCCTTGTGGAGCACCATCATCGTCGGGGCGGTCGCCGTGGTGATGGCATCGATCGCGCTGGCCTACAAGTACATGTGGCTGAACAGCCGAGCAACGGAACCCACTGTCTACAGACGAAGCCAAGGGGATTGCCGAGAGCTTGGCACGTGCTGAGCGGTCTCGCAGCCGGCCTTCGTATCCGGGCCGATCTCTAGATCAGCGAGCGGGGTGATGACCACACCCCGCTTGCTGGCGTGAGGTCATTCCGTGACCTCGTCGAGGTGCCTCCGCGCCTGTTCGAGCTTGGTCTCGATACGGGCCTCGTCTCTGTCGAACTCGTTGCGCATGCGTTCGGCTTCCTTGGCGCCGATATGCACGCCCGTGCCGCCGAGAGTCATCGATCGCTCCATCTGGACGTCCTCGAGCTCCTCCTCCAACGCTTCGACCAGACGCCGGAGTTCGCCCTGGCTCAGTTCGCTCAACTCTTGGTCCGAGATCTTGGTCGACATCGATGCCTCCTGGCTGTCTTTGGCGGGTCGCTCCGCATGCGCGATATAGCATACATACCCGGGGGGGTATATGGCAAGGGCATGTGGCGGATCCGCACCGCTCCTACGGGCGAGCCGGATCTCGATCCGCTCCTTGCCCTTCCCGATATTCTCGCGCCGGAGCGAGATCGCTCCCACCTCACCGGTCGTCCGGGGATGGATGCCGCCGCAGGCGACCCGAGCAAACCCCTCGATCTGCCAGTAGCGCCGCTCAGTCGAGCGGTCGCTGAAGGCGCTCACGATGCGGAGGTCCTCGCCGATGATCCGCTGAGCCTCCGGCAGCACCACTGCGAAGACATCGGATATCCGCCCCGGCCAGAGAAAGTCGACGCGGGCCTTGTCCTCAGCGATGTGCGCCCCGATCTTGAGCGGCCTGCCGAAGAGCTGGTAGACGAGCTCGAGCACTATCTCAGCCGCGAAATGCAGACGGACGAGCCGGTCACGCCTCTCGCCGTCGATACGTGTGATGACCGCCGTTCCGGGGGTGAGATCGGGGGTGCCCTGGATGGTGTAGTAGATCTCGGTGCCGCGCCAGGACGCTTCGAGCACCGGTCGGCCGTCGATGGTGCCCGCGTCCGCTTCTTGGCCTCCCGAGAAGGCGTAGAAGATGGTCCTGTCGAGCGTGACGGTCGATCCGGCGACGGTGGTGACGTTGGCCGTCAACTCGGTCCGATAGGGTTGGTCCCAGAAGAGCTTCTCAGCGGGCATCACGCCCGGGGATCAGTCGTGCTCGTCCCAGCGCATCTCGGGGCTGCGCCGCCGTTCGCCCTCCACGCGCGTGATGATGGCGTCGACATCCTCGACGTGGACCCACTTCTTGCCCAGGTCCACCTCGAGCATGGCCTTGTCGCGGTCGCTCGTGGGCTTCGAGATCGCGGTCACGGTGCCCACGCCGTGCACCGTCTGAATCACGTCGCCGATCACGATCTCTTCAGGGATCCCGTGGAGCTCGATCTTCATGCTGACCACCCCCAGACTCGTCGACGCCTTTCGCAGGGTGTTTCCCCACACTATGAACGTACACCCGGGGCAGCCATCCGTAAACCAGACATGGAGGCAGCTGGAACAGGTGGGTCGATGCCGTATGATGCACCCATGGACCATCTCGCTGGCGTATCTGCCCTCCTTATCGATTTTGAAGGAACCTTGGTAGGGTTCCAGTGGCAGCTCGAGGCCGGCGAAGCCGATCTGCGCCGCACGATGGTGGAGCATGGCTTCGACGCGGCGGCGATCGCGCGTGAGTCGTATGCTGAGATGTGGAACCGCGCGCTACGGGGGGCTGGTTCGTCCGGATCTCGCGCCGACCTCGAGCGCTGGCTGCAGCCCGTCTACGACCGTTGGGACGCCGATGCAGCCACCCGCTGGCAGCCGCGAGAGACCGCGGCGGAGCTTCTCGTGCGGCTCCGTGCCGGGGGCATGCCGGTGGGAGTGGTGAGCAACGTCGGCGCAAAGTGGGTCGACGAGACCCTGGGCAAGTTCGCGCTGCGCGAGCTGATCGACGTGCTCGTCAGTCGGAACGACGTGGAGCTGATGAAGCCGGCCGGTGAGGGGCTGCGGAAGGCGGCCGAGCTTCTGGGGACGAGCCCGAGCGCCGCGCTCATGGTGGGCGATAGCGTGACCGATGTGCTCGCCGCGCGCGACGCGGGCGCTCGCGTCGCCATCATCCGCGGAGGGGAATCCACTTCGACCGCCTTCGCCGCCAACCCACCCGACCTTTACGTCGAGCGTCTGGTCGATGTCGCGGACCTGCTCGGCCTCTGAGTCCGTGCGATGGCCGTGATCATGCAAGCCGGCCTTGTTCGAGGTCTAGCCTCGGTGGCCGATCAGATCGCGAGCGTGGCCGGTGAGCACCCCGGGTGCCTGGCCTGTCACTGCTATCGCGACGCGGCTGAGGAGACCGTGGCCGCGCTTGTGCTCATCGACGGGCACGGGGAGCTTCTCGGGCCGCGGGCGCGAGGGAAGAATCCTGATCTGGCCGCCCGCGCCACTCGACTCCGGGCTCTTATCGACTCCTCTGAGGGGACTCACGGTTGAATGGGCTGCGCTCCCTGCCACCCGGTCTCGGTGGTCAACGACCTCCACGATCTTGTCGCCCTCCTTCCCGAGGGGCTCGACCCCCAGCGTTCGGCGGTAGTGTCCTCTCATCCTTGCGGGGAGGTCGGGTGGCCTATCGAGCCCGCCGACCTCTTCATAGTCGACCCTGCTCGCCCCGTTGCTGTCAGCACCTTGGGGGATCCCGGGCTCGCCCGCATCCTTGCTCAGGCGGCATATCCCGGCCTTGCCGCGGCCGCTTCGACGGCGACTGAGAACGTCGGCGTGGAGAAGCTGGTGCGGAACATCCTCGCCGCGCCTGCCATACAGGTGCTGATCTTGTGTGGTCCCGAGACCGGGGGCTCAGCGCCGACGGGTCACTGCGCTGGGGACGCCCTGCTGAAGCTATGGACCCTCGGCGTGGATCCGGAGACCATGCGCGTCCGGGAGGCGCTCGGCCGCCGCCCGGTGTTGAAGAACCTGACCGTCGCCGCTGCGGAGGCGTTCCGCCGGCGAATCCGGCTGGTCGACATGCGCGGCAGCGTCGATGTGCCCGCGATTGCAGCAGCGATAGAAGCTGCGGCGGGGGTGGAGATGACCCGGACGCCACGCTCGGCCGCTGTCGGCCGGTCGGAGGGGGTCGGCGGTGAAGTGGGAACACTTTCGGAGTCCTCGGCGCGTGGGGACGACGCGGGCGAAGTCCGGTATCGTCCCGATCCCGTCGGGTACCTGCTGATATTCGCCGACCACTCGGCGCGACGACTGATCGTGGAGCACTACACCAACCAGCACGTACGCACATGCGTGCTGGTTGGGACGGATTGCTCGCAGCTTGCCCGGACGGTGGTGCAGAGAGGCTTGGTGGGCACCCTTGACCATGCCGCCTACCTGGGCCGGGAGCTGCAGCGGGCGGCGGTCGCATTGGCCGCCCGGGAGCCTTACGTACAGGATTGACCGACCGGCCGCGTCTCGCCCCGGCGGCTCTGCCGGGGGGCCAAGCCTTCGACCTTCGAGGGCCCCTAGGCCCGGATCTCCTCGCGCATGAAGATCACGTAGGCCGCCCCGAAGAAGACCAGCACCACGCCGACGAGGGCGACGATCTGCGGCCATACCAGCAGCAGGCTCTGGCTGAGCGCGAGCGGCGCCGCGATCGCCCTGTCGACCTGCGCGGGTAACAAGGCGCCCAGGCTGCGCACGCTGGGATCGAGCATGGGGGCGGTCGCTTCACCGTAGAGGGTGATCGGCGAGACGCGCCCGAAGCCCTCGGAGAGGCGTTCGTGGCGCAATACCTGGGCCACTGTGGGATCGGCGCCTTGCGGCGCCAGGGCGTCGACCGCGAGACCGGCCAGCAGACTCCAGAAGATGGCGAAGAAGAGCCACACCGCGATCGCCGCGAGGGCCGAGGTGGCGGCTTGGCGGAACACCACCGAGAAGGCCTGGGCGAGAGCCAGCCAGAACCCCACGTAGAGCACGGTCATGAGGAAGAACCCGATCAAGCGGAGCACCTCCTCCGCGGAGGGAGGGACTCCGACGATGAGCAGCCCGAGGCCGCCCACCAGCAGCATCAGCACGCCCAGGGTCAGGGCGACTGTGGCGAGGCCGGCCAGGAACTTGCCCAGCAGGATGGCGTCGCGGTGGATCGGTTGAGCCACCAGGCGGCTCAAGGTCCCCTGTGACCGCTCGCTGTTCACCGCGTCGAAACCGAAAGCGATGCCCAGCAAGGGGCCCAGGAACGAGACGAAGCTCACGAACGACGGCAGGCCGTTCCCCGAGACCGTGAACAGCCCCAGAAAGACGTTGCGTGCTCCTTGGGCCTGAAAGGCCACGTCCTTGATGGCCTGGCCGGCCAGGTACACCGAGGCCAGCGCGGCCACCCCGATCAGCACGAGCAGGATGGCGAAGCGGAGGCCGGTGAGCTGGTCGGCCAGCTCCTTGCGAAGCACGGGCCCGACGCCCACGGGCACCAAGTCGAACTTATGGCGCCCGCGGTGCTCCTCGGGGCCTTCGATCGGGTCGTCCTCGCCGGCCGATACGGCGGCTTCGCCTGCGAGTGCTCGGGGAACCTCGTCCTCAGGCATCGTTCACCCCGGTCTCGCCATGGAAGTACTGTCCGTAGACATCGTCCAGGCTCTGGCCCCGCAGGCGCAGGTGTATCGCCACCAGGCCGTGCGCGGCGAGAGCGCCAGGGATGAGAGGCCGGACGTCTCTTTCGGCGTGGACCACCCACATGGTGTCCTCCGCGCCCACCTCGCGTACCCCGGGGATGTCGGCCAGGCTGCTACCCACCGCTCCGTTCGCCGGCGCCGCCTCCCGCGGGTCGTACGCCTGCACCTCGATCTCGAACCCGTCCTCGCCGGCGATGCGCCGCCCGAGCGTGTCCACGGGCCCCGTCGCGATGAGGCGCCCGCGTATGAAGATACCCACCTGATCGCACACCGCTTGGACCTGGGACAGGAGGTGGGACGACAACAGGATCGTCATGCCGCGCTGGTGGCTCAGGTGGCGGATGAGAGCCAGAAGCTCGCGCACTCCTTCGGGGTCGATTCCGATGGTAGGCTCGTCGAGGATGAGGATGCGCGGGTCTTTGACCAGTGCGTCGGCGATGCCAAGTCGTTGGCGCATCCCCCGGGAGTAGGTACCGGCGCGCTTGTCGGCCGCTTCCTGGAGGCCGACCTGACTCAGGAGCGCATCGATCCGGTCTGGCGCCTCGCGCCGAGTAAGCCCGTTCAGATCGGCGGTGTAGCGCAGGTTCTGACGCCCCGTGAGATTGGGGTAGAAGCCCACGTTGTCGGGAAGGTAGCCGACCAAGCGCTTCACCGCGAGAGGATCCCGGACGGGATCGTGTCCTTCGACCCGCGACTCGCCCTCCGTGGGTTCGGTGAGCCCCAGCAACATGAGGATGGTGGTGGTCTTGCCTGCTCCGTTGGGGCCGAGGAGGCCGAACACCTCGCCGCGGGTCAGGTTGAGATCGAGGCGGTCCACGGCCGTGAACCCCCCGTACCGCTTGGTCAGCCCCGCGGCGACGATCGCATATTCGGCGGGCGAACCCACGCGACCTCCCTCAGCGATGCCCGAAGCGGCGGAATATGAAGAACAACCCGGCCAGGGCGAGCACGATGACCAGGACTCCCACGAGACCCCACCACGTCGAGGTCTTGACGGTCACCCGCAGATCGGAGGTGGCGTTGGCCTGATCGGCGCGTGCGCTCACGCTCACCACGTAGTCGCCGGCGATGGCGCCCTTGGCGGGTGTGAAGATAGCGGTCACGGGCAGGCTCTCCCCGGCCCCGATCTGATCGACGACCTGGGGCTCGAAGGTGACCTCCCAGTCGGCCGGCGGTGTCGCCGAGAGCGAGACTCCCAGGAGGGGGCCCGTACCGTCGTTCTTGAGCACCAGCGGGACCTTCGTGGCGCCGTTGGCCTTGATCTGAGCGTTGAGGCGCTGGTCTGGTGTCGTGAAGGTCAGGGTGTAGGTGCCGGTGACCTCGATGCCGAGGTCCAGGGAGATATCCTCGCCGCCTCCGCTGGCCCGCACCGTGATGGGGTACTGTCCGGGCTTTGTATCCGCGGGTGGTGTCACCTGCAGGTCGAGGGCTTGGGTGCCTTCTCCCTCCACGGGCACGCTGGGCGTCTCCTTATCCGACCCGGAAGGCTTGAGCGATACCTGCCATCCCTCCGGCCCTTTGGCGGAGATGTTGTAGGTGCGCTCCTCGGTCGAGCCGTTGTGGAGATCGATCGAGAAGCGGAAGGCGGCGTCGGCGGGCCCTCGCAGCGACGGGAACGCCGACTGGAGGGTGGTGCCGCCCTGGGCCGTCGACGCGACGGTCAGCGTGACCGGCAGATCGACCGTGCCGCCGGGCCCGCGCGCCTGCACGACCATCTGATAGGAGCCCGTGGCCGCGTCGGCGGGGACGTCCACCTCGAGTTGGACCCGGGGATTGTCGGCCGAGTCTGTGAACACCGCACCGACGTCTCGGCCGCCGCCCTTGATGGATGCCTTCCAGCCGGTCGGCACCTTGGTCACCGAGAGGTCGACGCGGACGGCCTGAGGGTCTTTCACCTGGAGGTCTAGGCTCGCCGACTGTCCCGGCTGCACGGATACGGCCGGATAGGGCGTGGTGAGCGTCAGGGCGTGGGCAGTGCCGATGAACGGCCCGACCGCAAGCAGCACGCCGGCGCAGGCGAGCACGAACGGGAGGGCCGCGCGGCCTTCGGACGACATGCGGCCGGCGCGGCGCAGGGCGCGCGCCCAGGCGGAGTTGGCTCGAGGTTCCACGGTCTTGTCACACCTCCTGGTCGCGGGGCCACAAGGATAGCAACATGGCCCCAGCGCCCGCAACGCTGCCATCGGCGTGGTACCGTCCGCGCAAGGAGGTCGAGTTGGTCGAGCCCGTGCTTGTCATCGCGGCGCCGTTCGAGGGCGGGGTTCTGGTGGGTTCCTCGGGGACGGTGGCCAAGGCTCGGTGGGGCCTGGTGGCCGGTGCCGGGGTGCAGAGGGACTCCCCGCGCGTCGCGGCGGCCTTCTCGCGTTCGGGTCGGCCCGGCCCGGACGACGTGGGCCTGTGGCTCTCCGGCCTCTCTCCGTCAGGCGGACCGGTCGCCGCGGCCCGCGGCGACTCCTGGGTCTTCAGCTTCGAATCAGAAGACCCCGGTGAGGGAGGGTCTCCGGCTGTCGGCCTCTACGCGGCGAAAGGCCAAGGGGTCGCGCGGCTCTCGTGGGGCGCGGTATCCCTGGTGGGTCCAGACGTGGGTCCCGGGGTCCTGCGGGAGGGCGAGCTCCGTTTCCAGTGGGACCTCGATCGAGGGACGGGGTCCGACGCGCGCCTCGAGGCGGTGACCAGGACATTCGCTTGGTACCGCGCGACCTGGGAGTGGGTGGGAGACGAGGTCGAGGTGGGCATCCACGAACGCGATCATCGTTACTCGGTCGACCGAGTGGGATTGCGAGGGCTGTGGGAGTGAAGGCGCGGCGCGGAGCGCCGC
>JAJZQZ010000018.1 GCA_021802965.1 Actinomycetes bacterium
GGTCCCACTGGCATCCGACCAGTGTGCCCTCGAGGTCGAAGATAACCCCCTTGATGCCGGAGATCCGCAAGTTGCCTGAGCCGACGGCGACTTGATCCACGTGTCCCCTTTCGCCATGCTTGACCCACAGTATATCGGGGAGGGTCACGTGCGAATATCCGGTTGGCTAGAATGAGAGCATCGCGTCACATAGTCGCCACCGAAGGAGCGCGATGGAGGTTTTTGAAGGCTCGCTGTCGGGAATCCCTCTGCTACGGATCGTTGGGGACGTCGACCACTCTGGGTCGTCGATCTTCGATGATGCGGTGCAAAGGGCGCTCGCCCTCGAGAAGGGCCGCCTCTTTCTTGACCTGAGCGATTGTCTGTACATCGACAGCGGCGGACTGGGTGCCATTTTGTACGCCTTGAAGGGGAGGCAGGAACGGCTTTGGCTCGGAGTCATCGGGCCTGATGCCAACATCCTGCGGCTTTTCACTATGGTGGGGCTCGCGGACGACCCGTCACTCCAGATCTTCAGCAGTGTGGACGAGGCTCGTGCGTATCTTGGCGAGACCGGGACGTGAACGCCTTGCCGGCCCAGAACCTCTCGCGTCCTTTTCACCTGTCGATCCCGGCCGACCTTTCCTGCCTGTCAGCGGTTCGGGCCTGGGCGGGCGACATCGGGAGCCGTGCTTCGCTGGACGGCGACCGCGTCTTCGATCTTCAGGTCACTGTTTCGGAGGCCACCGCTAACGGGATCGAGCATGCCGCCAGCGAGGTCGAGCTCACCGCCTGGGTCCTCCCGGACAGGCTGATCGTGGAGATCATCAACGACGGACCCTTCCGGCCCGGCCTCGTAAAAGACCATGACGAGCGCCGCCGGGGCCTGGGGCTGCCCCTCATGGTCTCGCTGGCCGATCAGGTCCACGTGTCTCGGCTCGCCGACGACAAGACCCAGGTGTCCCTGACCTTCTTTCTCGAAGGCTACCGGGATGAGTCGGCACCGCCAGGATCGTCCAGCTCCGGTGATGCGGGAGAGGGACTCACCGGTCTCGATGCTCTGTCCGTCGAGGGCGCCGCACCCAAGCCCTACGCGCTCAGCGGCCTCGACAAGAGTGCCTGGCTGGTGATCCCCCTGATCGTCCTTGCGATGGCGCTGATCCGGGCTCTCGGGGTGACCGGCGTCCACGAGTCGGCGGTCCTCTACGCTACCTTCAGCGCGGTCTTCTTGTCGGCCGCGTGCCTGATCATCGCCTATCTTGCCGCCCGCAGCTATCGGCTCAGCGGCTCTCCGGGGCTGCTCTTCTTCGGATCCGCCGCCCTGTTGTTCGCCGTCACCTATCTCGTGGCCGGACCACTCGTCACCGCCCGCAATGACCTCGTCACCGTGCACAACGTCGGATCATTCGTCACGGCGGTCCTCTTCGTCCTCTCCGCCGTCTGGAGCTTGAACAACAAGCTTCCCCGACCCCGGCCCGAACGGGTCGTACCTCTCCTCGCTGCCGCCTATATCGCGGTGATCGCATTCATGGGTCTCCTCGTCGGTCTGACGGTGAGCGGCGACTTTCCGCGCTTTTTCGTGGAGGGGCAGGGATACACTGCCCCTCGCGACATCGTCTTTGGCCTCGGTACGATCGGATTCCTAGTCGCGGCCATCCTCTTCTGGATCCTCTACCGACGGTTGCCCTCTCGATTCCTCTACTGGTGCTGCGCTGGGCTTGCGCTGATCGGCGCCGTGACGGGCGCCGCCGTTCTGGCCGGAGCGACTCCCGGAAGCGCCCTCGCATGGCTTTCCCGCTCGGGGCAGTGGATAGGTGGCATGTTCCTGCTCTTCGGGGTCCTCAGCCTCGAGAGCCGGGGAGCGTGGGTATTGCCGCTCGAGCGGACGCTTCGCGAAGTCGAGGATCGCTACCAGAGACTTGTAGACCTCAGCCCTGACGCCGTCCTCGTCGATCTCGATGGCGCCTACGTGTTCGCCAACCCCGCCGCGGCGCGCCTCTTTGGAGTCCGTTCGCCTCAAGACCTCGTTGGCAAGAACGCGATCGACTACGTCCACCCCGATGATCGCGAGTTTGTCCGCCATCGCGTGGGACAGGTGCTCGCCGGAGCGATAGGCCCTCCGTATGAGACCAGGCTTCTCAGAATCGACGGCACGCCGTTCGCGGGCGAGATAACACGATCGAGGGTGGAGTTCGACGGCAGATTGGCCAACCAGGTGGTCATTCGCGACCTTTCCGAGCGCAAGCAGGTCGAGGAGGCGCTGCGGACCCGGGAACAACTGTTTCACACGATGGTAGACGCCATGCCGCAACTGGCTTGGATGGCGCGGCCCGACGGTTACATATACTGGTACAACCTGCGCTGGTACGAGTACACGGGGACGACTCCCGCCGAGATGGAAGGGTGGGGTTGGCAGAGCGTGCACGACCCCGAAGTCCTTCCCGTGGTGCTCGAACGCTGGCGAGAGTCGATCGCCACCGGCAAGCCGTTCGAACTGGAGTTCCCGCTTCGGGGGGCCGACGGCACGTTTCGCTCCTTCCTGACGCGTGTCCTTCCACTCTTAGACACAGAAGGGCGCGTCCTCCAGTGGTTCGGGACGAACACCGACGTTACGGGATTGAGCACGAGCGCGATCAGGCGCGGACGGATGCCGGGCGAGTGTGGGTAGAATCCACCTGAATGCGCAAGAAATCGAGCGAAGGCGGGCGACGGATGTCCAAGATCGTTGATTTTGAGAACGTATCTGTGGCCGGCCTCGAGTCTTCGCCTGTCGCGGACGCACTTGCCGGTCTACGCGCCAATGAAGCGCGGTACTTCATGAACAAGTACAAGCATGAGTTCACTGTTGTGGCAGCCGACGAAAGCCAAGACACGCTAGATTACGTGAATCGAATCCTGAAGGATGAACGTGATATTGCGTTTGACGCCAAGCCTCTGGAGACATCACGTTTTCAGGTGGAAGGTATAAGATTTGCCTACGTGTTCTATGAGGATTGACTAGCGGTCAACGTCATGTATGCGATAGATGACCCCAAAAAGCGAGCTGTCGGCTTCAAGCTTTCAGACGGGATGGAAGTGCCCAAGGAACTGGAAGACAAATTCAAGTTCGCCAGGCAGAAATCCAAACTCGCCGGGACGATTCGTGGGTCGTACTTCGTGATCAAGGGCGAATACTAGGGGAGCCGGCTCAAGCCGTCGGCAGACTGCCGCCTTCCGAGAGCGCCGCGAACCCGCGATCGACCGCGTTTCAGCCCTTCTGCCGGTACGCAGGGAAGCTGTCACTCGAGGAGAGCGGACCGACTACCAAGTCGACCTTGCCGGCGCAGTCGGCGCACACCCTGAAGGCGAGAGAGACCTCGCCGTCCGGCAGCGTGCCTGGGGGATTTCCCGTCATCTGGGATGCCACAGCGAACGCGCGCTCTTCGCATATCCCAAGATTGGTGAGTCCCGCCACGACCCACTCGGCCTCACCCACGAAGCCCAGGCCGGTGTCGGTGCTCCGGCGACATACGATGCACGAGTCATTCGCCTCGCTGGATTCTCGCGTGGCTGCTTCCGCGTTCTCTTGGAGTGTCTGACAGCCGGGACAGACGTGGCCCACCACGCGGCCCTGCCCGACGATGACGTTCCAGCCCTCGGCGCTCTCGATCTGGCCGAGTTCCCGTCGACAACGGATGCACTCGATACTCGACTTCATCGCTCCTCCTCGTCTATCCCGTGGCATTATCGTACACGCTGCTTCACACGCGTTCGGTGATGGAGGTCCCCGCGAGACCGTGGAACGGCGGCGTCGATCGCGTCCGGGGCCGATACCTTGCAGTTCTATGCATCGCGGTGCTAGTATTGTGGGGTCGCGTCACGGAGGTGCGCACCCGGGAGGTGCCATGCACATCGACAAGGATCTTGTGGCCGCCTCGGCCACTCCTTTAGTGCTCGCCATCCTCAGCGAGGGAGAGAGCTATGGCTACGCCATCCTGAACCGGGTGCGGGAGCTGTCCGGAGGGGAGCTCGAGTGGACCGATGGGATGCTCTATCCGCTGCTTCATCGTCTCCACCGATACGGCTACGTGACCACTGAATGGCGCAGTCCGCCCGAGGGTCGCCGGCGCCGGTACTATGCCATCACCGATGCGGGACGATCGGCGCTGGTCGAGTACCAGCGTCAGTGGGATGCAGTCTCGCGGGCCCTGGACGACATGTGGAGCCGGTTCGACCTCCGTCCGGCGATCGGCGGGGCCTGATGGCGGGCTCGATCGAGTCGCACATCGCCGAATGGCGCACCTACGTCCGGCAGGGACGCGCCGTCGAGGGTCCGGACGTCGACGAGTTAGAGGCTCACCTGCGTGACCAGATGGCCGACTTGGGCGCGGCCGGGCTCACCGACGACGAGGCCTTTCTCGTCGCGGTCAAACGGATGGGGCATGTTGACGCCCTCTCCCGCGAGTTCGCCCTGGAGCACAGCGACAGGCTCTGGAAGCAGCTCGTCCTGGGGAGCTCGGCAGAGACTGAGCGCCCGGCGACGCATCTGGTCGAGGCGCTTGTCTTCGCCACCGCGGCCGCCATCCTGATCCAGCTGGCGCGGCTGAGCTCGGGCTGGCCCGACAAGGAGAGCTCCTTCTTCCTCCGCAACGTGAGCCTCTTCGTGCTGCCGTTCCTAGCCGGCTACTTCGCCCGCGGGCGTCGCCTGTCACGCCGTCAGGGTCTGCTGATGATCGCGCCGTTCGTCGTCGCCGCCCTCGTCGTGAACCTCTATCCCTTCGGTCCGGGCTCGTCCACCGAGCTGCTCGTGGCCCTTCACCTGCCCATTGCCATGTGGTTCGCCGTTGCGTTCCCGTACATGGGAGGCGCCTGGCGGTCGCATGAGCGGCGCATGGACTACGTCCGATTCACGGGCGAGTGGTTCATCTACTTCGTCCTCATCGCGCTCGGGGGCGGCGTGCTGATCGGCCTCACTTCGATGCTTCTCCAACCGCTGGGCCAGCACGTGGTGGAGCAAGTGCTCACATGGGTGATCCCGTCCGGGGCCGCGGGGGCCGTGATCGTGGCCGCCTGGCTCGTCGAGGCGAAGCAGAGCGTCGTCGAGAACATGGCCCCGGTTCTCACCATGGTCTTCACGCCTCTCTTCGCGGCGGTGCTGGCCGCCTCGGTCGTCATCTACGCGGTGTCGGGAGTGGGCGAGTTCGACCGGGACCGGCTCGGGATGTTCGATGCCCTCCTCATCGTCGTACTCGCGCTCCTCCTCTACGGGCTTTCGGCCCGGCAGGGTACGCAGCGGGCCGGCCTGATGGACACGATGCAGCTCGTGGCGGTCGCCGGCGCCCTCATTCTCGATTTGATGGTGCTCGGGTCGATGCTCGGCCGGATCGGCGACCTCGGGTTCACTCCGAACCGGGTCGCGGCTCTCGGCCTCAATCTCGTGCTGCTCGCGAACCTGGTATGGGCCGCCTGGCTCTCGATCCGGCTGGTTGCGGGACGGGTCACCGTGCATCGACTGCAGCGATGGCAGACGATGTACCTTCCGGTGTTCGCGATATGGGCGGCGGCAGTCGTGGTCGTCCTCCCGCCTCTGTTCTCCTTCGCGTAGCCGCGTCACCTCGCGGACCAGAGGCCGAAATCTCACCGGCATCGTCCGCAGCCGGGCCTACATGCCCAGCGCCACGCCTAGTTGCGCCAGCATCGTGGCCGTATCGAAGTAGGTAGAGGAACGGACCACCTTGTCGTTGTCGAACTCAAAGGTGCTGCTGCCGAAGTTCGTACCCTTCTTGCCGGTCGCGGGTAGGGAGTCGCCATTAGGCATGCGCAGCGGGCCGTCGTGGGTGCCGGTGCCCATCCAGTTGACGATCACGACGTCGCCTTGGGCGACCTTGTGCGTGAGTTCGAAATGCAGGTCGGGAAACGCGTCGTAGTAGACCTGCATGTAGGCGGCGTATCCGTCGGGGCCGACCGGCCCCGGAAGCCCCGGTCCTTGGTAGGTGTAGCCCGGCGCTTGATACTTGCTCCCCTGGCCGAGGTCCTGAGCGTTCAAGGCCTCGAAGAGCTCCTCGACGATGCGGATGTTGTCCTCCTCCGACATGCCCCCATCTCCTTCTCGTGTAGGCCTCTGAAAACCAAACCTATTCCTCGCTAGAGTTGCCGTCAATAGATGAAGTAAGCAACGTGCGCTCTTTGCGAGGTTCGGGTCGCGAGGGTGTCCAAGACAAGCGGCTGCGGCACCCGCATCGTCCGCTGGATCGTCGGGTGTTCGTCCGCCTTCATGCCGCTTGGGCAGTGCGTGGTCGTAGCTGCCCCGTCACGCCTGGCTTTTCGGAATCTGGTTCGCCGGAGGCCACACCCCCAGCTGCATCATCTGGCCGAGCCGGTCCGGTACCCCCCAATGCTCGACGATGCGGCCGTCGCCCACTCGAACGACGTCTATGACGTCGATCTCAAAGCTGCGGCCGGTCGGGGGGCCGCCGTTGAGCGGACCCAGGTTCGTGCCACGAGCTTTCATGCGCGCCCAAACGCGGTCGCCCGCGACAACGAGGTCTTCGATGGTGAAGTGCAGATCGGGGAAGGAGCTCTTGAGACCGTTGATGACCTCCCTGGCTCCTTCTGCTGTAGGCGACTACTCTCGGTGGGCAGCCACTACGGGTTGCGCGTGGCGGAACGCCTCCATACCGGTGGGTACTCCCGCGTAGACGGCCAGGTGGAGGAATGCTTGCTTGAGTTCCTCCGAGGTGCAGCCGTTGCGGAGGGCGATCTGGACGTGTGTGGCGAACTCGGTCCACTTGTTGGAGCATGCCAGGACGCTCAGCGTGATGAGGCTCCTGGCGCGGTCGTCCAGTCCCTCCCGTAACCACACGTCTCCCCAGCACGAAGTGGTGACGAAGTCCTGGAACTCGCGGGTGAACTCGTCGGCTGACGCGTAGGCTCGTTCCACGTACTCCTCACCCACGGCCCGCCTGCGTCGTTCGAGACCGGCCGAGAACCGCTCTGACTCACTCAAGATGTCCTCCTTGTCTGCTCTTGACTCTCCGTATCACCGGGCTGCCTCTCAATAATCCTAGCGAGAACTGGCTAAAGCATCCGGGGCGGAGCCGACAGCATCGCCAGGTACACGCGTTCGGCGGTCAGGGGGAGCTCCATGATCCGCACGCCGATCGCATCGTACACGGCGTTGGCGATCGCCGCCGCGGCCGCGACCGTGGGCGGTTCGCCTAGGCCCTTGGCCCCGTATGGCCCGCTGGGGGTGGGCTCCTCCACCAGGAGCGAATATATGGGAGGAACATCGAGGGCGGTGGGGATCATGTAGTCGCTGAAGGTACGGGTGCGGATGTGACCCTCCTCCACGACGACCTCCTCCATCGTGGCGTAGCCCAGGCCGATGGCGACTCCCCCTTCGATCTGGCCCTCCGCCGCCTGGGGGTTGATGGCCGTCCCCACATCGTGAGCGGCCCACAGCCCCAGCACGGTGACCTCGCCGGTCTCGGTGTCCACCTCCACTTCGGCCACATGGGTGGCGAAGGCGAACGTGCCGTAGGCGTCGCCCTGACCGGTCTCCCGGTCTAGGTCACCCGTCGGGGGATTGAACGTGCCGCTGCCCACCGAGAGCCTCCCGGCCTTGCGGCAGGCCAGGGCCACCTCGGGCACCGGCACGCTGCGGTCGGGATCGTTGGCCACGGTCACCACGCCGTCGGCCACGATCAGGTTGTCGGCGGGCTCGTCCAGGAGCTCCACCGCCCGGTCCAGCAGGACCTGCTTGGCCTGGGCGGAGGCGGCGCGACAGGCGTTGCCTGAGACGTACGTCTGCCGGCTCGCCGAGCTCACCCCCGCCTCGGGAGTCGAGCCCGTGTCGGCCGTGGTGACGTGCACTCGATGGAGGGGGATGCCGAAGTCGGTGGCTACGATCTGAGCCAGCACTGTCGTGGATCCCTGGCCCATGTCGGCTGCCCCGCACAGTACTGACACCGAGCCGTCCTCCATTACCTCGACGAAGGCGCTGCTGGGGTTGGGCATGCCTGTGTTGCCGATGCCGTAGTAGATGGTCGCCGTGCCGCGGCCCCGTACCATCATGGTGCGTCGTTCCCTTCCCGACGGCCGGTCGCCGCCGCGGTGGCTGTCGTGGCTGCCTCGGTGGCGCGCTCGAGGGTGGCGAGCAGCCCCTCGCTGTCGGCGATGTACTGCCCCGAGGGAGTGTGGGCCTGGCCGGGTTGGAAGCCGTTGAGCTTCCTCATCTGCAGGGGGGACAGGCCCGTCTTGGCGGCCAGCATGTCTATGAGCTGCTCGTGGGCGAAGGCCAGCTGGGGAGTCCCGAACCCGCGCATGGCCCCAGCGATGGGGTTGTTGGTGAAGGCGGCCAGGGATTCGACTCGCACGTTCGGGATGTCGTAGGGGCCGAAGGCGCACACCGCCGTCCGCGTGACCACCGCGTAGGAGTAGGACGCGTAGGCCCCTGAGTCAGCGGATATGTGTGCTTCGCCCGCCACTAGGCGGCCCGACCGGTCAGATCCGAGGCGCATGCGGACGGTGATGGGGTGGCGCTTGGGCGAGGCGATCATGGACTCCTCGCGCGTGTACACCAACTTAACCGGGCGCCCAGCCTTGACCGCCAGCAGGGCGATGTACGGGTGCACGGAGAGGTCGATCTTTCCCCCGAACGCGCCGCCGACCGTCGCCTGCTTCACGCGCACGCGGTTGACCGGCCAGCCGAGCATTGCTGCGATCTCCCCGCGCTGGTAGTGGACCCCTTGGCTCACGCAGTGGAGCACCAAGACGTCCTCGTCCAACCAGGCCAGGCCGGCCTCGGGCTCGATGTAGGCGTGCTCGATGAGCGGGGTGCGGAAGGTCTCCTCGACGATAAGATCGGCTTGAGCGAAGGCCGCGTCCGGATCGCCCCGCAGTACCCTGCGCATCAGCAGCAGGTTGCCGTTGTCGTGGATCCGCGGCGCGTTGTCGGCCAGGGAGTCGTCCACCGAGAAGACCCCCGGGAGCGGCTCGTAGTCGACCTCGATCAGTTCCAGCGCTTGCCGGGCCAGACTCGGCGTGTCCGCTGCGACCGCAGCCACGGCCTCGCCCTCGAAACGCACCCTGTCTATGGCGAGGTAGGGCTGGTCCTTGGTGATGATGCCGTAGTTGGGGCGCCCCGGGACGTCGGCGCTGGTCACCACCGCGCGGACCCCGGGAAAGGACCTGGCTTTGGAGCAGTCCACGTAGTGGATGCGCGCATGCGCGTGCGGGCTCCGCAGCACCTTGGCGTACAGCATCCCCGGCATGCTCAGGTCGTCGGAGAAGCGGGCGGTGCCGCACACTTTGGGCACCGCGTCCAGTCGGGCAGGCGAGGACCCAACGTGGCCCACGGGGGCCACCGGCGCGGCGCCAGGCCCGAGACTGGGGGTCGTGACCGGGGTCGAAGGCGGCGCCTCCCCACTGGATAAGGGGGAGGCGGCGCCGGCAGGAGGGGTCTCGTCGGGCGGTGCCGCCGCCGAGGGGCCGGCGGCCTTCGTGGCCGCCCTCTGTATGGAGCGGGCGATCTTCTCATAACCGGTGCAGCGGCAGAGGTTTCCTGAGATGGCGGTGCGGATGGTCTGCTCATCGGGGTCGGGGTCGCGGTCCAGCAAGGCCTTGGCCGTCAGCACCATGCCAGGGGTACAGAAGCCGCACTGCACCGCCCCCTCCTCTATGAAGGCCCGCTGGATAGGGTGAAGGTGCGACGGGTCGCCAAGACCCTCGATGGTCAGGACGTTCTTGCCGGCCGCCTTCATTGCCGGATATAGACAGGAGTCGACGGGTGTGCCGTCGACGAGCACGGTGCAGGCGCCACACTCGCCCTCGGAGCAGCCCCGCTTAGTACCGGTCAGCCCCAGGTCGTCCCTCAGGACGTCGAGCAGGGAGGCCCCCGGGTCGACGTCGAGGGTGCAGGTCCCCCCGTTCAGAGTGAACTCTAGTCTCTGAGCGCTCATCGGTCGCCTCCACGCCGGCTTGCGGGGGCGTCTTGGTCGAACGCGCCGCCATCCGTGCGGCCGGGCGCAGCCCGGTGGGCGCGGCCTCGGACAGCGCTGCTTCGAGTGCCAGGTCCGGCAGCCTCGCGACCCGTCGGCGCCAGCCCGGTGGCCTCGAGGAGCGCCCGCCGCACCAGGACCTCCACCATGAACTGCCGGTAGAGGGCACATGAGCGGATGCTGTCGCGGCACACGGCAGTGGTCATGGCCGTCCGGGCGGCCTGTTCGATCAACTCGCGAGTGGGAGCATGGCCACGCACCAGCCGTTCGGCTTCCGTGGCGCGCCAGGGCGTCGTCGCCACCGGGCCCACGGCGATGCCCACCTCGGTGCGCGCCCCCCCTTCGCCGTCATCCCAGAGAGCGGCTGCGGCGTTGAGCACGGGCAGCGCCAGGGCCTTGCGCTTGGCCAGGCGCTGGAAGCTGCTGCCCCGCGGGATTCGGAAGGAGAACCCGGTGAGGATCTCGCGGGCCGGGTCGACGGTCGACCGGCCCACACCGGCATACAGGGTCAGCAGGTCTGTCTCTCTCGTGCCTCCGGGCCCCAGCACATCGGCGGTTGCTCCCAGGGCTGCCAGAGCAATGGCGGTGTCGGCGGCGGGAAGGGCGTTCATCACATTCCCGCCCACCGTCCCCACCGAGCGGATCTGAGGGGAACCGACGGCGGCGGCGGCCGCGGCGAGCGCCGCCGCACGCTCGTGCAGCAGCGGCGAGGTGGCCAGGTCCTCGTGGGTGCACAGGGAGCCAACATGCAGGCGCTCGCCGCGTTGCTCGATGTAGCGCAGTTCTTGGATCTGGCTGATGTCCACCAGGGTGGCGGAGGCCGCCTCGCCGGGTGCCAGCATCAGGTCAGTGCCTCCGGCGATCACTCGCCCGGCGCCGTCCAGTTCGGCGAGCAGCGAGAGCGCCTCGCCGGCGCTGTGGGCGAAAAGGTATCCCGAGCAACGCATCCAGTCCCCTAGCGGTCGAGGAGTCCGTGCCCGGTGGCGGCTTCGCCGGCCGCGCCGCGGGTGAAGGTGACGTGCTCCCGTTCGGCCAACACGTCGCCGCGACGGCGCAGGGCGTCCAGATGGCCCTCCACGGCGGCGTAGACCTTGCGGGTCATGGTGTACTCGACCGGGGCGACCAGGGCTGGGGTAGGCACCCAGGTCACCGTCCCGGGGGGCAGGTGCTCGACGTTCACCATGAAGGTGATGCCCCCTCCCGGGTAGAGGAACACATCGGCGCCTCCTGAGGTCAACCGGACCCGCCCGTCGTGCACCGCTTCGTTCAGCTTGATCGGGAACTTGGTGACGCCCGAGCGCGCGCTCCCGCCGGCGCCGCACACCAAGAGCGCCGACACGCGGGTCTGCTGCCCGTTCTCGCGGATCACCGCCATGGCCTTCAAGGCCTCTGGGGTCAGGTCCAGGGGTTCCCATGCGCCGTCATCCAACAGACGTAGCAGGAAGCCCGACTCGCCCGCCGTATCGGTGACGAACAGGGTCATACCCGGCTGTGTCGCCGCCGGGTCCACGCGGGCGACCGCGCCGGCGGGCACGAGGATGTCGGTGCCCCCGATGCCCGCTCCGGCGGTGCCGAAGTACCGCCCGGCCGTGCTCTTGGCTCCCACCGGTACCACGCCGCTCCAATGCAGCCCGAGGGCCCGCCCGGCGGCGTGCTCGGTCAGCAGGCCGGTGATGTCGGGGTCCAAGACGATTGTCTCGTCGGCCACTGCCTGCAGGTACGGGGCGAACATCGCCGTGGTGGCGCTACCGCAGCCCACGCGCATGAGGTCGGGCTCGACCCCGTCGATCATCGGGGGTCGGCCGACTTCCACTGCCACCCTGGCGCCGTTCTCGATCTTGATCTCCACCCGCCGCCCGTTGCAGAGGTCGACCATGGTGCGGGCGGCGGTGCTGCCCGAGGCGCCATGAAGGGTGTTCACGCCGCCCAACGCCAGCATCTTGGAGCCGTACTCCTCGGTCTCGACCCGGCCGACCACCCGGCCGTCGCGGCGGATGCGGGCCCCCTCTTCACCGAGGAAGGCGTTGGTGTCGACCTTGAGCTTCATCCCGCTGTAGCTGAAGGGCACCTCGCTGACCACGGTAACCACGTCGACGCCGTCGATGGTGTCCTCCACCACATAGGGAGCCGGATTGAAGCATGGGGCGGTGGTGCCCGCGCCTACGCCCGTGACCAGCGGGTCCAGCACCACCTGCCGGCGCGGCCCGGAGTGAACCGGCACCACCAGGGGTGCGGTCAGTCTCAGCATGCCGTCTTCGTTCTTGTAGCGGCGACAGGCGCCGCTGAAGCCGGGCAGGATCTCGCAGGACACGGGGCAGTTCGAGCAGCGCACCGACTGGTCCGGCATCGCTTCCGGGAAGGCCATGGCCTCGTGGGGGCACAGGCGGATGCAGAGCCGGCAGTGCACGCAGGCATCGCTCGACACCGCCAGCTTCTGTTCCATGGCAATGGCACCAACGGGGCACTCCCGAGCGCAGAGCTTGCACCCGGTGCACCGTTGGGCGTCGACGATGACCACGGCGCCCCCTCCTCCCCTTGCGTCAGCTGATGATGGCGGCCTTGCGTTGTGGTGGCGGCGTGTTGCGGCTCACCTGAGCCTTGATCTGGCCATCGATGACCACCATCGCGATGCCCGGGAGATCTCCGCAGCGTAGCGCATCGAGCGCGTCGGTACCCGCTGAGCCCATGGGGGTGTCGACTACCACCAGATCGCCGGCTCGGCCAACCTCGATGATGCCGGTGTCCAAGCCGAAGACCCGGGCCGTGGTGCCGGTCGCGCAGCAGACCGCCTTGGCGGCGTCCACGTCGGCCAGCGAAGACAGGAAGGCCAGGTTGCGCAGCATGCCCAAGGGGATGACCCCCGTGCCCGACGGCGCGTCGTTGCCCAGTATGAGCCGGTGAAGCTCGCCCCGCTCGTCCAGCATGCGGGCGATGGTCCGAGCCGATTTGGCGTTGCCGCACTGGACGATCTCCACCGCTAGGTCCGTCTCGGTGATCACGCGGGCGAGCTGCTCGGGCGACACCGAGGTGGGCCCGCCGTTCAGGTGGCAGACCACGTCGGGTCGCACCGCGGCCACGTCGTCGGCCGACACGGTGGAACTGCCGGGGATCGACGTGCCGCCCGTATGCATCAGCACCTTGAAGCCGTGCTTGTGGGCCCACTCCACCATGGGGGCGGCATCCTCAGGCTTATTGACCCCGCCCAAGCCCACCTCACCCACCAGCCAGCAGCCGGCGGCGGCGAGTTCGGCGAAGTCGGCTTCGGTCAGACCGTGCTCTAGGATGAGAGCCCCGCCATGCACCTTCACCCCGGCGGGCCGGGCGTTCTTGAAGCACTCGTGGGCCAGCAAAGCGAGGGCCTTGACCCCAGCCGGGTTCTTTGGACGGCCTGGCAGGTGGGCTTCGCCCGCGGAGATCATGGTAGTGACGCCACCGTGCAGGCTGCTCTCGATGAAGTCCATCTGCTTCTGGCGGGGCGTGAAGTCGCCGATGACCGGGTGGACGTGGGAGTCGATCAGGCCCGGAAGCACTGTGGCGCCGTTCGCGTCGACCTTGACCGCCGCGTCAGTCGCGATCTCGGCGCCACCGATACCCGTGATCATGCCGTCCGTGATAACCACGGTATCAGCCTCGAGGATCGGCGCGCCCAGTTCGCCTGAGACGAGGGTGCCGATGTTGGTTATCGCGAAGGTCCCCATCAGCGCAGCCCATCCTCGCCTTTGACCTCGCTCACCTGCAGCCCGCCGATGCGGGGCCAGGGGCGCCCGCCGTCGGTGAGCACGATGGCGACCAGGATCTCGTCGGCTCGAGGCGCGTCGGCCAGCCTGACTTCCATGGCGTCGTAGTGGGTGCGCACGAAGGCGGCGTCCTTGTAGTGCAGGGGAACGTCCAGGCCGGTGCCGGTGCCTCCCGACTTCTTGGCGGAAGGGATGATGGCCTTGCCGCCTCCCACCACCTCGCGGAGCGGGGTGCCCAGCTTGGGGTGGAGGATGGCGGCGGCGTGCTCCAGCTCGCCGTTCTCGCCTACGATAGCGCCCTTCCCGTAGCTATGCACCTTCGTGGGGTCGCCGCCTAGCGCCGCCAGCGCCATCTCGCCGAGCCGGCGCCCGAGGGCCTCGCCCACCTCGCTGAGCTCGTCCAAGTTCTCCACATACCGTCCCGCGAAAGGGTTATGGATCACCGCGACGGCCGCGGCCTTGCGGACGGGTGTTCCAAGCTTCCGCCCGCCCTCTTCCCATACCTCATCCAAGACTGTCACGGTCTTCCTGATATCCATGTGACCTCACTCATACCTTCTCGCGTGGACAGGATGGATCGCTGCTGTCAGAGGGCATCCCGGTCTACCAGAGGCCGGCTGCGGGGCTCCACACCGGGGCCGACGCTTCCTCCTCGGCGCCCAGGCCAGACTTGTTCAGCCATCGGCTCACAACGACCTTCTTGTCGGTGTAGAAATCGATGGCGTCGTTCGCCCGTCCCCTAGTGGAGCCGAAGAACGACAGCTTGCGTCCACCCACCGGATAGAAGGAGATGGGAGCGGGCGTTCCGATGTTGACGCCCACCTGGCCCGTATTGACCCGGTGGGTGAAGGAGCGGGCATACGACCCGTTCTCGGTATAGATGACGGCGGTGTGCCCGTAGGGGCTGCGGTTGATGATGTCGACCGCTTCCGTGAGGTCCTTGACTTTCTTGATACAGCGGACCGGCCCGAAGGCCTCTTCCTCCCAAATCTCCATGCCGGGCTCGGCCTCGATGACGGTGGGGCCGATGAAGTAGCCGTTGGGGAACCCCTCCACCTGCGGGTTGCGGCCGTCGAGCAGGATGGTGGCGCCGTCGGCCTCGGCCTTGTCTACCATCCCCACGAGGGTGTTGAGGGCCTTCTGGCTCACCACGGGGCCTAGGGTGGTCGTCGGGTCCATGCCGTCGCCCAGCTTCAGGCGCTTTGCGGCCGCGATGAAACGCTCCTTGAACTCATCGTACTTCGACTCGACCACGAGGACATTGGACACCGCGAAGCAGCGTTCGCCCACGTGACCGAAGCACGAGCTCACCACATTGTTGACCGTGTCGTCCACGACGGCGTCCTCCATGATCAACACGTGATTCTTGGCCCCCCCTTGCACCTGGGCCCGCTTGCCTTTCGCGCACGCGGCGGAGTAGATGTGCAGGCCCACCTTGGACGAGCCCACGAAGCTCACCCCGGCTACATCGGGATGGGCCACCAGGTGGTCGCCTATGGCTGCGCCGCCACCGTTCACGATGTTGACCACGCCCGCCGGGAAGCCGCACTCCTCTGCCAGCTTCACTATGAGGTGGGTGGTCACCGGAGAGGGGCTCGCGGGTTTGATGACCGTGGTGTTGCCGCAGGCGATCGCCCACACGAAGTAGGTGGAGATCATCGCCGGGAAGTTGAAGGGCGGCAGGATCAGGAACACGCCCAAGGGTTCGCGGATGGCGTACTCATCGACCCCGTGGGCGATGTCTTCGGTGAAGTGCCCCTTCATGGTCTGGGTGGCCGCGCAGGCGTCTTCTACATACTGCAGCGTCCGCACGAGCTCGTCTTTGGCCTCGCGTAGGCCCTTGCCGTGCTCCTTGGTAATGGCCAGGGCCAGTTCGTCGGTGGCGTCGACCATCTTCTGCCGCAGGGTGAACATCATAGTGGCGCGCTCGGGCAATGGGGTACTGCGCCAACTCCAGAAGGCGGCCTTCGCGGCGGCCACCGCGGCGTCGGCGTCGGCCAGGGTGGAGTTGGGGCACCGGGCGTACACTTCGGCGGTGGAGGGGTTTATGACATCGCTGTAGACGCCGCCTGTCCCGGGGACCCATTGTCCCCCGATGTAGTTCGCGAGGGTGATGACCTCCGAACGCGAGCTGTCTGGTGTCAGTGTCGGGCTGGCGGCCATGCTGTGGCTCCTGTGTTCGTTATTGACGTACAGCGTTCGTTTTATGCACCCATTCTGATAGTCGGCCGTTGCTTTGTCAAGTACGGCCTTCCCTGACGCACCCATGGTGCTCACGGTTGCGGAGAAGGAGGAGGTCGGCCCGGGCGCGAGGCAGCCTCGTCCTCTAGCCGCTTGACAATCCGGCCTTGGTCGCTACAATGTTTATGCCGAACGGTGTCAGCATATAGCGAACGCCTGGTTATCAGCATACCGCCGCCTCACCAAGGCGACGGGGGGAAGGGGTGACGCACATCGACCGAGGGTTAGACGCGTGACATCCTGTAACGGGGAGGAAGATCAGTGAAAGTGAAGGTTCTAGTAGCAGCGATCGGTGTGCTGGCTGTTATGGTCCTCGTGGGCTGCGGGGGGGGTGAGACGTCGACGACCGCCAGCACTGCTGCGAGCGGCTCCACCGAGACGACGGCCGCCGAGACTGCGACCTCGGCTCAACCGACGAAGGCATCTATCACCGTGGGCGTACTGGTCCCACAGACAGGCTTCGCCGCCAACTACGGGCCCGAAGCCCAGCAGGGTATCGACATGGCCCTGGCCGAGATGGGTGTGGACTCGGGGGTCGAGGTCAAGATCATCACGGCCGACGAGGACGTGTTGGACGCTTCCAACACCCTGGAGCGGCTCAAGAAGATGGTCGAGACCGACGGTGCCCAGATCGTGATCGGGCCGGTGTTCGGCTCGAGCCAGCAGGCGGTCGCCCCCTATCTGACCCAGGCGAAGATCCCCTGGTTCAGCTTCCTGGGCGCGAGCAAGGATCTGGCCGGCAGTGGAGGCACCGCCTTCGTGTGGCCGGGTGCCGACCAGTTGACAGCAGGACCCCTCGGCGACTACGCTGCGAAGACTCTCGGGTACAAGAAGATCGCTACGCTGGCCCCTGACTATGCCTACGGGCACGATTCGATAACCGGGGCGACCGACACCTTCACGGCGGCCGGCGGTAAGGTGATCCAGCAGCAATGGGTTCCATTGGGCACCACCGATATGCTCCAGTACGCCACCAAGATCGACAAGAACGCCGATGCCCTGCTCATGTGGCTCGTGCCGTCCGATGCGGCGTCGTTCGTGAAGGAATATCGCAACCTGGGTGTGAAGATCCCGCTGCTCATGTTCCTGGGGATCTTCGACCCGACGTTCCAGGAGGTCGGTGACCTGCTCGTCGGTGAGATCGGCCTCAACGAGTACAACCCGAACCTTGACAATGCGAGGAACACAGCGTTCGTGCAGTCGTACAAGGCCAAGTACAACGCGATCCCCAACCAGACCACGGCGTTCGCCTACACGGTGATGGAGAACATCATCCAAGGCGTGCAGAAGTCGGGCGGCAAGACGTCGGTAGAGGATCTGCGCGCGGCCATGAACGGCATGGCGCTGGACACCGTCATCGGCCCGGCCACGTACTCTCCTGATGGCATAGCCAGTTCGAACCGGTATATCGTGAAGGCGGCCCAGGCGGCGGACAAGACCTACATCTGGGATCCGATCGAGACCTACGAGAACGTGGGTGCTCCCAAGTGAGCCGAGTGATCTAGATATGCAGACGTTCTCCAACGGTATAGCGGTGGGCGCCGTGCTGTTCCTCATGGCGTCCGGGCTCTCCCTCTTGATAGGCGCCATGGGTGTGCTGGACCTTGCGCACGGCGCGGTGTATATGGTCGGCGCCTATCTCGGGTGGACGTTGGCGATCGGTCTCGGCCAGCCCTACCCCGTCGCCGTCATCGGTGCCGGGGTAGGCGCGGGCCTACTGGGAGTGGTGCTCGAGAGGCTCTTTCGGAGGGTACCGGGGATGCCTGACGAGCAGATTCTCTTGTCTTTCGGGCTGATCTACGTGATCACGAACGTTGTGCAGTGGGTCTGGTCACCGATCGCCAAGTCCCCGTTCGACGTCTCATGGCTCGAGGGATCCGTCCACGTGGCGTCAGTGGCCATCCCGAACGTACGACTCGCCATCGCGGTCGTGGGGTTCGCGGTCGCCTTGGTGCTGTGGTACGTCCAAGAGCGTACCCGCACCGGAGCCATCGTGCGGGCGGGCATGGATGATGCGAACATGGTGCGGGCCCTGGGGATCCACCTCGACTGGGTCGTCGTGGGGGTCTTCGTGCTTGGTTCCGCGGTGGCCGGCATCGCCGGGGCCATGGGCGGGTTGGTGCTGGGCGCCAGTTCGGCCCAGGCGATCGACGTCCTCCTGCTGGCATTGGTCATCGTGGTGGTCGGAGGCGTCGGATCTGTGGTCGGCACGTTCGCCGCCTCGATGCTCATCGGGGTGCTGGACGCGTTCTCCCGTTCCCTCGTCCCCGGCATGTCGTCGGTGGCCATCTACGCGCTGATGGCCCTGGTCCTGGTCGTGCGCCCGACCGGCCTGAGCGGACGTCTCGCGCGATGAGGGTCCCGTGGCGTATCCGGCCGTCCAGCGGGCTTGCGGTGGGCGCGGTGGCGGTGCTGTTCCTGTCGCCCCTGTTCCTGTCCACATCGCAACAGAGCCTGGTCACCCGTGCCCTGATATTCGCCCTCATGGCGGCAAGTCTGGACATCGCGTATGGTCACGGCGGCCTGCCCTCGTTGGGGCACTCCGCGCTCGTCGGTGTCGGCGGGTACACGGTAGGGATCTTGATGGTGCGCCACGGGGTCGACTCGTTCTGGCTGGGGGCCCTCGCCGCGATGGCGCTGGGTGTCGTGGCGGCGGCCATCTTCGGCCTACTCGCGCTGCGGGCGAAGGGCATCTACTTCATCCTCGTCACCTTCACCCTGGGCCAGATGATCTCCAACTTGGCGCAGCAGTGGAAGTTCCTTAAGTCGACAGGTGTCGACGCCATCGTCGGGATCGGCATGCCCAGCATCGGGCTCAGCTTCGAGTGGTCGTCGGCCAGCTTCCTGCGCTTCGTGCTGGTGGTCACCGTGGTGGCCATGCTGGTCATCATGCAGATTCTACGGTCTCCCTTCGGTCTGGCGCTGCGCGGCGTCCGCGACAACGAGCAGCGGATGGAGGCTCTTGGGTACCACGCATGGTGGTACAAGCTCGCTGCCATCGTGGTGTCGGGTGCGCTGGGTGCCCTCGCTGGGGCGCTGTTCGCCTACCACAGCGGGATCATCACCCCCACGAACGTCGGTGTGGCCGCCTCCGGGTTGCTGGTGCTGATGGTGGTCTTTGGTGGCAGTGGGACGACCTACGGCCCGGTGGTCGGTGGCTTCGTGATCACGATCATCGGCTTCTACGCCAGTGAGCTCAACAAGGCGCGGGCACCCTTGATCGTCGGGCTGGTGTTCATCGCCACGGCGCTCGCTCTGAGGGGAGGACTCGCCGGAGCCGTGCAGCGCCTGGTCCGACGCAGCCGGTCGGGTTCGACCGCTAGGCTCGCCCGCGCGGCTGCGACTGTTGACGAGACCGAGCGGGGGCGGCCATGAACGTGTTGGAGACGGAAGGCCTCGTCAAGTCGTTCGGAGGAGTCACTGCGGTCAATGATGTCTCCTTCGCGGTGCCCGTCGGGCAGTGGCTGGGGATCATCGGGCCCAACGGTGCCGGCAAGACGACCCTGTTCAACCTGCTGAGCGGGCAGCTCCGCCCGACGAGTGGCCATATCCGGTTCGACGGCGCCGATATCACGGGCGCTCCGCCCCACAAGCGGTTCCATCTGGGAATGGCCCGCTCCTTCCAGATCGCCTGCCTGTTCCCCAAGTTGAGTGTGCTGGACCATTTCGTCCTGGCGCTACGCCGCAGGCATCGGCGCAGCATGCTGCGCGCGGCGCTGTCCGATCGCGCGTTGCGAGACGAAGTGGACGCGGTCCTGGCGGTGTGGGACCTCGATGGGCTGGCGCCGAGCACACGAACCGACGAGCTCTCCTACGGTGAGCAACGCCGGGTGGAGCTGGCGCTGGCCGTGTGCTCGAGTCCGCGGCTCCTCCTGTTGGACGAGCCCAACGTCGGCCTGACCACCTCCGAATGCGACGACCTGCTCAACCGGGTGCGCCGGATCGCGCAGGACGTCACCGTAGTGTTCATCGCGCACGACATGGAGATGGTGCTGGGGTGGTCTCACCGCGTGCTGGTGATGCACTTCGGGGAGCTGGTAGCCGACGAGACGCCGCAGGAGTTGCTCAAGAACGAGCTGGTCGGCGAGCTCTACCTGGGCCGGTCGAGAGAGGGCTGCGGTGCTTGAGCTGACTGACGTCTGCGCCGGGTATGACGGCGTGCCGGTCCTGCGCAAGGTGTCTCTGCGGGTGGACGAGGGCAGCGTGACCGCGTTGCTGGGCCGTAACGGCATGGGCAAGACCACGACTATCCGGACCATCGTGGGGCTGGTGAAGGCCGACTCCGGATCGATCCGCTTCGGGGGCACGGAACTCGACCCGCTGCCCATCCACAGGCGCGCCCGTCTGGGGATCGGCTACGTGCCCGAGACCCGGCAGGTGTTCCCGTCGCTCACGGTCTCCGAACATCTACGCATCGCCGCGCGGAAGGGCTCTGACGGGAAGGATGCCTGGCCCCTCGAGCGCCTGTTCGACGTGTTCCCTATGCTGGCCCGCCGGGCGAAAGCCCGTGGAAACCAGCTGAGCGGAGGGGAGCAGCAGATCCTGGTAATCGCGCGGGCGTTGACCACCAACCCCACGCTGCTTCTGCTGGACGAGCCCACGGAAGGGCTGTCGCCGCTCATAGTGGAGGAGATCGGCGAGATGATCACCCGCTTGAGCCACGCGCCGGACCCGCCGGCGGTCCTGTTGGTGGAGCAGAACCTGCGCTTCGCCCTCTCCATCGCCGACACGGCCTACATCCTCGTGAAGGGCGAGGTCGCGTTCCAGGGGTCCGCGTGTGACCTTGGCGCCGACACTGATTTGCAGCACAGTCTCATCGGACTCGGCGCGGCCTAGAGCCGCGCCTCCTCGCGGATGGAGACAGGACCCCGGAGCGATTCCACGGTACCGGAGGTACACGCAGTGGCAGACGAGAACGAGACCTATATCGATGATTCCAAGCCTCAGGAGTTGAGGGTCGACGACTGCGCGTTGCTGGTCGTGGACATGCTCAACGACTTCCTGACCGATGGTGGGGTCATGGCCCTGCCGGGGGCGGAGGTCATCTACGGCCCGCTAGCGGCCCTGATCGCCGCGTCCCGGGCGGCCGGCATGCCCTTCATCTAGCTTAACTACTGCCACCGCGCGGGAAAGTACGACAGCGAATTCGATAAGCGCCCGGATCACTGCGTCGAGGGCACGTGGGGTGCGCAGGTCGTCGATGAGCTCGAGCCGAACCCCGAAGATTACGTCATCAGGAAGCGCCGGTTCAGCGGTTTCTACCAGACCGACCTGCAGCTGGTGCTGACCGAGCTCGAGGTCCGCAGGGTCATCGTGACCGGGGTCATGACTAACATCTGCGTGCGCTCGACGGTCCACGACGCCTTCTTCCTGGGATACGACACGGTTGTCCCCCGCGACTGCGTGTTCGGTAGCTCGCAGCGCGAGCAGGATTCCAGCCTGTGGGACATCAGCACGTGTTACGGGATGGTGGTGGACTCTGCGGAGATCCTGACTCTCATGCCGCGCCGTAGTCCAACGTAGCGGCTGGGCGGTCGCGGGCGACCTCGCCCCGTTGACCGCCCACCGGCGGGCCCCGCTCGAGAGTCGCGCGCTCCGACGGAGTCCAGTCCGGCTGTAGTGTTCTTCTTCTGTCCCGGCATGGTCTGGCGGGTGGCGACGCCCGCATCGATACCTGCTGCCGGGACCCGGATGACAGATGACGGTCTGCGGGCATCGCCCGCGGCTGGGGAGGAGGCGACGTGCCGACATTCTGGGTGAACGACGAGCAAGTGACGGTGCCGGACGATGGTCGGTCGACCGTGCTGCTGGACTTCGTGCGGGAAGAGCTGAAGCTCACCGGCACGAAGCGGGGCTGTGACGAAGGAGTGTGCCGCGCGTGCACCGTCCTGATCGACGGGGTGGCCAAGAGCTCCTGCCACGTCCACGTGGCGGATTTGGAGGGCAAGCGGATCACAACCATAGAAGGGCTTGCCAAGGACGGGGTCCTGGACCCCGTGCAGGCAGCGTTTATGGAGTGCAGCGCTGTGCAGTGCGGTTTCTGCACCCCCGGCATGATCATGGCGGCTAAGGCCTTCCTGGCCAAGAACCCCGACCCCACCGAAGACGCCATCCGCAAGGGGCTGAAGTTCCAGCTGTGCCGCTGCGGCACGTACCCGCGGGTCGTCGAGGCCGTGCGGCGCGCAGCTGCACTGGCTAGGGGTGAGGACCCGGGACCCTTCCCCCGCGAGGCTGCGGATCGGCCGGAGGGTCAGATCGGCCGGTCGGTGCCGCGGGTGGACGTAAAGGACAAGGTCACCGGGCGGACCACCTTCATCGCCGACCTGCAATACGAGGACATGCTGTACGGCAAGATCGTGTGGAGTCAGTACCCCCACGCGGAGATCCTGTCGATCGACACCGCCGGGGCCGAGAAGGTGGACGGCGTGCAGCTGGTGCTGACCGCCAAGGACATCCCCGGCACGAACCTGCACGGGGTGCTGTCCAAGGACCAGCCGGTCCTGGCAGAAGACCGGGTCAGGTACATCGGCGAGCCCGTCGCGGTGGTGTTTGCGGATAACGATGCCGCCGCGAGGAGGGGAGCTGAGGCCGTCCAGGTGGAGTATCGGGAGCTCCCAGGGGTGTTCAGCATCGCGGCCGCCTTGGCCCCCGACGCCCCGATTATTCCATCACCTCGAGTGGGGCCGTTTCCCAACGCGTACTCCGGCGAGAAGGGCAATATCTGCAAGGAGGTGCGCCTGCGGCGGGGGGACGTCGAGGAGGCATTCCGGGAGGCCGAGGTGGTGGTGGACGAGGAGTTCGTCACTCCCCCGGAGGAGCACGCCTGGATCGAGACCGAGGGGGCGGTGGCTGTTCCGGGCGAGGCCGGGACGGTAAAGGTCTACGCTCCCAATCAGAGTCCGTTCGCGGACCGGGCCCAGCTGGCCCTGGTGCTGGGCATGGCCGTGGAGGACGTGCACGTCGTGCACCTACCCGCGGGGGGGGCGTTCGGAGGCAAGACCGAGCTGACCACCCACGCGTACGTGGCCATCGCCGCGCTGAAAACGAGGCGCCCGGCCAAGATGGTGCTGACGAGGGGCGAGTCGCTGCGCTTCCACCCCAAGCGGCACGCGTACCAGATGCGGTACCGCATCGCGGCCAGGAGCGACGGCACCATCCTGGGGATGGATATACGCATCCTGGCCGATGGCGGAGCCTACGTCTCGTGGAGCCCGCGGGTACTGGAGCAGTCGGTGGCTTTCAGCACGGGGCCCTACCACGTCCCCGCGCTCAACATCGAAGCGACCTGCGTCTACACCAACAACCTCGTCGCCGGCGCCATGCGCGGCTTCGGGGCCAACCAGGTGCACTTCGGGGTCGAGTCAGCCATGGACATGCTGAGCGCGCGCCTGGGGATGAGCCCGCTCGAGGTGCGCCGGATCAACGGTCTGCGGGCCGGCATCCCGGCGGCTACGGGGCAGGTGTTCTCCCATGGTGTGGGGTATGTGCAGACCGTCGAGGCGATCCAGAGAGTGCTCGAGGACGAGCTCCTGCCCCTCAAGGCGGGCGATGGCTCCATCGGCGTGGGTGTCGCGAGCGCGTGGCGTAGCGTCGCGGGTGGCCTGGGCCCCGATGAAGTGGCGGGTGCTTCTCTCCAGCTCCTTCCGACGGGCGCTATGCTCCTGAAGATCGCGTGCACCGAGATGGGGCAGGGGTCCCACACGTCGTTGGCGCAGATGGTCGCGGAGATCCTGGATCTGGATGTGGGGGACATCGAGATCGTGGCCGGGGACACTGCCACCGTGCCCTACGGCGGCGGGGTCATGGCCTCCCGTGGGACGTACCTCTGGGGTCACCCCACCGTAGAAGCGAGCAGGCGGATGCGCGCGCTCCTTCTGGAGAAGGCGGCTGCCGCGCTCGAGGTCGAGGCTGATGGACTGCGTCTGAGCGGCGGCACTGTCGTCGTGGCGGACGGCAGCGGCAGAAGGATCGGCCTCGCCGACATTGCTCGCTCTGGCCCCGAGCCGCTGGAAGTGGCCGTCGACTTCGTGATGCCCAAGTCGTATCCCATGCTCGAGGATGCGAACGAGAGCCATACCGTTGAGCCTAGCGCGTACAACGTCCATCACACGGTCGCGTACAGTACGACGGCGGTCGCGGTGCAGGTGGATCCCACGGGCGGCGTGAAGGTGTTGAGGTGTATCGCCGCCATCGACGGGGGCGCCATCATCAACCCGGAGTCGGCGCGCACGCAGGTGGAGGGGGGGATCATCATGGGGACGGGGTTCGGACTGACCAACGAGTTCGTCATCGAGAACGGCGTCCCCCTGACCGACACCCTGGGCAAGTGTCGTCTACCCCGGATCGACACGGTGCCCCGGGACATCCGCGTCATGTTCGTGACCGAGGAGGACCCCACGGGACCGTTCGGGTCCAAGGGCGTGGCCGAGATCGGGGTCCTCGGGGTAGCTCCGGCGCTGGCGAACGCCGTGTACGACGCTATCGGGGTGCGCGTCACCAGGCTGCCCATCACGAAGTACCTGAAGGGGGCTGAGATCGGGTGACGACTGCGTGAGGAGGGTCGCATCGTGACGGGTGCACGACTCTTGACCTCCACCCTGAAGTCCTTGGCCGTGCTCGAGGCGATCGCAGATTCGCCCGACCCCATTGGAATATCCGAACTGGCCCGTGCGCGTGGCACGGGCCGCGGGACGGTGCACCAGCAGGTGGCGACCCTCGTACAGGCCGGTTGGGTCGAGCAGACGGCGGATAGCCGGTACCGGCTTTCTCTCCGCTGCACCCGGATCGGGCATCGGGCGCTGGAACAGGTCAAACTGGGCACGAGGATCCGCCCGGTGCTGGAAGCGTTGGCGGCGTCGACCTCCGAGGCGGTATCTGTCGCCGTGCTGGACGACACCGAGGCGCTCATCATACAGCGCGTTGAGTCTGAGCAGGTGTTGCGGGCCGATCTGGGCGTGGGTACACGTATGCCGCTGGCCACGTCGGCGTCAGGGCGCGTGCTGGTGGCGTACTCGGATCCGCAGGTCGTGGAGGCGCTCCGACTGAGACGTGTCGCTTTGCCGTCCGAGGAGGAAGTGGCGCGTGTGCGGGCCGAGGGTCACGCCACCTCGCCCCGGGAGTACATCGACGACATCTTCGCCGCCGCCGCACCCGTGTTCGATGTCGCGGGCAGTCTGCTGGCGGCACTCTCGACGGCCGGGCCGGCGTGGCGGTTCAACGCCGCCGCGGCGCTTCAACCTCTCCGGGCGGCGGCCGATGAGATCAACTTCATGCTGAGCGGCCGGACCTAGCTCTCCTGTCGGCTCGATCCGACCCGCGGGGCGGGGGAAACCGGTCGCCAACGAGAATCTCCGCACGAAACAGTTGACACGGTGAGTGCGGAGTCTCTAGAATAGGGTTGCAATAAGCGAACGGCGTACGTGAATAACGAACACTGAACGAGACGAGAAGCTCCGGTGAACCAGGGAGGAACCACGTGATGGCCCAGCCTTACGCCAACCCGACCAGTCCGCGACGGTCGATGCCGTTCCTGACGGACGGCGAGATCGAAGTGCTTTACGAGAAGGCCTTGGTCTTCTGCGAGACCAAAGGCTTCAAGATCGAGAACGGGCCGATGCTTCGGGCCCTCGAATCCGCGGGCGCGCAGGTCGATCATGACGCGGAGGTCGCGAAGTTCCCCCGTAGCCTGGTGGAGGCGGCGCTCAAGACCGTCCCGGCGTCGTTCTCCTTGTGCGCGCTGGACCCCGCGCACGACCTGATCTTCCCTCATCCGGCGGACAGCTTCTACGTTCGGACGAACACCGGCGCCACGTTCTATCTCGACCCCGGCGCGACCGCCCTGCGGCGCTTGACGGTGGCCGACATCCAGGCGTGGGGCCGACTGGGCGACCAGCTGGAACACATCGACATCTGTGCGTTCGGCACACCTTCGGACGTCCCCCAGTACGCTGCAGACATCCACGGGTTGAACGCCATCCTCTCCAACAGCTCCAAGCACACCTGGGTGCAGCCCTATCATGAGAACAACGTCCAGCACCTGATCGAGCTGGCGGCCGCTGCCGTCGGTGGTGAAGCGGAGTTCCGTGACCGGTGCCCCATCAGCTTCATCGCATGCTCGCTTACCCCATACACGTTCAAGCCGCTGGACGCCGAGGTGATCCTCCGTGCGGCCGAATACGGCGTACCCATCCAGGCTTGCAGCCTCCCGAGCGAGGGGGGTACGTCGCCGGTCACACCGATCGGGACGGCGTTCGTGGCTGGGGTCGAGGTCTTGGCGATGACCGTGATGGCGCAGGTGCTGAAGCCCGGCCTGCCGGTCGTGGGCACCCCCTTGGTCTTTGCCATGGACATGCAAACCGGACGAGTCGGCCAGTCGAGCCCTGAGGCCTTGGCGGGCGCGACCGCCGCGGTACAGTTCGTCAAGCGTGCCCTGGGGCTGCCCGCCCACACGTACGCGGCGGGTAGCGACTCCCCCGTCTTCGACCAGCAGGTGACCATCGAGGCCACGCTCCAAGCGACTCTGGTGGCCATGGCGGGAGCCGACCTGCTTGGGGCGGCAGGGCAGTTCCAGACGGCGACGGCCTTGAGCCCCTTGCAGCTCATCATGGATAACGAGGTGATGGGCCTGCTCAAGCGCCTGGTGAAGGGGAGCCGGGTCGACGACGAGAGCCTGGGCTGGGAGACCATCCTGAGCGTGCTCCATAGCGACACCTTCCTCATGAGCGAGCACACCTACACCCACTGCCGCGACGCATGGCGCACCAAGCTTTTCACGCGGGAGAGCGAGGAGACCTGGAAGATGCGGTCCGGGCAGAACCTCGGGCAGCGCACCACGGAGATCTACGAGCAACTAGCTGCTACTCCGAAGGCCGACCTGCTCGACGATGCGAAGCTCCAGGCGATGTCCGACGTCGTCCAGAAGGCCGAACAGGCCCTCGCCTAAGCACTCGATCCGATACTCAAAGGAGGACAGATGGGTTACGAGGACATTGCCGAGAGCGTGATCTCGGGAGATATCGACGGCATCCAGGCGCAGGTGGACCGGTACCTGGCGGATGGGGCCACCGCCAACGAGATCATCGAGCAGGGACTGCTCGGTGGGATGGCGGTGGTCGGCAAGCGGTTCAAGGAGGGGGACATGTTCATCCCCGAGGTCATGCGGTCGGCCCGGGCCATGAACGACGTCATGGTGATGCTCGAACCGCTGATGATGGGACAGGCCGTGGCTTCGGCAGGCAAGATGGTCATCGGCACGGTCGCCGGCGACCTGCACAACATCGGCAAGGACCTGTTGAGCATGGTGCTCCGGTCTAGCGGCTTCCAGGTCATCGACCTGGGCGTAGGCGTAACGGCAGAGGCCTTCCTCGAGGCTGTCCTGAGAGAGAAACCGGACGTGCTCGGCCTGTCCGCTCTCCTCACTACTACGATGCCGGCCATGCAGCAGGCTGTCAAGCTCATCCGGAGCGACCCCGCAGCGGCATCCGTGAAGATCATCATCGGGGGCGCCCCTGTCAACGCCGCCTTCGCCGACGAGATCGGGGCGGACGCCTACGCACCCGATGCCGGCTCTGCCCTGGAGACAATGCAGGAACTGGTCTCGGTCTGAATCTTGGAGGCACCCTCATGAAGTTCACTGTGATAGGAGAGCGCATCAACACATCCCGCATCGCGGTGCGCGATGCGGTCGCCGCGCGGGATGCCGCCTACATCGTGGAGGACGTGAAGCGGCAGGAGGCTGCCGGAGCCGCCTACATCGACGTTAACGCAGGCGCCCGCCTGGGGCACGAGACTGAGGACATGGAGTGGCTGCTGGCCACGATCCAGTCGGCGGTATCCGTGCCCGTGTGTCTAGACAGTCCCGACCCCAGGCTGCTGGAACTCGCTTTCGCTCTGGTGAGCCGCGAGCCCCTGGTGAACTCCATCAGCCTGGAGCGAGAACGATACGAGGCCATGCTGCCCTTCCTCAAGGGCAAGGAGTGCGGCGTCATAGCGTTGTGCATGGACGACACCGGTCTGCCCCAGTCCTCAGACCAGGTGGTGGAACGGGCCATCTCCCTCGCCGGTGCCCTCGAAGGTATTGGGGTGCCGCGGGACAAGATCCACATCGACCCCCTTATCCAGCCCATCGGGACGGACGCCACGAAGGGCTACATGGCACTGGAGGCCGTTCGTGGCATCAACCAGCAACTGCCGGGTATTCGCACTACGTGTGGCCTCTCGAACATCTCCTTCGGTCTCCCCCAGAGAAAGTTCATCAACCAGGCCTTTCTGGCCCTCCTCATGGGGGCCGGTCTGACCGGTGCTATCATCGATCCCTTGGATGACCGCATGATGGCGACGGTCAAGACGGTGGACATGCTGTTTGGCAGGGACGAGTACTGCGCCGACTTCCTCAGCGCCGTGAGGGCGGGGCAGATCGTATAGTCGACCCGGCAGGTCGTCTCCAGGGGCGCCGAGCGGCCCGCGGCGCGACAGTCCAGATGACCGGTGCCGAGGCACGAGGAGCGTCATGGCACCTGTCGTCTTCTGGAACGCGCAGCGGATACTCGAGCTGCAGGACGGGCCTGTGAACCTGCGCATTACCTCGCGGACCCATGGTGAGATCGACACCGCTGCGGCTGAAGCGGCGGGATCGGA
>JAJZQZ010000230.1 GCA_021802965.1 Actinomycetes bacterium
GGGCTGGAAGCCGCCTCCGCGAGCGCGGCAGCCCCGGGCTTCTCGCGTGGGATCTCCGTCCTGGGGCAAGACCCGAAGCCGGACGCCCAGTTCTACGCCGAGTGGGCGCGGGCGATCAAGGCCGCTGTCAAAACAGACTCCCGCCTTGCCCGCAGTACCAAGGATGTCGCCTACGTGGGCGAGATCTTCTTCTTGGCGCAGCTTGTCGTGCACCAGCCGAAGCTCAGAGGCCTAGTGGACGAACTTCAAATATTCATGGAGGCGCAGAAACTCATGCGTTTCAAGCTTGAGTTCACTTCGCGAATCTTCTCGCCGTCAGAGAAGGGCCCGGCTGGCGGCAATTGCCAATTCACCATGACATTGACACGGCCGCCACAGGCTATCCGGCTGGGCGAGATTTCTGGAAGCGCGAGCCTCGTCGAGGAGGTCCTGTGGCCCGACCTGCCCCTCGTGACCATCGAAGTCAGCAACAGCGACCCGACGGTGACGATGCAAGGGAACGTACATATCCAGGCGATCGATCCCGGCCTCCGGAACGTACCCTCGGCCCCGCATCCTAAGCCGATCGCGCCGGAACTTGAAATCCGACTCCCTGCACGCGAGACCACGGTGGTCTTCGAATACGGCGGCTCCAAGTCGTTTCCGGTGACTCCCTGGACAGGAATGTTCTCCGCGCTGCACGAGGACGAGTTGGTCGAGCACGGTTTCCTGCTATCAGATTGGGATGTGCCTGGCCAATACGACGCGACCGCGACCGCCGAGAAGGACTACGTGCGAATCAGAATGGTCAACGAGGGTGAGGTCGATGAAGATACCTCGTTCCGCTTGTTCTTCGACCCGCCCGCGTAGGATGAGCCCCGAGCATCGCTGAGCTTCACGCCAAGATCGGCGAGCTCACCATGGAGTGCGATTTTGCCAGAGCCTCTCGATGAAGACGTTGTCCAGCCAGCGACCCCGGCCGTCCATGCTGATGTTGACGCCATGGGATTGAAGTAGGCCGGTGAAGCCCGCAGAGGTGAACTGGGCGCCCTGGCCGGTGTTGAAGATCTCCGGCGCCCCGTAGCGAAGGCTCTGGCGGAACGTCAAATACGAGGAGGTGTACCGCGCTTCGACCGGTCTCCTAGGTCGTCCAGACGACCACGCCTACCGCAATGGTAGGCTGGCCGCTCAGGGTATAGGCGCCCTTGGGATGCCGACGACGCCGCATTGCCTACGGTGTCGCGCTACCGCCTCCAGTCGCGGCTACTCGCTCAGTCGGAGGACTCCTCGGACAGCAAGCGCGCAACGTTCGCCCTAAGCACTGGCAGGTCCGCAGTCACTGTCTGCCAGACCTCGTCCAAGTCGATACCGAAGTACTCGTGGGCCAAGACGTTTCGCATGGCGACGACCTTCGCCCACGGAACCTGCGGAGCGCGGGCGATAGCTTCCGTGGAAAGGTGGGAGGCGGCTTCACCGATGACTTCAAGGTGGTGGATGATCCAAACCTGGATCAGCTCCTCCCGCCGGAACGCGGCCTCTCCCGCCGCGGCATGTCTCTCTATGGCCGCGACGGCGTCGAGGATGTCGCTGAGTCTTTCGCTGTCGCGCCTCAGAGTGGCGTGGCCTCCTGGAGTACCCGTTGCCGAATCCGCTCCTTCAGCCCTCGCTCACTGACCACGTCGACTCTACGCCCCAAGATCCGTTCGAGTTCAATCGCCAGGCCGGCGTGGTCGAGCAGAGACGTCCCCGGATCGAATCGGACCAGGAGGTCGATGTCGGATTCCGGACCATCATCTTGCCTGGCGACGGACCCGAACACGCGCACGTCTCGGGCGCCATGCGCGGCGGCCACTGCCCCGATATCAGCTCGACGATTGCGGAGTAGTTCGAGAGTGGTCATGGATAGAGTTGAAGGTCCTGGAGCACTGACGAAGAGCCCGGGGTGTTTGGTGAAAAGATCATGGCGTCATTGTATCGCCCCGCGCGGGCAGAATCTCTCGCTCTCGGTCATTCGCAGCCGGCTGTCGTCCGGCCAGAATTATCAACGTACCGCCAGGTCTGCCCTGACCAACCCATTGCCAAAGTTCGTGTCGAAACCTGCCGTGCCTTGATCCTGGGCGGTGCGCTCAAGCCGCGTCTCGACCTCATTCGGATCCCAGACGTTGTCGTGATCCAGATCATCAACACCAATGGGCGAGTTCAACACCAACGCAGCCACGCCAGCGACGTGCGGCGAGGCCATAGACGTACCAGACAGTGTTTGGTATGCCTGCTTCTTGTAGGTGGAGAAGATGCTGACGCCCGGAGCCGCCAGGTCTACCTCGGGTCCTCGGCTGCTGAACGACGCGATGGCGTTCGAAGAGTCGATGGCCGATACCGCGATCACGCCCGCGAACTTGGCCGGGTACATCACGGTGTTGGCGCTCGGGCCGCTGTTGCCGGCCGCCGCTACGACCACCACGCCCGAGGCGATGGTTTGCTCAACTGCCGTAGCGAATGAGGCACTATAGCTCGAGGTACCGAGGCTCATGTTCACCACGTTGATATGGTTCGTGACCACCCACTGCAGCCCCTCGATGATGTCGGACAGGTAGCCACTGCCGCTACGGTCAAGCACTTTCACTGCGTAGAGGTCGGCGGCCGGAGCCACACCGATCACGCCGATGGAGTTGTCCACGGCAGCGATGATGCCGGCGACATGCGAACCGTGGCCATTGTCGTCGTTGTAGCTGCTGGTGTAAGCGACGGCGCTCATGCCGCCTTTGAGGTTGCCCACGAGGTCGGGATGACTCCTGTCGACCCCCGTGTCGACCACGGCCACCTTCACGGCATCAGCCGTGAACAACGGCCACACGAGATCGGCATTGACGCGGTCGACGCCCCAGGGAAGCACCTCCGCTGGTTGCGCCGGCACGGGTTTGCCCAGGGCTTCGACCAGCAGATCCGGCTCGACGGACTTGACGCCCGCGATTCCTGCCACCGCGTGTACGGCGGCCTGAGACGGCAGAAAGACGGCTGCACCGTCGACCAAGGGCAGATCCTTTATCTTCACTCCGCCCAGCCGCTCTATCTGCTTCATCGCGCCTGCCTGTGCTGCTGCGTTCTCAAACACGACGATAGAGCGAGCGGGCTGAGGGCCGGAGGAGGCGACCGCGGGCAGCATGAGGACGACCACCAGCACCACCAGGATCAGCCCGAGCCCTCTTGCTAACGGTGACATCATTTTGTCCGCCCTTTCATGTCTTGCCAGCTGTCATGCCTGCTGCCATCACAGGCGGATCAAGACTTCTGAGACCGCCTTCGTTGCTTCAGTTCTTCCGTCGTCGTGCCGTTTCCAACCACGCGCGCCTGCGCGGGAGACGCGCCCGCGCGGGTTCCGCCCGCGGGGACGCGTGGTATTGTCTGTTTGTTCGGAGTAGTAGAACACAGTTCGGCTCGAAGCCTCGCGACGGGAACGCGAGCATCCGAGCCGACCGGGCGGGCCGTGCGATCCAGGAGGGTCACTTGCCGGCAGGGCGTGTACTCACATCCACATTGAAATGCCTCGCACTACTCGAGGTGGTCGCTGAGTCACCCGGCCCCATCGGTGTGTCCGAGTTGGCCCGGATGACCAATGCGGGGCGTGGGACAGTCCACCAACAGCTCTCCACGTTGGTCGAAGCCGGGTGGGTCGAGCGAATCGAGGGCGGCTCATACAGGCTTACGCTGCGGGCAACGCGCATCGGTCATCACGCACTCGAACAGGCCAACCTCGGGGAGCGCATCCGGCCTGGACTGGAGGCGCTCGCTGAATCGACAGGCGAGGCGGTATCCGTCGCGGTCTTGGACGGCACAGAAGCCCTTATCGTCCAGCGGGTCGAGTCCGGCAAAGTGCTGCGCGCCGGGCTCGGCGTGGGCACCCACATGCCCCTGGCCACCTCCGCTACGGGACGCGTCCTTGTCGCCTTCTCATCACCCGGCTCCATCGAGGTCCTCAGACGCCAAGGGGCTAACCTGCCGGCTGAGGACGTGTTGGCCAAGGTGCGCGAGGATGGGTTCGCTATCGCCGTCGACGAGTACATGGAGGAGATCTCCGCGGTCTCCGCCCCGCTCTTCGACCAGTCGGGCTCCATCGTAGCCGCCCTGTCACTCGCCAGTCCCACCACGCGTTTTGCGCGGGACACGTCGCTCGCGGCTGTGCTGGCCGCGGCCGCCGACGTGAACGCGGTGCTACGCGGCGATGCCCGGCGGTCTGTCCCGCGAACGGAGGGCAGGAGGATCCCGACCATCAAGCATCCCCTCAGCACCTGACGACCTTACCTCACTACAAGGCCACCCCCAGCGGCTCCGCAAGAGTCCCCGGCATGACGAGGGTGCGCTCTTGGACGGCGACGAACGCACCGCGCAGCAGACCGAGGCGAAAGAGACCGCCGGCCGTCCTCCTCGCCTGGCGAAGAGCCTGCACCACTCGTTCGTCAGGCAACGGCGCCACCCGAGTCGTCACCCAGAGCTCGGGGATATCCGTAGCGCTATCCAGAAGCCCGGCCCGTTCCTGCTCCACCGCCGGGTGAGCAACAAAGGTCGCATTCGCGAGCACGGTAGCACAGGCGTCGGCGGTCGCGGCGGTGGGCGAAAAGGCCACGGCTACCGCGGCAACCCCGCGGGTGAAGCTGCGCCCCCCCAGGCCGCTCGTGCCTACGCCGCCAACGCCGCATCCGATGTCCAGCGTGACACGGTGCGACGGGCGGCGATCATCGATGCCGCGCGCGATCCCCACCCGCACCCGGTCTCCCGGTTCGACGGCAAGGGCGATGTCGCCCCCGTTTTCCACCACCATCGTGCCGACGCCTGCAGCCAGGCCGGCCTCGAGGGCCACCTGGCCGATGCTGCCCGCCACAGCCGCCATGGGGGTGAGGGTCTCGTCGCCAGTGGCCGCCGCGGCCTCGACCATAAGGCGCAGCACCCGCGGCCAAGCCGGCTCGGGGGTCAGGCGGCATGCGGGACCGGACAGGAGCGTGCGAAGCGGGGCCAGGTCGCGCAGAGCGCCCATGGCCGCCTCGGCCGCCGCTTCAGCCGCAGCGGTGTCGATCTCACCATGGGTCCGCGAGGTAATGCGCAGGTTCACAGGCCCGTCCTGCAGCTCGAGTATCCGCTGCGCGTTCCAGAAGACGACAGGTGCCATGACGC
>JAJZQZ010000231.1 GCA_021802965.1 Actinomycetes bacterium
GGCCGCGCACGGAGGAGAAGCACCTTACCCGCCATCTTGCGGTAGCCCACGCCCTCATGGACGCGTGGTCCGAGCGCGAGAGCCGGGGTATCCCGCCTCTGCCCGTGCACGGGGAGGAGGTCATGGGGGCATTGGATCTGCCGCCCGGGCCTCTGCTCGGCCGGGTCATGCGCGAAGTGGCCCTCGCGTGGGAGTCCGGTGAGGTCACCGACGCGAACGACGCCCTGGCAGCGGCTCGTCGCTACCTACAGCGGCTCCGGGAGCCCGTCGCCGGCGACGATGCCGCCGACGCGCCTTCTTAGGAGGCTGTTGACAAACGAAATCCCGGCGGCCGGAGCGCACTGGGAGGCCCCATTCGCCGTCCTCGGTCGCGCACGTAGCGCTGCTACGAGCGCTTCCTGCGTCCTTGACTGGCGCGTTCCCATTCCACCCCCGCCGCGAGAAGTCATTTATCAACAGCCTCTTAGGCCGCGCGGGCACGTTTCTCGGCCCCGGCGACCTTTGTCCTCCCCCGGCGGGCCCCTCGGCAGGTCTGATAGGGCGTGGTATCATTCATACTCCGCTGGATGATTCCGGCCGTTGTTGCGCGCTTATTGGAGGACCTGTGAAGCCTGATATCCATCCCGAATACGTGGAGAGCAAGGTCACCTGCTCCTGTGGCGAGACCTTCACGACTCGTTCGACGCTGCCGGAGATCAAAGTGGAGATCTGCTCTGTCTGTCATCCGTTCTACACGGGGAAGCAGCGGCTGGTAGATACCGGTGGTCGCGTCGAGCGTTTCAACCGCAAGTACGGGCGCACCACCAAGTAGGCTTGGCGCCGCCGACCCCACCGTCGGCCCGAGGCTCACTCGAGTCGCCGACGCGAGGCGGGGCCCAGGCCGATCGGTCATCTAGGAGGCTGCTGAAAATCGAAGCCTTGGCCCCCAGAACGCACCGGACGGCGCGACACGGCGTCCTCAGTCGCGCACGTGGCGCTGCTGCGAGCGCTCCCTGCGTCCTTGTCTCACGCTCGCCCGATCGCGCCTTGGCGGCGAAGCGTCACTCTTCTGCAGCCCGCTAGTGCCGGCCGCTCTTAGCGTCACCCTTCTGCAGCACACCCCCGCGCCCGACCGCACTGTCGCGGCTGCGGGGCGGCTATGCTATGCCCCGGTCAGCGCATCTGACCTGGCGGGGGAGATGTCCGCGGCCGACGTCGCGCGGATGGTCCGCATACTCGTCCGCTCCGGTCATCACAGCGCGCTCGAGCATGCGACGTTCACCTTCGCCGTCGACGGTATCAGCCGCGCGTGCTCGCACCAGCTGGTGCGTCACCGTCTGGCCTCGTACAACCAGCAGTCTCAGCGCTACGTGCGTTTCTCCGGGGCCGATGACTTCGTCATCCCGCCCAAGATCGCGGCAGTCCCCGAGGCCCGCGACGTGTTCATCGCGGCCATGGATTCCGCCCGCGACGCGTACGACCGCCTCGTGGAGATAGGGCTCTCTCAGGGCTATTCGGCCGAGACGGTGCAGGAAGACGCCCGCTTCGTGTTGCCTAACGCCGCCGAGACCAAGATCGTGGTGACGATGAACTCCCGAGAGCTGCGCCATTTCTTCCGCGTCCGCTGCTGTCGCCGGGCCCAGTGGGAGATCAACCGGCTGGCTTGGGCCATGCGCCACCTGTCCACGGCGGTGGCGCCACTCCTCTTCGAGGATACCGGCCCGGGTTGCATGACCGACGGCTGCCCCGAGGGCAAGATGACCTGCGGGCAGGTGTACTCCGCCGAGGAGATCGACTCGATGGACTTCGCCGGCGTTGCGGCCTCGGCGGTCATTGAAGGGCCCGTATCCCCCTCGTATCCCCTTTAGCAGGGAGGGTGTGATGCGTCGTATCCCCCGGCGTGACGGCTGGGTCGAAGCTATCTGCGGCAGTATGTTCAGCGGCAAGAGCGAGGAGCTCATGCGCCGGCTGCGCCGTTCGGAGATCGCCGGCCAGAGCGTCCTTTTGGCCAAGCCCGCTCTCGACGTCCGCCATCAGGCCGACAAAGTGTGCACCCATGACGGGCGCGCCTGGGATGCCTGGAGCGTGCAACGCTCCGACGAGGTCCTGCTGCTCCCCGGAGTGGAGAATGTGGACGTGGTCGCGATCGACGAAGCTCAGTTCCTGGACGACGAGTTGGTGCACGTGGTGCAGTTCCTGGCCGACCGGGGCAAGAGGGTCATCGTGGCGGGCCTCGACCAAGATTTTCGCGGCCTGCCTTTCGGGCCGATGCCGGCGGTCCTTGCCGTGGCCGAGTTCGTGGACAAGCTACAGGCCATCTGCTGTATCTGCGGCGCTCCGGCCTCGCGTACGCAACGGATGGTCGACGGGCGTGCCGCCTCCGAGCACGACCCGTTGATAAAGGTGGGGGCCTACGAGTCCTACCAGGCAAGGTGCCGCTCGTGTCACGAGGTGAGACGCGTGGACAATCTATCGATGTGGGAGGCCTGAGAGTTGGATTGGAGAGCGCTGGTGCGAGGCCTCCGTGTGGTGGTTGCGAGCCTGCAGGTGTGGGTCGGCTCGATGGCCGTTCCGCCCACCGGCGACGGTGATGGTCATGGCCATCAGAAGGGGCAGGTCGACCCCATCGGGGGTCAGGCTATCCTCGAAGGCGTGATGATGAGGGGTCGCACTTCCTGGGGCCTCGCCGTGAGGCACCCGTCGGGTGGTATCGAGCGTCGGTCCTTCCCGCTATTCCTCGTGGGTGAGCGGTACCCGCTGCTGAAGAAGCCGGTCATCCGAGGTGTCGTCACCTTGGGTGAGTCCCTCTCGCTGGGGATCAAGGCCCTGCGCATGTCGGCCGACCTGAGTCTGGAGGGCAAGAATCCGGCCGAAGAGGGACAGGCCGAAGCTCAGGAAGAGGCGGGCCCGGTGTCGCTGCGCTGGCACGAATGGGCGCTCACGGTGGGCGGAGCGCTCGTGGTGGCGGTCCTTCTCTTCGTGGTCATCCCCTTGGCGCTGGTCAAGTACTTCGAGGACACGTTCAGCAACCCCTTCGTCTTCAATCTGGTCGAAGGTCTCATCCGGATCGCGATATTCCTTCTTTACGTGACGGGCGTCTCGCTCATCCCCGACCTGCGCCGGGTGTTCGAGTACCATGGGGCCGAGCACAAGGCCATTCATGCGTATGAGCACGGCGAGCCCCTGGACGTGGAACATGTCAGCCGTTTCACCACCAGACACCCCCGTTGCGGGACCGCCTTTCTCCTCGTCGTCATGGTCGTGGCCATCCTCGTGTTCTCCCTCGTGGGCAAGCCGAGCTTGTGGGTCCTTGTGGTCTCCCGGCTCATCGGCATCCCGTTCGTGGCTGGGATATCGTACGAGGTGATCCGCTACGCCGGGAGGCACCAGGACGGCCGCTTCGCGCGCATAGTCTCCTGGCCGGGTCTGACCCTTCAGCGTTTGACGACCCGCGAGCCCGACGTGCAGCAGGTGGAGGTGGCGATCGCGGTGCTGGTCGAGGTGCTGCGGGTCGAGGAAGGTGGCGAACCGGTCCCCGGCAGGGTGCCCCAGATGGTGCCGGTCCTGTGAGCGGCCTGGATACCATGACCGGCGTGGATGAGGAGAGCGGAGCATGATCGAGCGCCTGGTGCGCGAGATAGAGGACAAGTACGAATCCCTGACCCAGGAGCTGTCCGACCCGGCGATCTTCGACGACCCCCAGCGGTATGCCGAGGTGTCGAAGGCGCACTCCGACATCTCCGACGGGCACCGTCTGGCCCAGGCCTACCAGGCTGCTCGTCAGGCTCAGGCCGATGCCTGCGCGATGCTCGACGAGGGCGGCCTGGACGGCGAGATGCGCGAGTACCTGCTGGAGGAACGCGATAAGGCTCGCGAGGCGATGGAGCGAGCAGCCGAGGAGCTCCGCGCGTCGTCGGTGGAGAAAGACCCCCGCGACGAGAAGAGCGCCATCGTCGAGGTCCGTTCCGCGGCCGGCGGGGACGAAGCCGCGTTGTTCGCCGCCGAGATCACCCGGATGCTGACCAAGTACGCCGAGCGCCTCCGCTACAAGGTCGAGGTACTGAACACCAACGAGTCGCCGCTCGGCGGCCTCAAGGAGATCATCTTCGAGATCAAGGGCCGGGGAGCGTACGGCATCTTCAAGTTCGAATCGGGGGTCCACCGCGTGCAGCGCGTGCCGGTGACGGAGTCGACCGGGCGCATCCACACCTCGACGGCTACCGTCGCCGTCCTTCCCGAGGCCCAAGACGTGGAGATCACGATCGATCCCAACGAGCTGAGGATCGACGTGTACCGGTCGACCGGACCGGGAGGCCAGTCGGTGAACACGACCGACTCGGCGGTGCGCATCACCCACCTGCCGACGGGGCTCGTGGTGTCTTGCCAGGACGAGAAGTCGCAGCTCCAGAACAAGGAGCGCGCCATGCGCATCCTGCGGGCGCGACTCTACGACATCGCCCAAGCCGAGAAGGACGCGAAGGAAGCCACCCTCCGGCGGAGCCAGGTGGGTACCGGAGACCGGGCGCAGAAGGTCCGTACTTATAACTTCCCGCAGGGCAGAGTCACCGACCACCGCATCGGTCTCACCTCTCACCGCATGGAGGCGATCTTGGAAGGGGAGCTCGAGGAGTTCACCGAGGCGTTGATCTCCCAGGACCGCGCCGAGCAACTCGCCGCGGCCGGGGCATAGGAGGCTCCTGAAGATCGAAGCCTTGGCCGCCCGGACGCACCGGCCGGCGCGCGAAGCCGAGCCGGGGCCTCGATGACCGACTGGACCATCGCCGGCCTCCTTCAGGTGTCGGCTGCCTACCTGGGCGACAAAGGCTCGTCGTCGCCCCGCTTGGACGCGGAGCTCCTGCTCGCCACGGTGCTCGGCCTGGAGCGCATCGAGCTCTACACGCAGCACGACCGTCCTCTGTCGGGTTCCGAGGTCGATGCCTATCGCGGGCTCGTCGCCCGACGAGCCGCCCACGAGCCGGTGGCCTACATCCTGGGCCGCGCCCACTTCCGGTACCTGGAGCTCGAAGTCACGCCCGCCGTGTTGATCCCGCGCCCGGAGACCGCGGAGCCGCTCGACGCCGCCCCAACCTCAATGCGCAAGCGAACACCCAGAAAGGCGGC
>JAJZQZ010000232.1 GCA_021802965.1 Actinomycetes bacterium
GAGGACGATCGTCTCGCGCGCCCCACCGCGCCACAGGTCGACCTCGGCGTCGTAGGCGCGGCGGTAGCTTCGCTCCGGGTCATGGTCGAGCGAGAGAAGAACGGGGACGGCCTGGCTCAGCCGGCGGACGAGGGCGTGCTGCGCCGATGAGAACGACGAGAATCCGTAGAAGGCGACAGGCCGGGACCACGTTTCGCACCCGGCGGCGGCCGCCTGGACCAGGTCGGCCGAATCGAAGCGCCCGGCATCGGCCAGCCGCCGGCGATACGCGTTGAAGAGAGCGCGTACGTCACGGGCCGCCGCCCCTCCCCCCCGTTCCAGCCACCGCCCCAAGGCCAGCTCGGCCTCGGTCCCGGCCAGGCCTGACTCCGCGATCTCCCGCAGGAGCACACCCGCGGCCGCGATCGCGCCCGGCGAGGGCGCCGCCTGATCGAGGGCCTGCAGGGGCATCTCGCGGAGCAGCTGCGCCACCAGCACGCGGGCCTCGACCTCGCCCAGCTGCCCGGCGGGGGCAGGCGCCGACGGCGGAGCGAGCAGCCGCAACAGCCCGGCGAAAGTGCAGACCGGATGGCGCGCGAGCACCGTACCGACCCGGCGCGTGAGCTCGATCGTCAAGGTGGTCACGTCGGCCTGCGTAGGCACGACGATGACAGGCTCGTCGCCCTCGTGCCGGACCCACCAGTCGATCACCCCGCCCAACCTGCCGGAATTGGGCGGTCCGAGGAGCAAGGTCAACCCTGCAGGGGCGCTGCCGGCGTGGGGGGCGTCGCGGGCTGTGGCTGCCTCGTCCATGGCCCCATGCTATCCCACCCTTCGGACGGAAGAGGACCGGTGCGATACTCTACCCGCATGCCCAAAGACACCGACAGGCTGGTGCGCCAGCTCTCGCTCGTCTCGCTCCTGCTCTCCCAGCGCAGGCCGGTGACGACCAGGGAGATCCACAGATCGACCGAGGGCTACGCGCTGATGACCCCGGTCGCCTTCACGAAGCGCTTCTATGACGACCGCAGCGACCTGCGCCAGGCTGGTATCGTCATCGAGAGCACTGCTGAAGGAGACGGCGACGGAGAAGCCTACTACCTTCCTGAGGAGAACTATCTTCTCCCCGACCTCCACCTGGAGGACCAGGAGATAGCCGCGCTCATGGTGGCATTCACCATGTTGCAGGGCCGCTTCGCCTACGCCCGCCCGCTGCGACTGGCCCTGGCCGGACTCACGCGGGGGCGGCCGGACATGGCTTGGGAGGCCCACGAGCCGCCGCGGGTCGTTCTCGACCCGGATACCGAGGCGGACCGCTTGGGAGACACCCTCGCCCGCCTGGACGATGCCTGTATCCGCGGAAAGACGGTCGTCTTCCCCTACAGGACAGCCGCCAACGCCGAAGCGACGCGCACCGTCGACCCCTACTGCCTGGCGCGTATCGCGGGGCACTGGTATGTCGCCGGCAAAGATCACGACCGGGACGACATGCGCATGTTCCGGCTGAGCAGGGTGGTGGGCCCGGTGCGCTTCTTGTCGAAGAAGCCACGGGACTTCACGGTACCCGGCGATTTCGACCCCGGAGAGTTCCGCGCCCGCCCCCCATGGCTGCTCGGTCCCCAGAGCGGTACCGCCCGGGTGTGGGTGGACGGCGACCTGGCTTGGTGGGTGCTCCGCTCCTACCCGTCGACCAACTGGGAGGGCGAGGACCCCACGGGCGGCTCGCTCCTCGCGATCCCGTACGCCGACGGTCGCGCGCTGGTCTCCTGGGTCGTCGGCCTCGAGAGCCGCGCGGAGCTGCTCGAGCCGGCGGAGCTGCGACAGGCAGCGGCGGCGGCCATGGAGAGCGTGCACCAAGCCCACCTTGCTCCGGCGCCCCATCTTTCGGCCATCGGCTTCGACGACGGGCAAGGGGCCGACCGGCATCAGACCGCGACAGCGAAAGAACCGCAGCGTCCCCGCGCCTCTCAGCCGGCCGCGATCCCGCCGGAGCGCCTCTCCCGGGTGCTGTCGCTGCTGTCCTACGTGCTCGAACCCGGCCGCGGCCCGCGTCTGGCTCTGGCCGACGTGCAGCGCGACCTGGGACTCACGCGGGGCGAGGTGCAGGACGACGTCGCCCTTCTCAACCTCGTGAACCACGGGGGCGGGACGTACCTGCTCTACGCCGAGTTGGAGGGCGACGAGATCGTCGTGGACCGCGAGCCCGAGGGCGAGTCGATGGCCCGGCCCGCCCGCATCTCGCCCCTCATCGCGCGGGCCCTGCTCATGGCCCTCGACCTGGTGGGTGACGCCTTGCCCCCAGCGACGTCGAGGGCGCTCACTACCGCGCGAGCGAAGGTGGAGACCCTCGTCGGAGGAGCGCCCCTGCCCGCGCCGGTGGCCGTCGAGGACGTCGTCCCGTCAGACAAGGAGATCTTCCGCACGCTCAACGAAGCCCTGAACGAGCGGCGGGTAGCCGCGATCGAGTACTTCACCTCCACCCGTGGAGAGCTGACGACGAGAGAGATCGAACCCCACCGGCTCTACCACGAACGAGGCGCCTGGTACCTCGACGCCCACTGCCTGCTCGCCGCCGCGGAGCGCACCTTCCGCTTGGACCTCGTCCGCTCAGCATCGATCACTCACAAGACCTTCGTCTCTCGCGCGGGCGCGCAGGCCCGCACGTGGGAACCCGCGTCGGAACCGTCGGTTCCGGCGGGACCTCACTGGGCGTGGGTTTCCTTTCCCCGGGAGCGCATCCACCTGCTCGAAGAGCAGGGTTTCGAGGTCCGGCTGGAGGATGAGACAGCTCGAGCGCGAATCCCCTATCTGGACGAGCGCTGGCTGGTGCGCGAGGTGCTGCGCCACCTGGGAGAGGCGGTGCTGCTCTTCCCGGGCGAGACACGGACCCGTGTGGCTGCGGCCGCCGAAAGCCTGGGCGCGCGTTACGCCGCGCCCGTACCTGAGGGTATGGGGATCGTCAGGAGTGACTCCAGCCGACCGGAAAGGCAGGGCTCGTGAAACTGATCATACGGCTGCTCATCAACACGATAGCCATCGTGATTGTGGCCTATATCCTCCATCCCCATGTCACTCTGACCTCCTGGAAGTCGGCCCTCGTTGCCGGTATCCTCCTCAGCCTCCTGAACACGCTGGTCCGGCCTATCTTCAAGCTGCTCGCCCTCCCGATCAACTTGCTCACGCTGGGCTTGTTCATCTTCGTGATCAACGCGTTCATCTTGAAGATCCTGGATTGGCTGATGAAGGGGTTCAATATCAGCGGTTTCGGGTGGGCCATCGTCGCGGCGATCATAATCTCCATCGTCACGACGATCCTCAACATCCTTATCGGTGACCGGAAGAAGGAACGTCGTCGATCCCGCTAGGGCGGACCGCGAGAGGAGCGCCCGCGTGCCCGTTGCTGAGGCCGTGAGCCCGGTTCCGGGCGTACCCACCACCCAGACTCTGCTGAAAGGCGCCCACCCGCGCAAAGGCCTGAACCAGTGGCTGGCCACGGGCATCTGCGGCAACGACATAACGTCCTCGGTGCTCTACGTCTCCGGCATCGCCGCCGTGTACGCGGGGGTGCTGGCTCCGGTCGTATTGCTCGCGGTCATCGTCGTCCTCTACCTGTACAAGAAGGTCTACACCGAGGTGGTGGAGGCTCTACCCCTGAACGGGGGCACCGACAACTGCCTCCTCAACTCCACCAGCAAGTTCGCGGCGTCCATGGCGGCATGCATGACCATCCTGTCCTACATCGCCACCGCCGTCCTCTCCGCGAAGACCGCGATCGAATACCTGGATCATGCATTCCCCTACTTCGATGTCATGCAGGGCACGCTCATCCTCATGGGTGTGTTCGCCGTCCTGGCGATCATCGGGATAACCGAATCCGCCCGGGTCGCCCTGGGGATCCTCGTCGTCCACATGCTGACGCTGATAGCCCTGGCTATCGTCGGCTTTGCGAGCGTCCCCCTCGACCTGCACATCTTCCGTGAGAACCTGACCACCTTGCCCTCCGGATCGGGCCTGCTCACCGCGCTGGTGTTCGGGTTCGCGGCCGCTTCCCTGGGCATCAGCGGTTTCGAGAGCTCGGCCAACTTCGTCGAAGAGCAGCGCGCGGGCGTCTTCCGGAAGACGCTGCGCAACATGCTCATCATGGTCGCCATCTTCAACCCTCTGATGTCGATCCTGTCACTGAACCTGCTGCCCCTGAACGACATCGTCAGGCACAAAGACTACCTGCTCTCCGAGGTGGGCATGAGCTCGGGAGGAACGATCCTTTCCTCGGTGGTGGCCATCGACGCCATGATGGTGCTGTCGGGGGCGGTCCTCACCGCCTTCATCGGCGTCACCGGCCTCTTCCAGCGACTGGCCCTCGACCAGTCCCTCCCCCGGTTCTTCCTGCGCCAGAACCGGCGAGGTACGTATCACCGCATCATCATCACCTTCTTTCTTCTCTGCGCCTCGATCCTGCTGGTCACCCGCGGCCAGCTCCTCTCTCTGGCCGGCGTGTACACCATCTCCTTCCTGGGCGTCATGACCATCTTCGCTCTCGGGGACATGCTGCTGCGGGTGCGTCGCAAGGAGCTCAAGCGGACCTACGTGGCGGGGTGGGGCACGATGATCGCCGCGGCGCTGGCCACGACCCTGGGCATCGCCGGCAACATCGCCATCGACTACAGGAACGTGCTCTACTTCTTGCAGTACTTCGTCCCCACCGCCTTGGTGGTCGTCCTGATGTACTCGCGCATCCCCATCCTCACGGGTTCGCTTCAGATCCTCGACAGAGGAGCCATCAAGCTCTCCGCCCTCGGCGAGAGCATCGCCCGGCGCATCAGCGCGATCACGCAGCAGCGCATCGTGCTCTTCGTGAGGCACGCCGACCTGCGCCTCCTGCACGACGCGATGGTCTATATACGCAAGAATGAGTCCATGCGTTCAGTCGTGGTGGTGCACCTAGTGTCACGTTCCGTAAATGACTTGTAGTATAATAGCCTCATTGGTGGTCACGCTCACCGAAGGAGGCTGCTCATGGCGCGGGCGCGGAAGATCGAACTCACCCCGGAGGAGGAGAAGACCCTG
>JAJZQZ010000233.1 GCA_021802965.1 Actinomycetes bacterium
CGGCGTCGGCATGACGCGTTTCGGCAAGTTCCTGGAGAAATCCAACAAGGACCTGGTGCGGGAGGCGGTAGAGGCCGCCTTGACCGACGCCGGAGCGGAGAAGCGGGACCTCGAGGCCGCCTACGTGGGCAACTCGATGGCCGGGATCTTGACCGGTCAGGAGGCCATCCGGGGGCAGGTCACCCTCGCCGCAATGGGCATCGACACCATCCCGATCATCAACGTCGAGAACGCCTGTGCGAGCTCGTCGACCGCCATGCACCTGGCCTGGCTCGCGGTCGCCGCGGGCCAGTACGACTGCGTGCTCGTCGTGGGCTTCGAGAAGCTCTACCACGCCGACAAGAAGGAGTCGTTCAGGGCGCTCTCCTCGGCCATCGACGTGGAGGACGGCCTGGCGTTCTTGACCGAGTTCTCGGCGCAGCAGGGGGACGATCCCCTGCTGCGGGAGGGGGCGGGCGAGCGCCGCAGCGTGTTCATGGATATGTACTCCTACCACACCCGCCGCTACATGGAGGCGCTCGGGCTCACCCAGGAGCACTTCGCGCGCATCGCCGTGAAGAGCCACCGTATCGCCGCCATGAACCCGCGCTCGCAGTACCAGAAGGAGGTGACCCTGGAGGAGGTGCTCGCCTCAGGCGACGTCGTCTTCCCGCTCACCCGCATGATGTGCGCGCCCCTGGGCGACGGGGCGGCGGCGGCGATCCTCTGCTCCCGCGAGAAGGCGGCCCAGTTCACCACGAGCCCGGTCTGGATCGCCGCCTCGGTCCTGGGCAGCGGCACGCTGCACTCGAAGGGCGACTTCGTCACCCAGACGGTGGTTCCGCGCGTGTATGCCGCAGCCGGCATGGTCCCCGAGGACATCGACGTGGTCGAGGTGCACGACACCACCTCGTCGGCCGAGATCATCTTCCTGGTGCAGCTGGGACTCTGCCCGGGCGAGGATGCCGTGCGCTTCATCGAGGAAGGCGTCACCGAGCTCGACGGCGCCGTGCCCACCAACCCCTCGGGCGGCCTGCAGAGCAAGGGGCACCCGGTAGGGGCCACGGGGGCGGCGCAGATATTCGAGATCGTGAACCAGCTCAAGGGGAGGTCCGGCCCGCGGCAGGTGGCCGACCCCAAGGTGGGGATGACCCAGAACGGGGGCGGCGTGCTGGGGGTGGGCGCCGCCGCCATCGCACTGCACATTCTCAAGCGGTAGACGTTTCATCGGTCTGGTAGGGCAACGAGTCGCCGACGAGCGGCGAGACCACAAGGGGGAAACATGACGTACTTCGACCTGAACCTGAGCTTGACCGATGAGGACCGCGACCTCAAGGCCGCCGCGTACACCTTCGCGAAGGAGGTCATGCGGCCCATCTCCATCGAGCTCGACCGCATGTCGCCGGAGGAAGTGATCGCTCCCGAGTCGCCGTACTGGGACTTCATCCGCCGTGCCTACACCTTGGGCTACCACAAGCTGCCGTTCCCGGACGTCTTCGGCGGGCCGGGGCTCAGCCCGTTCCAGATCTCTTTGGTCATGGAGGAGCTGGCCTGGGGCAGCTTCGGCATGACCCTGGCTCTCAACACCACGCTCGACGCGGCGGTGGCCATGGGCAGCACGCCGGAGCACATCCAGGAGTTCACCATCCCCTACTGCGCGTGCACCGACGGCAGCGTGGTGGGGTCCTGGGCCATCACCGAACCCGACCACGGCACCGACACGCTCATGGCCGGTTATCCGAGCTTCCGCGACCCGACCATCAAGGCCCAGTGCCGTGCCCGTTTGGACGGCGACGAGTACGTCATCAACGGGCAGAAGGCGGCTTGGGTCTCCGGCGGCACGGTGGCCAAGTCGGTGCTCCTCATGTGCCAGATAGACTCAGCCCAGGGCCACGCCGGCAGCGGGATGTTCATCTTCTCTCTCGACCGTCCGGGCGTCTCGAAGGGCAAGCCGCTCGACAAGCTGGGCACACGGGAGCTCAACCAGGGCGAGATCTTCTTCGATGACGTGCGCGTGCCCAAGGAGTACCTGGTAGTGGGCCCCGACGGCTACGAGGGGGCCCTTGCCGCTCACCTCTCCCTGACCACGCCCATGGTGGGCTTGTGGGCCGTCGGCCTGGCCCGGGCCGCCTTGGACGAGACACTCGCCTACGCGCGCCAGAGGGAGCAGGGCGGCAAGCTGCTGATCGACCACCCGAATGTGCAGCAGGCCGTCTTCGACATGTTCCGTCGGGTCGAGGCGGCGCGTCAGCTCTGCCGGGCCGCCTTCGTCTACAACTGGAGCAGTCCCCCGGAGAAGCGCCTGCCCGAGTACGGCTTCGCGGCGAAGACGTTCGGTACTCAGACGTCGCTCGACGTCACCAGCCAAGCGATCCAGATCTTCGGTGGCAACGGCATCTCCAAGGAGTACATCATCGAGAAGCTGTTCCGCGACGCCCGAACCACCATGATCTGCGACGGCTCCAACGAGAGCCTGTCCATCGCCGGGGGGCACGCGGTGGCCCGCAGCTACCCCCGGAACGGCTGAGGACGAGGGGTCGGTCATGGAGCCGCTGGGCCCGCTGGGACCTTCGTCCACCGACGCGCTGTACTTCAACCCGGACGTGGAGCCCTTCCTGAACACCGCGCCGATGCGCGACGTGCAGTGGGAGAAGCTGCGGCACGCGATCCGATTCGCGTACGAGAAGGTGCCGTACGACCGGGAGCGCATGGACGCCGCAGGGGTGACTCCGGACGACATCCGCTCGCTCGCCGACTTCGGCTCTTCACTGCCGCCCGTCAGGCAGGCCGATTTCCGCGCGGTCTTCGAGCGTTTCGATCTGGACATGGACCGGAGCTTCCTGCATCTGTTCGGCCGGGAGCGGATGGACGACATCCACTTCATCTCGACCACGTCGGGCACCACCGGCATACCCACCCCGTATCCCTTCTTCCACAAGACCTTCCCTCTGGCGGCCGAGCTGTTCGGGCGCGTGGGCTGGCGGGCCGGCTTCGTCCCGGGCACCAAGCTCGCGTTGCTCTTCGGCCTGAGCATGCACGTGGCCGGTATCCCCCAGGTGTTCTGGTTCTCGCGCCTGCGTGGGGTGACCGTGCTCAACATAGGCGCCGAGGTGGGGACGGAGCGGATCCTCAAGGCGATGAAGCTCTTCGGCGCCAACGCCATGACGTGCACACCATCTTTGGCGACCTATCTCATCGAGAAGTGCCCCGAGGTGCTCGGCCACCCGGTGGGCGACCTCCGGGTGAAGGTGCTGCTGCTCGGCGCCGAACCGGGTGCGGGGATACCCGAGGTACGGGCCCGCCTCGAGGAGGCCTATGGGGCGACGGTGCTCGACGTGGGCGCCGGCTACGGCGTGTCATGCGCCCACCCGGTCTACCAGGGGATGCACTGGATCGCCGACGATCATTGCCTGTACGAGCTCGTCGACCCGGTCACCTACGAGCCCGTGCCCCTCGAGGACGGCGCCCGCGGCCTCGCCTGCTTCACTGCGCTGGCCCCGGAGGCGGGCCTCTTCTATCACCACCTGCGCATAAGCATGAACGACATCCACGAGGTCACCACCTCGCCCTGCCCCTGCGGGCGGAGCGGCTTCCGCTACCGCATCGTCGGCCGCGGCGACGACATGCTCAAGGTCAAGGGCGTGTCGGTCTACCCGGCGTCCGTCCAAGGGGTGATCAACGGGTTCGTGCCCCGCGTGACGGGCGCGTTCCGCATCGTCCTGACCGAGAGGCCGCCTCTGGTGACGCCGCCGCTCAAGCTGAAAGTGGAGTGGGGCGAGGGCCGGAGCGAGGCCGACCTTCCCGCACTGGAGACAGAGCTTGTGGCCAAGATGCGGGCCGCGTGTGAGATCAACCCGGCCATCACCTGGCTCCCGCCGCTGTCCCTGGAGCGGGCCACCAAGAAGACACAGCTGATCGAGAAACAGTACGAGTAGGAGGGATAGACGATGCCCGACGTGGAAGCGATGCTCCACCCCCAGGGGGTGACGAACGGGGTCATGAAAGCCGACCCCGACAAGTGCACCAGCTGCGGGCTCTGCATCCAGAACTGCCCCTATCGCTGCTGGGAGATGGGGCCCGACGACGTGCCCGTCATGCGCGAGGGCCGGACCTGCTTCTCCTGCTTCAACTGCCTGGCCGCCTGTCAGGATGGAGCCATCAGCATCGTTCAGGCCTACGAGGTCCATGGGGGCGGCTACTTCGACACCGAGTACCCGCCGGTCAGGTGGCCCCTCGAGCCGCTGGATGCCGCCGGCAACCCCGACCAGTGGACCGAGACCGAGCGGCTCATCATCGAACGCCGCAGCGTGCGCAACTTCAACGGCAAGCCCGTGCCCGACACGCTCATCCGGCGCGTCCTCGAAGCGGGCCGGTTCGCTCCCAGCGGGGGTAACAACCAGCCCTGGAAGTTCGCCGTGGTCACCGACCCCGGGCTGATCGCCGAGCTGGAGGAGAAAGTGCACGCCGTGTGGGCGGGCGACGACTACGCCCTGTCTGACGAGAACATCGCGCCCAACCTGGTGGGGGTCATGCCGAACGAGGTGTTCGATCCGCGCGTGCGTCAGGGACTGCACTGCACCGCCCTCAAGGAGCTGCCGGTGTTCCTGGGTTCGCCATGCATCATCTTCGTGGCGGGCAACGAGAAGATGGCCCTCCCGGTGCTGCAAGCGGGGATCTGCGGACAGAACATGAACCTGGCCGCGATGTCTCTCGGGTTGGGGTTCGTGTGGACCAACTTCGGGGCCGTGGGTGTCGAGCGGGTGCCGGAGCTCAAGGCGAAGCTGGGCTTCGAAGACCCGTGGGTGATGCGGGCCGCCGTGTGCATCGGGTATCCGAGATTCAAGCAGCGAGGTGCAGTGCCGCGGCACTACCGGCCCGTGACCTGGTTCAGACCGGGATCGGTGGGGGTGGAGACCGGCGAGTAGGCCGCCGGGGGAGTTCCGAGCACGTCGAGGCCAGAGGCGGCCTGCGGAGCGGATCGAACAAGAAGACAGGGGGAAACATGAGCGAAGACTTCAAGTCCATTCTCAACGATCGGATCTCGCG
>JAJZQZ010000234.1 GCA_021802965.1 Actinomycetes bacterium
ACGCACCCGCAGCCCGAGCCGCTTCGAGCACGGCCCGGTTGACGGCCCCATCATCGGTCGCCGCGATCACCAGGGCGCAACCACGCGCATCCTCTGGGACGAACTCCCGCTCCTCCCAATGCCACCCCATCGCTACGGAGAGCTCAGTCCGAGAAGCCAAGCCGAGTTCGGGCGCCACCACGGTGACCACTCCGCCGGCCGCACACAGGGACGCTGTCTTGCGCGCAGCCACCGCTCCCCCGCCCACCACGAGGCACCGCCGCCCGGCGAGCCTCAGGAACAGCGGGTAGTACCGGCTCTCCCCAGTCCCCGCGTCTGTCTGCTCAGTTGAAGTCATGGCGCCCCGGCACGAAGAGGTTGATGCCCAGGAACGCGAACAGCACGAAGAACATGCCGACGATAGCCAATACGGCGGAGTGCCTGCCCCGCCAGTTCAACAGCTCGCGCATCCCCAGGTAACCGGCATAGAAGATCCAGGCGAGAAGAGCCCAGGTCTCCTTCGGGTCCCAGCTCCACCACTCGCCCCATGCCACCTGGGCCCAGATGGCTCCGCTCACGATGCCGAAGGCGAGCAGGATGAATCCGAACACCACGCTGTGGAAGCTCAGCCGGTCAAGGACGTGCAACGCGGGAAGACGGTTGGCGAAGCTGGGGCGAGAAGCACCCCTGGCCGCTATCCATCCGATCAGCACCGACGCAGCCAACCCCACCAGCGTGGACACGGCGATGATGGTCCAATCGGAGCGGGAGTAGCCGTAGACCCGGTGGCCCGTCGCATCTTCGAACAAGGTGGGGTCCGCTATCAGATACCCCACGTACAGGCCGAGACCCGTGCCCAGGGCGACGACGAGGCCCTGGATGAGGTAGCGGACCTGCACGTACCGTTTCCGCACCAGGTCTTCCTGGATGACGTAGAAGAAGCCGGTCGCGAAGGCCAGCGCGAACCCGGCGTAGCCAAGCAGGCTGATGCCGGCGTGGAGGGCCAGCCAGCGGCTGCGCAGCTCCTCTTGAAGGGGCACTGGAGCCTCGTACAAGAGAGCGGCCACCGCCATCATGAAGAAGGCCGCCGGCAAGAGGATGACCCCGGCCACCCGGATATGGTAGCGCCGGTCGGCCACGATGTAGACGAGGACCGTGCACCACGAGAAGAAGACCAGCGTCTCGAAGAGGTTGGAGAGGGGAACGCGGCCCGCGTCGACCCAGCGGATGACGATGCAGGCCGACTGAGCCAGGAAGCCGACGGCAAGGACGATGAAGGCCATGCGGTCAAGGTGGGCCTTACGGTATGCCAGAGCCAGTGCCGACAGAAGTGAAGCGGCAAGGAGGGCGGCGATCGCCGCCCCGAAGAGGACCTGTTCGATCTCGGGCACGCCACCTCTCGCGGGGGAAGAAGACGACGCCGCAGGCCGGGCTCGCGGTAGCCACAGGGCGTCAGGTGCAGTGGCGGATTATACCAGCACAGGCTGCGCCACACACCCGACGGGACCGGGGGCGGAAGTCAGAGGCCCCCCGGTCCCGCGAGAGTCAGAAGACGGCTAGTAGACGACCCGCCAGACCGAGAGATCGTCGAAGTAGACAGTGACGTCCTGCTGGTTCGTGAAGGTGCCGGCCGCGAAGCCGACCTTGCCGCTGGCGAACCTCGTGTCTGTCACGGGTCCGACCTCGACCCCGTCCACGTACCCGATGAGCTGATCGCCCAACATGGTCACCCCCAGGTCTCGCCATCCACTCGAGGCGATGGGGGGCAGGTCAACGGTATCGGAGAGCTGCTGCCATTGGCCGTTGGCGATCCGCCAGATGGCGGCGTTGGAGTCGCCCACCACGTTCAGGAAGTAGAAGTTGGAATCGTCCCTGAGCCTGAACACCAGCCCGTAGTTCCAGTCTCCTGAGTAATAGATGGAGAAGGCCTTGGCCTGAACCACGACGTCGTCGAACGGTTCCGTGGGGGCCCACGAGAAGCGCAGCGTGTCAGGCTCGAACACCCCTATCCCGTACGCGCCCTTGTCGTAGCCAAAGGAGTATGTCGAGTCCCCGCCCGTGAGCCAGCCGCTGTTCGAATCGGAGAAGTCGTCCGAGTAGAGGAGGTTCGAGGGCAGCTCTGTGGTGGTCGTGGTGGTCGAGGGCGGCCCCATCTTCTGCCGCAGACGCCAGAGGATCTGGGCTACCTCGCCCCGCGTGGCGTTGCGCCAAGGATCCCACTCGCCGCCGACGTCCATACGGATGCCCCACAGCAATCCGCTGAGTTCCGCCGCCTGTGCGTTCAACCCGTGATTGGGGTCATCGAAGTCACGCATGATCCTTTTAGGATCGGAGTAGTAGGAGCTGGTCGGATAGGTGATGGTCGCGCCTCCCAGCGGAGCCGCGCGTACCACCATACTCATGACCTGAGCCCGGGTGATGTTGTCGAAGGGGGCGAAGCGATTGGCGGACTTGCCCTTGGTTATCCCCCTGGCTGCCGCAACGGCCACGAAGTTGTCCGGGTAGAGATTGCCCGGGCCGCTCACGTCTACGTCAGAGAAAGGGCACACGTCGTTCTCGGTGGGTTGAAGACCGAGCGTCAAGACGATCATCTTGGCGAACTGCTGGCGCGTGACGAGTTCGTTCGGGCGGAAGTTGCCATCCTCGAAGCCATTGATGATCCCCAAACCGGAGAGGTCGTTGATGGCCTCTTCGTAATCCGACCCCGAGGGCACGTCGGAGAACGCGATGGCCAGACCCGCGCCCAGGAGAAGCACGACCACGATCGTGGTCAACATCACGGTGACGTGTGTGCGCCGTCTTAGCAAGGTGGCCTCCTAGCGTTCGCGGACCGGTGCGTGCCCCTGTGGCGTGAACGAGTCTGGTGTTGGACGTGTCAAGGTGCGGCTCACCCGGGCCCGATGGTGCCCGGCGTCGTGGATCCCGGACCGATGGTGTCCGGCGGGCTGGTGGCGTGAGTCGTGGACGGGCGCCGCGTGGTCGCGGTCGAGGTCCTCGTCGTGGGCCGGCGGGTGGTCGCGGTGGACGTCCGCCTCGTTGTCACGGTCGCCTTCACCGTGGTCGTCGGTTGGGCCGTGGTCGTCGTGAGCTTGACGGTGGTCGTGGTCGACGAGGTCGAGGTCGTGGTAGACGACGTGGACGAGGTGGACGTCACCGGCACCGTGGTGGAGGTGGGCGCCGCCAGAGTGGTCGTCGGGTCCCCGGAGCCGCCTCGGATCGCAAAGGCCGCTGCGGTGCCACCCAACGCCAGCACGACTATGGCCGCCGCCGCCAACGCCATGATCTTCGTGCGCGCTCCCCGTCCGGACTCGCCACCATCCGTCCCCGCGGGGTACGGGATGGACGAGGCAGGCGGAGCGCCCGAGCCCGCGAGGGCATACCCAGCGGACGGGGGGACACCGGGAGCCGGGTACGAGTAGCCAGAAGAAGCAGGGGGGCCGGGCGCCATCGCCGAAGGGGGCGTGGTCGGCGGGGTTGCCGGCGACATGCCAGGCGGCGGAGTCGCCGATGGTGGCGCGGACGCCACGCCTGAAGGTGGAGCCGGCGGAGGCGGCGACTGCCACTGCCCCTGTCCGGCCAGAGCCGCGCCCCCGAGAGCCGCAGCGGCGGCCGGCGTGCCCGGCAGCGCGTCGATCCTGGTAGGCGTCGCGAGCGGTACCGGAGCTTCGGCCACGGCGTCGGGCGGTGCCGCGGGCGGAGGAGCCAGAGGCGTGCCGGCCGGCGGCGTGACGGGCTGGGCCGTCGTCGCCGCGTACGGTGCCGCGACCGCAGGCGCAACCGGGACCGGCGGCGGCATCGGGACCTCCGGCGGAGGCACCGCCTCCTCGGGAGGAGGAGCGACCCACGGCGCCGGCTGGGTCGCCTCGATCGGCGGCGGCACGGCGACGGGAGCAACCGGTTGGCCGCTGGGTGGAGTGGCTACGGGCTGGACGACCACCGTGGCGGCCGCCGCCAGGGAAGAGTCGGTGATCGCGGTGTGGACCCGCGTGGGAGCGAAGGCGGTGTAGATAGCGTCCGAGAGCGCAGCCCCGGACTCGTACCGGTCGCGCGCGGATTTTGCGAGAGCCTGCGTGAGCACTCCCTCGGCGGCGGGCGGCAGGTTGGGACGCAGCGCCCGGATCGACGGGATGGGCGCGGAGATGTGTTTGACGAGGATGGTCGCGGTGGTGTCTCCGTTGAAGGGGACCGATCCGGCCAAGCACTCGAAGAGCACGACACCCAGGGAGTAGAGGTCGGACCTAACGTCGGCCTCGAGGCCCTGTGCCTGCTCGGGCGACATGTAGTGAGCCGACCCCACGACCGTTCCCGGCGAGGTCAGAGACGTCGAGCCGACCATCTTGGCGATACCGTAGTCGGTGAGGATCGGCTCTCCATCGCCGGTGAGGATGATGTTGGCCGGCTTGATGTCGCGGTGGATCATGCCCCGCCCGGCGGCGTAGTCGACAGCACTGCACATCGGCGGCAGGATGCGGACGACCTCCGGAAGGGAGAGTCCCCCCGCTCCCGCCCTGCCCGCGAGGACAGTGGCCAGCGTGGGGCCGTCGATGAACTCCATGACCATGAAGTACAGATGGCCGTCGAAGTCGGAGTCGATCACGCGCACGATGTTGGGGTGGCGGAGCGCGGCGACGGCGTGAGCCTCGCGGCGGAAGCGATCGACGAAGGAGGAGTCGGTCGCCAGGAACGGGTGCAACACCTTGACCGCGACACGCTGGTCGAGGCCCGGGTGACGGGCCTCGTAGACGCTGGCCATCCCGCCGCCGCCGATCATGGCGGTCAACTCATAGCGTCCCAGCGTACGCCCTACGAGGCTCTCCATGCGGTCCCTCCCCTTGACCCGCGGTGCCGGCGTTCAACGCCCCGGTCGATCGACGACACCGACATCAGCATCATTGTACCGCTCGGGAGGCCCGTCAACGGTCCGTTTTTTTTCTTCCGGCCTACGTGTTTTCCGGCTCGGAAGGCACGGTCGCGGAGTCGCCTAACTCGGA
>JAJZQZ010000235.1 GCA_021802965.1 Actinomycetes bacterium
CCACGACCTGCACGGCTATCTCCAGGCTCCCCACGGACGACACAAGGCGCACGACGTCTCCCTCCCCCATACCGAGCGTGGCGGCATCCACCGGGTGCATCTCCACCCCCGGGCCGGAGGCAGCCGAGCGGAAGCGCTCGATATTGCGATAGCGGCTGTGAAGGTACAACAGCTTCCGCGCCCCGGTGATGAGAACGAAGGGGTACGCGGGATCGGGTGAGGCCAGGTATCGCGGGCTCCGGTATACGGGGAGCGCGTCGTACCCCAGATCCTCGAGGTATCGCGACGTGAGCTCCACCTTGCCCGAGGGCGTCGGCAACGGCCCTGTCTCCCAGCGCCGCACCCCGATGGGCGCGTATTGGACCCCCTCCGGGTGGTCGACGAGCGAGTCGAGATCGAGGCCGGTCGGCTCCAGAAGCCACCGGTCGAGGGCCTCCTCGTCCGACCACGGGAAGTAGTCACCGATGCCGAGGCGATGAGCCAGGTCGTGCCAGAAATCGTACTCGCCCTGCACCTCCGGGAAGCTCACCACCTTGCGGGTGAGCGTCACCAGCTGACGGCGCGCGTGGACGTGCAGCTCGTTCCTCTCCAGGAACGACGCCGCCGGCAGGACGTAGTCGGCACGCTCCGCCGTCTCGGTCAGGAACAGGTCCCGGACGACGAGGAGGTCCAACGCCTCCAGGGCGGCGCGCACCCGCGACGAGTTGGGATTGGTGAGCGCGGGGTTCGCCCCGGTCACGATCATCGCCCGCAAGGCATAGGGGTCACCGTCGAGGATGGCCCCCATCGCCGTCATCGTGTGACTCTCGTGGCGCAGGTCGTAGAGCACAGGGAAGCGGTCGGCGCCCAGGGGCTCCAGCTCCCGCGGGGGACGCTCGTCGTAGAGGGTCAGATCGTTCAGCCGGAGCGGCTCGGCGTAGCGATCGCCGCCCTCGACATCCAAGGAGCCCAGCAGACCGTCCAGGGACACGATCGCCCGGATGTTGTTCACGCCGTTCTCGTGGTGCTCGAGACCGTTCCCGAGGTACACCGTCACTTGAGGGCTCGCCCCGCTCAACGCCGAGGTCATCGCCCGGATCGTCTCCGCCGGCACGCCGGTCTCGGCTTCGACAGCAGCCGGCGTGAAGGCCTTCGCGTACTCGGCCACCCGCTCGAAGCCCAGAGTATGGTCGGCGACGAAGTCGGCGGCGCACGCGCCGGTCTCGATGAGCAGGTGGATGAGGCCCCAGGCGAGGGCTCCGTCGGTGCCCGGGCGCGGGCGCACGTGGATGTCGGCCCGGCGGGCGATGGCCGAGGTGCGCGGATCGACCACGATCAAGGTGGCGCCGGCATGCCGCGCCGCGTTCAGTTCGTGCATCATGCTGGGGTGCGCGTGGGGCGGGTTGGCTCCCCACATGACGATGCAGCGCGCGTGCTCCAGGTCCGGCACCGGCCAGTCGCCGTCGACCAGCTTGTACGCGCAGTAGCGGGCCACGAAGCACATCGAATCGTTCGAGAGGTAGTTCGGGGTACCCAGAGCAGCCGCGAAGCGGCGGGCCAGACCCTCCTGCTGCCCGAAACCGACGGCCTCGCCCTTCCACACGGCCGTGCTCCGCACGCCGTGGCGCTCCATCACCTCCCGCATTCGCGTCGCGATCTCGTCCAGGGCCTGCTCGAGGGGGATCTCGACGAAGCCCCCCGGCGTCTTCTTCAGCGGCTTGAGGATGCGGTCGGGGTGGTAGATCATGTCCACCGCTCCCCGCGCCTTGGCGCAGACTCGCCCCTGGTTCCACATGTGGTCGGGGTTCCCCACGATGTCGACGACCCGCCCGTCCACGAGGTGGACCAAGATGCCGCAATGGTCGTCGCACATGCGACAGAGAGTCGGCTGGATATCCGTTGAGAGGGTCACCGCAAGGACTGCTTTCAGCCCGCCAGCGCCCCCAACTCCTTCGCGATCTTGATGGCGGCTCCCGCGTCGGAGGCGTAGCCGTCGGCGCCGATCTCGTCCGCCCACGACTGCGTGACCGGAGCTCCTCCCACCAGCACGCGCACCTGGCCGCGCACTCCGGCGTCGGCGAGCGCGGAGATCGTGGCCGGCATCATGGGCATGGTCGTGGTAAGGAGCGCGGACAGTCCGACGAAGTCCGCCCCCGTCTCCTTGACCTTCGCGGCGAAGGCGGCGGGTTCGACGTTGATGCCCAGGTCGGTCACCTGGAAGCCCGCCGAAGAGAGAAGCATGGCCACCAGGTTCTTGCCGATATCGTGGAGGTCTCCCTTGACCGTGCCGATCACGATGGTCCCCGATACCTTCATGTCGCCCACCGCGAGGAGCGGGCGCAGGACCTCCAGTCCCGCCTCCATCGTCTTGGCCGCCCGCAGCACCTCGGGGATGAACATCTCTTCGGCTTCCATCTTGGCCCCCACCACGTCCATGGCGGCGATCAGGCCCTCCTGGAGTATCTCCTGCGCGGGCTGACCCTGGTCCAGGGCTGCGTGGATGCCGGCCAGCAAAGCGTCCTTCTGGCCGGTCTCGACGTACACCTTGATCTCGTCATAGCTAGGCATGCTCTCTCCTGGTCTTGCGTCTGATGCAGCACTGTCGCCGGTCGCGCCGGAGGAGATCCACCTCCAGTGAAAGTCGCGCGACGGGGCTACAACGCGGCCAGAGGCTCGCTCGTCCAGCAGGCACACATGGGATCCCAGCGCATCCGCCGTGCGTATGGGGTGTCGGTGAAAACCATACCCCGCATGATGTCGCACCGACTGCCACGGATGCAAGCCCCAGCAGGCTGTTGAAGAATGACGCTTTGCCGCCAGGGCGCGCTCGCCGCGGGCGAGAGAAGGACGCAGGAAGCGCTCGTAGCAGAGCTACGTGCGCGACCGAGGACGCCGTATCGCGCCGTCCGGTGCGTTCTGGGGGCCAAGCCTTCGATCTTTAACAGCCTCTTGGGGCTCATTCCGCGGCATACTCCTCGAGGTGAAGCCTGTGGAGCGTCCTTTTCGAGGGGACTCCCTCAGGCGACCACCCCATCAGCTCGTAGAACTCGGCCACCATGGGAGCGAGATCGATGGTGCCGCCCGCCGCCGGGCCTTCGGTCAGGGGCTCGTCGAGGAAGACGGCGGGCAAGGTATCGTCGCCGGCGTCGGCCCCCGCCCGCAGATTGAACAGCCGCTCGATGTCGACGATCCGCTCGCCGATCGTGAACAGGTGCTCCGGCGTGACGGGGATGCCCGCCACGGCGCTCACCAGCTCCGCTTCGCTCGAAAGGTCGAACTCGTTCACCAGGGTCAAGGCCGGGATCTTGCAGAGCCCGATGCAGTCGAGCACCGCGCAGATGATCATGCTCCGCTTCACCATCGCCGCCTTGCCCACCGGCGACATCCGGTCGGCCGCCCGCTCGTCGCCGTAGAGCGCCTCGGCCTGAGCCGGGGTCAAGCTGAACTCGTGCCGCGCGTATACGCTCGTGAAGTCGCCTCCTCGATTGGAGACCGCGTACCCCAGACCGGCCGCGGACGCTCCCCGCGGATCGAACGCCGTCAGCTCCAGGCCCTTCACGTGGTAGGCGTACCGCTCGGCCTCGGGGCCGATGACGCGCGCCGCCTCCCGCACTCCACGCCCCAGCAGCGCTCCCAACCCCTCCCCCGCGGCCATCTGGCGAATGAGGGCCTCCATGACCGCGACGTCCCCCCAGGCGAGCCGCAGGCCGCCGGTCGTCTCGATGGTCAAGACGCCCCTCTCCCAGAGATGCATGGCGAAGGCCACCGCGTTGCCCGCGGAGACCGAGTCGATCCCGAACCTATCGCACAGGTTGTGCAGATAGATCACGGCCTCCGGGTCCGCCACGCCCGCCTTCGAACCCCACGACGCGATCGCTTCGAAGTCCGGACGCTCCCCCACCAGACCCGCGTACGGGCCGCTGCTCACACGCACCTCGGCCTTGCAGTGCACCGGGCACCGGCGGCAGGACCGCAGCCTCTCGACGTACTGGTCCATGCTGGCGCCGTCGATCGCCGCCGCCTGCTCGAAGTGCGGTCGCTCGTAGTTGTAGCTGCCGAGGATGCCCATGTCGTTGACGAAGGTGACCGCCGATGATGTACCGTGAGCCGCCTTGTCGGCGTAGTTGGGGGCCGCCGTGATCTTGGCCAGGTAACGCCCCACCGCCGCACGCGCCGCGTCGCCGTCGGAACCGCCTTCGACCCTCCCCTTGACCACGATCGCCTTGAGGTTCTTGGAGCCCATCGCCGCCCCCATGCCCGTCCGGCCCGCGGCGTGCCCGCGCTGGGTGACGATGCAGGCCAGGGGGAGCAGGTGCTCCCCGGCCGGGCCGATGATGAACATGGTGAGAGCGTCCTCTGCCAGATCGGACGCGAGCCGTTGCGCAGTCTCGGGGGCGTCGAGCCCCCACAGGCCGGAAGCATCTCGTATCTGCACCGACCCCTCGGCCAGGTACAGGTAGACCGGCGACTGCGCCCGGCCGCTCAGCTGAAGGGACTGCACTCCGTTCGCCCTGAGCGCCGGGCCCACCGTCCCCCCCACGCTCGAGCTGCCGAGCAAGCCGGTCAGGGGCGAACGCGCGCTCACGTGCACGCGCGCCGCCGTCGGCGCGGAGGTCCCGGTAAGAAGGCCGCAGGTGAAGAGCAACGGATTCGCGGGATCCAAAGGGTCGATAAGCGCCGCGCCGTCTCGCAACAGCGTGAGAGAGTTGAGCCCCCGCCCGAGCAGGACCGCAGCCATGACACCGTCGTCGAGGGGTCGCCGAGCGATGGTCCCGGCCGTCAGATCGACGGCGACGATGTCACCCCTGGTCAACATGCCGAGAGGGACATCATCTCGCGGCGAACGCCTCGATGAACCCCGCCATGCGCGAGGCGACAGCCGGGGAGAGCGGCGGCACCTGGTGGGTCTCGAGCAGGTGCAGGGCCTTCCGGCGCGCGCGTTCGGCCACGTCCTGGGAACCTTCGGCTTGCC
>JAJZQZ010000236.1 GCA_021802965.1 Actinomycetes bacterium
CTTTCGCCGCGAGATGCCCGCCCATGCGAGAAGACGGACGAGCCCGGCGGTCTTCTAGCCCGAACGCACGGCTTTCCCGATGAAGGAGGCGATGAAGAAGGCGATGGCCACGATCACGATGGTCGGTCCCGAGGCGGTGTCCAGATAGTAGCTGAGGACGAGGCCGGACACTGCGCTGACCACCCCGATAGCGGCCGCCAGCCCCATCAGCGTGCGAAAGTCCGGGGCCACGTTGCGAGCCGCGGCGGCGGGGATGATGATCAGGGCGCTCACGAGCACGATCCCCACGATCTTCAAGCTCACCGCGACGGTGAGCGCGAGCAAGACCATGAAGAGATAATCCCACGCTGCGGCGTGCACGCCCTCCACTCCGGCCAGGTCGCGGTTGAACGCGATCTTGATGAGCACCGTCGACCAGCGAAAGAGCACCGCGATGACCACGACGGCGAGCGCCAGCGCCAGGCCGACGTCCAGGGGGCTCACCGCGAGGACATCTCCGAAGAGATAGGAGAGCAGGTCGGTCTGGTAGCCCTGCTGCAGGCCGATGAGGAGGACACCGAGAGCCATCGACCCTGAGAAGAACACGCCGATAACCGTGTCCGAGGTGAGTTCGGTGCGGAAGGTCAGATACGTGATCCCCGCGGCCACCACCACGCAGAAGACGACCGCCGCGAGGACCGGGTCGAGCCCGAGCAGCACGCCGAGGGCGATGCCGGCGAGGGCGGCGTGGGAGATGGCGTCGGAGAAGAACGAGAGCGACCGCAAGGTGACGTACACCCCGACCACCGCGCAGAGCAGGCCGATCGCGACGCTGGCGATGAGCGCCCGTTGCATGAAGGGGTACTGGAGGAACGGAAGGAGGTCGGTCAGGAAGGCGGGCATGGGCCTGTGCTCACCCTCTTCCTGTCAGTGCGGATGGGGGTGTCGATAGGACGCGGCCAAGGAACCGTAGGTCTGTTCCAGGATCTCTGGGCCGAGGACGCTGCGCGGGGCCCCCTTGCACAGGAGGCGGCGGTTGAGGCAGAGCACCTGATCGGCATAGCTGAACACCACGTCAAGGTCGTGGGAGACCATGACGACGGTGAGGTTCTCCTCGTGCTTGAGATGGTGGATGAGCTCGTAGAACGTGTCCTCGCCCGCCACGTCGACCCCGGCGGCGGGCTCGTCGAGGAGGAGCAGGTCGGGATGGGTCAGCAGCGCGTAGGCGAGCAACACCCTCTGGAGCTCTCCGCCTGAGAGCTGCCCGATCCGGCGGTCGATCAGGTTCCCGGCGTGCACACGGTCCAGCGACTCCTGGACGTCGGTCCGCCGCCGGTCCCGCGCCACCCAGAAGCCGCTCTTCCGCAGGCGCAGCAGCATCACCTCGTACACCGTGATGGGGAAGGTGCGGTCGAAGTCGAGGCGCTGGGGCATATAGCCGATCCTGCGGCGCGCGTCGCCGAGTGCGCTGTTGTCGCGCCCGAACACCCTGACCGTCCCCGTGCGCGCGGGCAAGAGGTCGAGGATGGTCCGCATCAGCATGGTCTTGCCCGCGCCGTTGGGCCCGATGATGATGGCGATCTCGCCCTCGTCGATGGTGAACGAGATGTCCTCGAAGATGACCTGGCCTCCCAGCCGCAGCGACAGGTCCTGGACCGTCAGCACGGGCTCAGCCACCGGGGGTGCCTCCGAGCGCGGTCACGAAGGTGCGGGTGTCGGCCCGCATCAAGTCCTCGTACATCGAGGGCCTCAGCTCCCGTCCCTCGGGGTCGACCTGGTAGACCTTGGCGCCGGTCTCCCGGGCAAGCGCCTCGGCGGGTCGAGGCGAGAATTGCGGCTCGGAGAAGACGGCGGTGACCCCCAGCTTCTTCACGAGGTCCACCAGGCCGGCGAGGTATGCCGGCGACGGCTCCTTGCCGGGGAACTCCTCCAGCACGGCGACCTGCCGCAGACCGTAGGCTCTCGCGTAATACTGAAAGGCGCTATGGAAGCTGACGAAGTCCTTGCGGGGCAGGTCGGCCGTCTGGCGCTTGATCTCGGCGTCGAGCGATTCGAGCCGTTTCACGTAATCCGCGGCCCGCGCCCGGTGATCGGCGGCGTTCTTGGGGTCGATGGCCGCGATCGCGTCTGTGACCGTGCCCACCATCTTCTTCGCGTTCGATACGTCCAGCCACACATGGGGATCGACGTTCGTGGGGGGCTCGCCTCCGCTTCCTCCTCCTCCGGGCACCGGGATCGGCTCGTCCGGCCGCAGGAAATCGAGGCCTTTCGAAGCCTCGACCACGCGCAGGTCGGTGCGCCCCGTGCTCTTGATCAGGTCGTCCACCCAAAGCTCGAGCCCGGCTCCGTTGATGATGAGCAGGTCGGCCTCGGCGACCAGCTTGGCCTGAGCGGGCGTGAAGCTGGTCTGGTGGGGGGAGGCGCCGGGGGGCAGGAGGTTCTCCACGCGGAGGGAGTCACCCCCGACATTGGTGGCGAACGAGTAGAGCGGCGGTATGGAGGTGACCACCAGAGGCCTGCCGTCCTTCGGTCCGCCTGCGCCGCATGCGGCGGCCAAGCTCGCGACCAGGATCAGGGTCGCCGCGCAGACCACCTTGACGAGATCGCCGACGATCCGGGGGTGGATACCGGGTCTCACGGCGCCGCTTCACTGCGACACCGGGGGCAGAGGCCACGGAGCAGGAGCTCGTGATCGTGCACGGCATATCCCCGCTGGATGAGGGCGCGGGTGGCGCCGGCGTCGAGGAGGCAGCCGTCGACGCGCGTGACCGAGGAGCACGACGTGCAAAGGAGATGGTGGTGGTGGGCACCGAAGTCGTCGACCAGGTCGTAACGGCGGCAACCGTCGTCGAAGTACAAGTGCGTCAGGATGCCGGCCTGCTCCAACGATCCGAGGCAGCGATAGAGGGGGGAGCGCTCCTCGCCCAGGCCCAGCCGGTCGCCCAGCTCTTCAGCTGTGAAGGCGCACTCGTGGTGCCTGAACTGTTCGAGAACGGCTCGTTTGAGACGGGTCAGGCGGAGCCCACGGGCATGCAGCGTGTCGGTGGCGCCTGCTAGGTCGATGTCCTGTCCCCGATCGTGCTTTTTCGTCTCGACTCCCAAACTTTGGTATGGTCAGTCACTGACCATACTACGATATTCGCGCGTCGAGTCAAGTGTCCTGCCTGCCCCTCGTCCACGTGCCGACACCCAGGAGGACGAGGGCGTGTCGGGCGGGCGAAAAAGGCGCTTATGGTAGACTCGGCATCGCTGGGATCCCCTCTTTTGTAGCGAAAGGAGCCGACATGCCGGAGGACTTCGGGGGCTACATGCTCCGACGGCCGACCGACGGCGCCGCGCTGCACGTCCACATCGACGACACCACGCTTCGCGACGGGGAGCAGACCGCGGGGGTGGTCTTCGCCAACGAGGAGAAGATCCGCATCGCCAAGCTGCTCGACGAGGTGGGCGTCTACCAGATCGAGGCCGGCATCCCCACCATGGGCGGCGACGAGAAGGAGGCCGTGGCCCACATCGCCGCCATGGACCTCAACTGCAGCATCCTGGCCTGGAACCGTGCGGTTATCTCCGACGTGCAGGCGTCACTCGACTGCGGGGTCGACGCTGTGGCCATATCGATGTCGTCGTCGGACATCCACATCGAGCACAAGCTCCGCCAGAGTCGCGAGTGGGTGCTCGAGTGCGTGAAGCAGACCGTCGCCTTCGCCAAGGACCACAACGTCTACGTGTCGGTCAACGCTGAGGACGCCTCGCGCTCCGACATGGAGTTCCTTCTTAGCTTCGCCCGCACGGCCCGCGACGCCGGGGCCGATCGTCTGCGCTTCTGCGACACGCTAGGCATCCTCGACCCTTTCAACACCTTCATGAAGATCAAGACCGTCATCGACGTGGTCGGCATCGATGTCGAGATGCACACCCACAACGACTTCGGCATGGCAACGGCCAACGCGATCGCCGGCATCAAGGCGGGCGCGCGATTCGTCAACACCACGGTGAACGGACTGGGCGAGCGCGCCGGCAACGCAGCGTTGGAAGAGGTGGTGATGGCGCTCAAGTACATCGAGAGCATCGATCTGGGTCTGAGGACCGACAAGTTCCGGGAGCTCTCCGAATATGTGGCCGCCGCCTCCGATAGGCCCATCCCGACCTGGAAGCCCATCGTGGGGGCCAATCTCTTCGTGTACGAAGCTGAGAATCGGGCGTCGGTGTGTCTCACCGACCCTGACAGCTACGAGATCTTCCCTCCTGAGGCGGTGGGTCTGCAGCGTCGCTTCGTCCTGGGCAAGTACTCAGGCGCCGATACCCTGCGGCTGAAACTGGCCGAGAACGGCATCGCCATCGGCGAGGCCGAGTCCGCCGCCTTTGTGACCCGGATGCGCTCCAAGGCCGTCGCGCTCAAGCGCTCCCTTTTTGACGAGGAGCTCGTCGACCTGTACTACGCTGAGACCGGCTCGGTCGATGAAGAGGTGGCCGATGCGGCGAGGGAAGGACGCGACCTGCTCGAGGATGCGTGCGCCGACACCGTGGGCATCATCAGCGAGGTGGGCGATGAAGCCTAAGCTGCTGCGGGCGGGCCAGTTCGAATCTCGTTTCCTGGGCGCGAGAGACCGCGTCTTCCTGGTCGATACCACCCTCCGCGACGGCGAACAGACCGCGGGGGTGGTCTTCGCCAACCAGGAGAAGGTGCGCATCGCGAAGCTGCTGGCGGATATAGGGGTACACGAGCTCGAGATCGGCAGCCCTTGGCTCTGCGTCGAGGAGCGCGAGGCCATCAGCGAGATCGCGGCCCTGGGACTGCCCGCCCGCGTACTGGCCTTCTGCCACGCCTTCCCAGAGCACATCGAGATGGCGGCTGAATGCGGGGTCGACGCGGTGGTCA
>JAJZQZ010000237.1 GCA_021802965.1 Actinomycetes bacterium
TCATCGGGGCCCTCGTCGACGAAGTCGAGAGCGGGCCTCGAGAGGGGAAGTGGGCGCTCACGCTGGTGAAGCACCTGCCATGAAGGCGCTTTACCGGGCCCTCATCGTGGATGATGAGGCGCCGGCCCGGTCAGAGCTGCGCTTTCTCCTCAGTAGACATCCACGCATCGAGGTAGTCGGGGAGGCTTCGGGAGCGGAAGAGGCGCTCGCCCTCGTCGAGAAGCTCTCCTACGATGTCGTGTTCCTCGACATCAATCTCCACGATTCCGACGGCATCGAGGTCGCTACCGAGCTGGTCCGCTCAGCCGATACACCCTACGTCGTGTTCGTGACCGCCTACTCCGAGTTCGCTGTGCGCGCCTTCGAGGTGAGCGCATTCGACTACCTGGTGAAACCCGTGACCGAGCGGCGGATCGACCAGACCATGGACCGCCTGCTCGCCTGCCTCGATGCCGCGCCTCGGGCCGAGCCTCAGCGCCCACCCAGGCTCGACCGCCTAGCCGTGAACCGTAGTGACAAGACGGTGTTGCTGGAGCTGGACCAGATACACTACTTCCAAGCCGAAGGCGACTATACTCGCGTGGTGGCGCAGCCGGGCAGCTACCTCTCGAGCTACTCTTTGAAGGCGCTCGAGGAGCGGCTGGAGCCTCGGCAGTTCTTCCGGTGCCACCGTAGCTACATCGTCAACCTCGGCCATGTCTCGGAGATCATCACGCTGCCGTCGAACACCTACGGGCTCAGACTGAAGGACGAGCGGAAGACCGTGCTGCCTCTGAGCCGTCGTCAGACGCGCGAGCTGCGCAAGCACCTGGAGTTCTGAGTGCGGGACGCCTCTCCCGTCTTCAGCGTCCGCCACCCTGGCTCGGACATGGTCCGTCGAGAGATCCGCTTCATCGCTCTGATCCTGCTCGTATGGGCGCTGGGTTCCTTCGGGTTCATCATCGTGCTATGGGCCATCGGGACCAAGGGCCCTCCCGTGCTGCCGCTTGACGCTCACGGGTGGGAGAATCGCTTCAACATCGACCCCGCCGCGCTTCCCGGCGAGAGCTGGCTGACCCGCATCGACATCATCGGGTTCCCTCTGCATTGGCTGTGGACGGGGATGGTCCTGCTGGCCCTCTTCATCGGTCTCGCTGTGTATTTCAACGTCCGCGTGGACGCTCTGCGCCGGGACGCGTCGTCCGGGGCGACAGACGCCGGACCGGCCCGCGAGATCGGGAGGCTGTGATCGACAGTCTTCCCGTTGAGCTGGCCACCGGCTTCAAGCTCGGCCCCGCGATCATCGTCGGACTTTCCTTGGTGCTGTTCGTGGTCGTGGGCATCACCTCTCGGGTCGGGTCCGAGGAGGGGTTCTGGGTGGCCGACCGGGGCATCGGGCCCGTGCCGAACGGCATGGCCCTCGCCTCGAACTGGATCTCGGTCGCGTCGTTCCTCGGCATGGCTGGGATGATCTACCTGCACGGCTTCAGCTCGCTCAGCTTCGTGATCGGCTGGACCGGGGGCTACGCGGTCTTTCTCGTGCTGCTCGCCGCGCAGATCCAGCGGTTCGGCAAGTACACCGCCGTCGACCTCATCGGCGACCGATACGACTCGGCGACGGTCTGGGTGCTGGGCGCGCTGGTGACCATCGTCATCGCCTTCGTGTACTCCGTGGCGCAGTACCAGGGGATCGGCTTGATCATCGCCTGGATCTTCGGGCTCGACTACGCCATCTCCACCCTGGTGGGGGCCGCCATCGTCACGGGCTACGTCATCCTATCGGGCATGCTCGGGGTGATCCGCAACCAGGTCGTCCAGTACCTGCTGCTCATAATCCCGTTCCTTGTGCCGCTGTTCTTCATCGCCAATAGGGCGGGCTATCTTCCGCTGGTGCCTCAACTGGGCTACGGTCAAGCTCTCGGCGAGATGGCGCATGACGCCGGTCGGGCATGGTATGACCCGACGTTCACGGCGCCCTTCGCGGGCGGATCGGCCTACACCTTCATAGCTGTGGCGTTCACGCTGATGATGGGGACGCTGGGCCTCCCACACGTCATCAACCGCTTCTACACCGTACGCAACGAGCGCGACGCCCGCTGGTCGGTGGTCTGGGGCTTGCTCTTCATCTCCGCCCTGTACTGGGCGGCGCCGGCGTATGCGGTGCTGGCCCGGGTGCTCCAGGGCGGCGCTCAGCCAACGGCCGAGCACGCCGACCTGGTCACGATCACCGCGGGACATCTGGCCCAGCTGCCGGCCTGGTTCGTGGGGCTCATCGGGGCCGGGGCCATCGCTGCCGGCTTTTCGACCACCGCCGGGTTACTCTCGTCTGGAGCGGCGGCGATCAGCCACGACCTCTTCTTCCGGGTGCTCAGGCCGTCGGCGAAGCCCCGGCAGCGGATCCAGATCGCGCGGCTGACGACCGGGGTGCTGGGCTTGGCGATCATGGTGTCCGCGTTGCAGCCGCCGGCGCTCATCGCAGAGGTGGTCGGGTCGGCGTTCTCGCTCGCCGCCGCCACCCTCTGCCCGGTGCTGGTGTTGGGTGTCTGGTGGGGCCGCGTCACCAGACAGGCAGCCACCGCGGGCCTGGTGACCGGTCTCGCGCTGTGGGTCTTCACGTCGTGGGGTGATTGGTACGGGCACGTGGAGTGGGTTCGCCACTGGGCGCCTGCGGGTGCCTCGGCGTTGGTCACCTTGCCGGTGGTCATCGCGGTGATGGTCGTGGTGACGCTCTTGACGCGCGCGCCCGGCGAAGAGGTCCAGGCTCTCCTGCGGCGGCTCCACGGCATCGACGCCTGACGCCACAGCAGCCCGCCAGGCCCCCCTGGGAGCCTGTGTTACACTCTGCAGCCATGGGGGCCAGCCGCTCCACCCTGCGTGCTCTCCTCCTCGTCGTAGTGACGGGGCTGGTCGTGGCCCTCCCGTTCGGGTGGTCACCCGCTTTCGCCGTCCCCACTCTCTTGCTCGATGTCAGCGCTCCGTTGAGCGCTGAGGGCGCCCCGGTCGAGCTCCACATCACGACCCAGCTCGGTGGCCCGTGGCCGGGGGCCAAGGCTGTCGTCAACGTGCGCGGTCCTGGCGCACCCTCGGCGGGGACCGGAGCTCTTCCGCTGGCGTCGAGCTACGAGCAGAACCTCGGCGATCTGCGCGGGCAGGTGGACGCGCGAATATCGGTGCCCGCCGACAAGTTCCCCGGCGTGGGGGGCTACGAGATCTTCGTGGACATAGTCGCGGGCGCGCAGAAGCGCATGACGGGCTCGGTGTGGCTCGGCCGAGTGAGCTCTCTCCCCCCCACCGTCGAGCTGGCCATGGTGCTGCCGGTCGCGGCCGGCGTCCATCGAGACCCGTCGGGCGTCTTCGTCGACGAGACGATCCAACAGGCGGTGACCCCTGATGCCGGGTCTCCCGGCAGCCTCTACGCCCTGTTCACACTTGCCGACCGCTACCCGAAGTGGCGCATGACCTGGGCTGTCGAGCCGCTGTTGCTCGGTCAGATCGGAGAGCTGTCCGACGGCTTCGTGTTCCGGCCCTCCGGCGGCGCGGAGACCGCCGTGGAGAAGGGAACGGGCGTGGCCGCCCAGGCGACACAAGCACTCGACACCTTCCGGGCCGTGTCCCGCTTGGAGTCCCTGCAGATCATCCCCATGCCCTACGCCTCGCCCCAGATGTCCCTCGTGGCGGCGAAGGGGTGGCCCGACGGGTTCGACCAGGTGCAGCTGGGCAAGACCCAGGTGCAGTCCGTACTTCAGCTCCCGGCCGCCTCGGGCGGGATGCTCTCGCCCGGCCTCGACGTCACCACGGAGAGCTTATCTGTGTTCAGTTCGGCTTCGGTAGATTACGTGCTTGCGGATACCGAAGTGGCGAACGATCTCACCGAGAAGTCCGCCGACCTCAGCCTTCCCGTACGGGTCCGCGACCAGGAGAACGGTCGCCTCACGCTGCTTTTCGTTTCGCCGGAGCTGCGGGCCGCGCTCGCTCCCCCGTGGGATGGTGGTGTTTTCGCCGCTGCACTCGCCGACGAGTTGACCGGCGGCAGCCGTGGGCCCTTCATCGCCACGCCTTCCGACGAGTACGGTTGGCCTCCGGCCGACTTCCTTCGGGAGATCGGGGATATGCTGGGCAACGCACCCTGGATCCAGACGCGCACCCTGGCCGAGGTCCTCTCCGCCCACCCGCCCGACAGCCGGCCCGTCTTTCTCAGCCGGTACGGCACCCAGGTAGAGGGCTTCGTCGCCGATGCCTACGTGAAGTCCTTAGGCGACGCCCAGGCCAAGGCAGGCGACTTCGAGTCGGCGACCGACTCGGAGCGCGCTCCCTTGAACAAGCTTCGACTTCTCCTCATGGACGCTGAGAGCCGCTATTGGTTCGTGGCGGGCGTCGACCCGAAGATAGCCAATCTGGGCCTCGCGTATGTGCGGACGGCGACTGATCTGGTAGCCGCGGAGTTCGACAAGGTCGACGTGGCGGGGGACAAATCCGTGATCGTCATGGGCCGCCAAGGCGACGTCCCCGTCGCGGTGGTGAACAAGACGGGCTACCCCATCAAGCTGCAGCTCGTCCTGGCCGGCGACGGGGTGAGCTTCGATGGAGGCTCAGTGCGCGAGGTCACTCTGTCTCCCCAGGAGAACGTTTTTTCCTTCCCCGCCCGGTTCGTTAGGGGCAGGGCGGAGGTCACCGTCAGCCTAAAGTCCGGAAACACAAAAGTCGACGAAGGGGTCGTGCGTGTCCGCAGCATTTCGGCGGGTTCGGTGATACCCTGGGTCGCAGGAGTGGGCGTCCTAGATCGG
>JAJZQZ010000238.1 GCA_021802965.1 Actinomycetes bacterium
TGATGCCCGTGTAGGCGTCGAAGCCCTCGTCGACCAGAGCCTGGGCCGCGGTGCTGACCCGGTCCTCGTCGTACTCGATGACGCCGTCCTTCATCTCGGTGAGCAGTTCTTGCATGCGCTCGTCAGACATTGATCCTCCCTGTGTGTCCGTGTTTTCGGTATCCTCGGTGGCCTGTTCCGGCCGCTACGCCTTGCGCCGGGGCACGGTGCCCTCAACGGCGTTGACCCACGCCCGCAGGTTGTCGACCGGTGTATCGGGCCAGAGATCACAGCCCGGCCACACCGAGTCCGCCCCGGCCGTGGCGGCGTTGCATACCAGCTCCGCCACCTGCTCCGGCGTGCCCTGCGCAAACACATCCCACGGGTGCACGTTGCCCAGTAGGACGATGTCCTCGCCGATCTTCGCTCGGCTGGCGGCCATGTCGTTCTTCTGGTCCACAGAGATCGTGCCGCACATCTGAGCCATGTCCTCGACGATCACATTGGTGTCGCCGCAGATGTGGTAGACCTTGGGGACCGTGATTTCGGCCAGGATCTGCTCGCTGTACTTCCGGACCATCTTCCTGAAGGTCCGCGGGGAGAGCACGTCGGAGGTGGCGCCCATCTCGCGGAGCGTGATGTAGTCGGCACCCGCCGCGATGTAGGCCTTTGCTTCGCCGATCAGAAACTCGCTCAGCTTCGCGAGGATAGCCTCGACCTTGGCCGGCTCCTTCAGCGAGGACTTGAGGACATCGTTGAGATCCATGCTCTGGCCGGCCAGGGTGTACGGGCCAAGGATCCAGGATCCCACCGCCACTTCGTCCCCGAACTTGGCCTTGAGGATCTTGATAGCCTCGCACACCAGCGGCACCCGGCCCGCACTGGCGATATCGGCCGGCATCTTGATGTCGTCGGCGGTTTGGACGTATTTGTCGCGCAGCGTGGGGTAGAGGATGTCCTCGGAGTGCGGGTACGTGTTCAGCGTGGCGCCAAGGGCTTCGGCGGCCACGCCCATGTCGAACGGCACGATGGCGGCAGCGGTGCCCACCAGCTCCACCGTCGCCGCGGCTGCGGCGGCCATCTCGCCCGCGTCCAGGTGCACGTGCGCGAAGCGGAGGTCATGCTCCTTGAGACCGGCCACGATGACACTGCCGAACCCGGTGAAAGCCGGGACCACGTCGACGGGTTTGCCTTGGATTATGTTGAGCGCGCGCTCTTTCTGGGTCATTGCCATAGCTGTCTATAGCTCCTTTCTGGTAGTTTAGCCGGTCCTTAAGCCTCGCCCTTCAAGGTCTTCACGAAATCCGGGAAGAGCTTGTAGACGGGGGCGGATTCGTTAGCAGTGAGGGCGCCGGTCTCCGCGTAGCGCATGGTCGAGACCATAGCGTGGGCGGCGGCGACGGCCGGGAAGATATGGTCGTTGCCCCACATCGGGCCGCTGAAGATGAAGTCTCCCCACAGAGCGATGGTGGCGGCCTGAGTCCCGGCGTCGAGCCCGATGAAAGCTTTCTCGCCCCAGCCCGCGAGATTCTCCTTCCACACGGCCTTCTGCCACATGTAGGTGCCATTGGCCGAGGCGGCGCCTGCCGGCAGACCGTACTTCTCCTTGACCAGGCGATTTGAGAGAGCGCAGATCCCGGTCGAGGGCAGGTTCATCACCGAGGTGTCGACGATGATGCTCTCAAAATTGCCCGGCTTCATCTTTTCCAGCATGTCGTCCAGCGCACTGATGCGACCGCTGGGTAGCTGGTTCGCCATGTCCATCACCACGGTGACGACATGCTTGATGCCGAGCTCCTTGATCTGCTCGACCTCGGCGGGGACGTCCGGGCTCCAGACCGTCACCGAGTTGTACAGGAGCTTGTCCTGCAGGCCCAGCTCGGACACGTACCGCGTGGCGTCTAGCCGGGGCTCCAGGTTCCACATGTCGATCGCGAAGGGCATGTTGGTAGCCGCAACGAAGAAGTCGATATACCCCTTCATCTCGTCGCCCGAGTTGGCCACCATGGCGACGATGGCCGGCATGCCCGTGAGTTCCGTGAGCTCCTCGAGGCGCTTGATCTGCTCCGTGGCCAGTACCTTGTTGAACTTCCGCTCGCGGCGGCTCTCCACGCAGGGATCGCCTTTCTGAAACAGCGAGGGGATGATCAACGGCGGGTTCTCGCCCGGCTGCCCGCCGACCTTGACGTTGCCGATGCTGAATACCTTCTGCTCGGTGTCGAACGTGAACATGGAAACCTCCTTATCCCTTCACCAGGTCGCCCAGGCCCTCTTCCGCAAGCACGGCTTTGAGGTTCGGGAAGCTGTCCTTCATGTGCGGCAGATGCATTGCCATCATGAATTCCTTCTCGAAGGTCGGCTCCACAGACAGCTCGACGTACTCCACCTTGCGGGCCCACTCGTCGGCCTCAAGACGATTGTTGGCGACGAGCAAGGCCATCCGGGCCCCGTCGCCCGCGGCGTTCCCGACGGCGTAGGCCTTTGTCACGGGCACATCGGGGAACATCCCGATGGTCAGCGATTCTTCCCGGTCGATGAACGAACCGAAAGCCCCGGCCAGAACCACGCGATCCAAACCGTCGTAGCCCAGCTTGGCCATCATGATCTTGGCCCCTGCGTACATGGCGCCTTTGGCCAACTGCACAGCGCGCACGTCCTTGATCGTCATGGTGACGTCGCGGCCGATCGAGGTCTCGTCTGCCCAGGCGAGAACGTATTCGTCACCTTGCTCGCCCTTGCGGAGACGAGGACTCTCGATCCCTTTCACGAACTTGCCCGTCTTGTCGATGATGCCCGACTTGAAGAGTTCGGCCACCCCGTCGATGATGCCCGATCCGCAGATGCCCTTGACCCCGATGGACGTCTTGTCCTCGAACTCGTCGGACCACTGCTCCTTGCCGATCACCCGGTAGCGGGGCTCTTTGTCTTCAGGATTGATATAGATCTTCTCGATGGCGCCCGGAGCGGCGCGCATGCCGAAGTGGATCTGCGCTCCCTCGAGCGCGGGCCCGGTCGCGCACGACGAGGAAATGAGCTTGCGGTTGTCGCCCATGATGAGCTCGCCGTTGGTGCCGATATCGATGATCAGCTGGCGATCATTCTTCGTCCAGGGCTCCTCGGCGATCAGCACGCCCACGTTGTCGGCCCCCACGAAGCCGGCCTCGTTCGGGAGCACGAAGACATTGGCCCCGGGGGCGAACTTCAGGCCCAGGTCGCGGGCCTTGATGTTGATGGAATGGTGTAGGGCCGGCGCGTAAGGAGCCAAGCCCAGGTGTTCCGGGTAGATACCCAGGAAGCAGTGGTGCATCGCCGTGTTGAAGACGATAGCCAGCTCCAGGATGTCGGTGTGGCTGAAGCCCGCGGCCTCGCTTACCCGGGCCGCCAGCGTGTTGACGCCCTCGATGATCGCGTCCTGGAGCTTATGGATGCCGCCCTCGTTGGCCATGGCGTACGTGATGCGGCTCATGACGTCCTCGCCGTAGGGCACCTGCGGGTTCATCATGGAGTCGTAGTTGATCACCTCGCCGGTAGCGAGGTCGCAGAGGTAAGCGGCCACCGAGGTAGTGCCGACGTCGACGGCCAGACCGATGCTCCGCTCTACCTTACCTGGAGCTATCCGCACGATCTCGGGGGCCGGGCCGCCTGTCCAGACCGAGACCGATACCTTCCAACTCGCCTGGCGGAGGGTGTCGGGCATGCCGAGGAGCACCTTGTAGTCGAGAATGGGCGGCTCCACGCCGTGCTGAGCTTTCAGCGCGTCACAGATGCGTTCGTAATCGCCCAGCGGATCGTGAAGGGTCGGCGGCACCATTTCGATGCAGTACGTCCGCACCGACGGGTTCACATTGATCTTCCGGTCCGTGACGGCCTTGCGCACGACCTGGCCACCCGCCCGTGCCTCTTCCGGGACGAAGACCACCAGGTCCCCTTGGACCTTGGCGACACAGGCGAGACGGAAGCCTTGCTCGACTCGTTCGGGGGTGAAGAACTTGTCTTCGACCGGCATGCGCTTGCTCACGTGCGACGGCGAGGACGTGACACCGAACTTCTCGAAAAACCCTTCCTCGATGCGGACCTTGCACTTGCCGCAGGTGCGCTTCTCGCCACAGATGCCCTCGATCTCCACGCCGAGCTCGCGGCTTGCCTGGAGCACCGACTTGCCTTCTTCGATCAGCCCCCGGCTACCCGCTGGCTGGAAGATCACGGTGTACTGCTTCTTCTCGCTCAACACTCCTCCTGTTCACTTGCTGCCAGTTCCCTCGCGACCGGACGGCGGCCCGCCCGTCGCGCCCCACACGACCCCCGAAATGCGAAAAGCTCCCCTAGGCAAGTCGACCTGCTCCTTGCCTCGAAGAGCTTGGTGGTATCCAGTCTTGACGCCAGAGTTTTCTGGCTTGCGCTCGGGATTCGATTCGACCCGAGACGCCTACAGTGGCGGGACCGCGCCGGCTTTCAGTGAACCGGCTTGCCTCCTGGGCGCACGTCGCACAACCGAAGCCGATCGGACGAAACAGGCGCCGACGCCAAGACATCGGTACGTACGGTAGTGCTCTCTCCCCGGACCCCCTTCACATATCCCCGACTACGGTCCTGCAGTCTAGTGGTCAGACCACTAGACTGCTAAGAGTGTGACAGGAGTCACAGGTCGTGTCAACCCATTCAGTTGGACAGGATGAAAGGCCGGGTTTCTGTCGGGTATCGGGAGATACGCCACGTGTTGCGGCCTACGTCCGGGCGAGAGAGAGAACCTACCGGGGC
>JAJZQZ010000239.1 GCA_021802965.1 Actinomycetes bacterium
AAGAACTATAACGAGGACGCGACTCCGTTCTCATGGAACTACACCGGCAAGCCCCTGACGGTGTGACGTCTATATGTCACTTCAGGAACGTGACACTAGACGCTGACTTGGCCTCCCGCGTCCTGGAGCTGATCGTCGAAGGAAACGTCAGCGACGTCCAGGCCGGGGCCTTCCTCATGGGCCTACGCACCAAGGGCGAGACCGGCGAGGAGATCGTGGGCTTCGCCCGCACCATGCGCGCCTACGGCACCCCGGTCTCCATCGAGTGCCCCGAGCCCTTGGTGGATATCGTCAGCACCGGAGGCGATCGCCTGGCCACCTTCAACATCTCCACCACCGCGGCGTTCGTCGCCGCGGGGGCCGGCGTCCGCATCGCCAAGCACGGCAGTCGGGGGCAAACCGCCCACGCCGGGTCGGCCGACCTGCTCCAGGCCCTGGGAGCGCGCGTCGACCTTTCGCCCGACGCCGTGGGCGCCTGCGTACGCGAGGTGGGCATGGGCTTCATGTTCGCCCCTCTCTACTATCGGCCCATCCGGCACATGGTCCCCATGCGCCGAACGCTCAACATGCGCACCGTCTTCAACTTCATCGCCCCCATCCTCAATCCGGCCGGCGTCAAGCGCCAGCTCACCGGCGTGAGCGACATCCGCTACCTCAAAGTCATGGCCGACGCCCTCGGCCCCTTGGGCTACGAGCACGCCCTGTTGGCCCACGGCGACGACGGCCTGGACGAGATGTCGATCAGCGGCCCGACGACGATGGTGGAGCTCCGCGACGGCGTTGTCAGCGAGCCATACTCGGTTGCGCCCGAGGACTACGGCCTGTCCCGCTGGCCCCTCAGGGACCTGGTCGGGGGAGACCCCGTGCGGAACGCCGAGGTCACCAAGCGCGTTCTCTCCGGGGAGCCCGGCGGCCCGCTCGAGGTCGTGCTCTTGAACGCGGGCGCCGTGATACACCTCTCCGGCAAGGCGGACACCATCACCGAAGGCGTCCGCATGGCGCGCGAAGCCGTCGACAGCGGGCGCGCCTGGAAGACCATGACGGCCTTCGTCGGGTTCACCAAGGCGATTGCGGCGTCCACTGGTTCCAGGCGGCGGTAGGATATGGAGAACAAGGCTCAGGGACTCACCCACCCGGTCCTCGACATCCACGTGCACGCCCTCACTCCCGGTGTGTGGACCCCGGGCATGCTGGCCTTCGTGGAGAAGGCCAACCCCGAAGAATACGCCGCAGCCGATCTGCACGCCGACCCCGCCCACCTACGGCGGATACTCTCCGGTCTGGGCGTCGACCACGCCGTGGTCCTGGCCGAGGAGGCCCCGGTCACCTCTGGGATGATCACCAGCGAGTGGGTGCAGGACTACTGCAGCGGGGCGCCGGGACTCCATCCCTTCGTCTCGCTCAACCCCTGCCTCGGCGGCGACCCGGTGGAACGTCTGGACCTGCTCCTCGAACGGGGGCCGGTCGCCGGGATCAAGCTCCTGCCCCCCTACCAGTACTGGTTCGCGAACGATCGAGCGATGTACCCGGTGTACGCACGAGCTGAGGAGCTGCGGCTGCCGTGCACATTCCACACGGGCACCTCACGCATCCCGGGGACCCGCCTCAAGTACGCCGACCCCATGTACCTGGACGACGTGGCCGTGGACTTCCCCGAACTGCCCATCCTGATGGCGCACTCGGGGCGGGGGGTGTGGTACGGCCATGCGGCGATGCTCGCCACCTTCCATCCGAACGTCTACCTGGAGATCTCGGGGCTGCCGCCCCGCAACCTGCCCCGCTACTTTCCCGAATTGGACCGCCTGGTGGATAAGATGGTGTTCGGGTCGGACTTTCCCGGGTTGCCGTCGCTGCCCGACAACATCGCGGCCATCGTCGAACTGTTCGGCCCGGCGGACGCACGCAAGGTCCTCTGGGAGACCGGGGCCCGCCTGCTCGGGCTGATCTGACCCGCGGCCCAGCCGGCGCGCGGGTGACCCCGCGGTCGGGGGTGACCCCGCCTCGCTACCCGTCGGCTCCGGCGCGCCGTCGGTGTATGTAGCGCTCGATCTTGCCGCGCAGCTTGGTCTGGCGCAGCTGAGCCAGGCCGACGGCCATGATGAGGATCAGGCCTGTCACCGTGCCCTGCCAGAAGGTCGAGACGCCGCTCAGCGACAGTCCGTTCTGGATCACGCCCAGGAAGATGACGCCCAGTAGCGTGCCAAGAAGACCCCCCTCACCACCGCGAAGACTCATGCCCCCGATGAGGACGGCCGCCACGACGGTCAGCATGAGTCCTGGGTCGATGACCGGGGATGTGGCGGTGAGACGGCCCGTTTGCTGGATCGCGCCCAGCCCGCCGGTGAGCCCCGAGATGGTGTAGGTGCTGACCAGTATGAGGGCCACGTTGATGCCGTTGAGACGGGCAGCCTCGGCGTTGGAGCCGGTTGCGTAGATGGCCCTCCCGAACGAGGTGTAGTGCAACACGAACGACGCCAGCAGGTACAGGATGGCGACGATGATGGCGATCACAGGGATCGGGCCGATGCTGCTGTTGGCGATGTCTTGGATGGGAGTGAACGTCTTGTAGCTGAAGAGCGAGATCGTCGTACCGCTGTTCGACAGCAGCGCCATGCTCTGGTAGATCGAGAGCGTGCCCAGCGTCACCACGAAGAACGAGATCTTGGCCCAACCGATGAGCAGGCCGTTGATCATGCCGAGGAAGGTCCCCACGGCGATGCACAGCAACACCGCCGGTATCCACGTCCAGCCCGCCTGCATGGCGAGGCCGAAGAGCATGGCGGAAAGGCCGGTGAGCGACGCGATCGAGAGGTCGAGGCCGCCGGTGAGGATCACGAAGGTCATCCCGATGGCGAGGATCGCCACCACGCTCTGGGCCCTGAAGATGTTGACCAGGTTGCCCCACGTCATGAAGAGCGGGGTGGTTATGGTCAGATACGCACAGACTATGACGAGGCCGATGATGACGCCCCAGAGACGCGCGGGGACCGTGCGCCTGCCCCGCGCTCGCACCGGCACCCGAGCCGGGACCGCCGTCGCGGCCGCGTTCGATTCAGTCCTCGAACCCACGCTCACTCCTTCACCCCCTTTTTCGGACGTCATGCGAGCACCTCCTCAGCTTTCTGGGCGCCCACGCTGAGGGCATGAGCAAGCTCCTCCTCAGAAGTCTCCGCGGGGTCGAACTCCCCACACACCTCGCCGTGATACATCACCAGGATCCGGTCGGCCAGGCCGAGAAGCTCCGGCATCTCCGAGGACACCATCAGCACGGCGACTCCCCGGGCAGCGAGATCCTGGATGAACACGTACACTTCGCTCTTCGCGCCCACGTCGATGCCCCGGGTCGGCTCCATGAGGATGACGGCCTTCGGGCTGAGCGCGAACCACCGAGCCAGCACCACCTTCTGCTGGTTGCCCCTCGAGAGGTTGACGATCGGGTGATCGACTGAGGGCACACGCACCCGGAAACGCTCCACCCAATCTACTGTCAGCTTGCGCTCGGTGCGGGGCCGGAGGAACCCCAGGCGGTTGAACGTGGCGCCCCCTCGCGACCAGGGCAGGGACAGGTTGGCCCTGGTGCCCCGGGTGAGCAGCAGTGACTCCAACTTGCGATCCTCGGGCACGAAGCCGATGCCGGCATCCATGGCCGCCCGGGGGTCGCCCATCTTGAGTTTCTTGCCGTCGATGACGACGGAGCCAGAGGCCGGGACAGCCCCGAAGAGGGCCTTGCCGAGCAGCTCCTTGCCGGAGCCCACGAGTCCGGCGATACCGAGGATCTCGCCGCGATGCACATCGAGGCTGACGTCGCGCACAGCCCCATCGAGGGTGGACACGTTGCGGACCTCGAGCGTCACCCCCGCTTTCTCGATCTTGCGCTTCGAGTAGAGATCCTCCATGTCCCTACCCACCATGCGCGAGACCAGCATCGATTCAGCGGTGGCGGGAAGAGGGTAGGTACCTACGAGCACCCCGTCGCGCAGCACCACCGACCGGGACGCGCAACGATAGAGCTCTCGCAGCCGGTGGGAGATGAAGATGATGCCCACTCCCTGAGTACGAAGCTGCTCTATCTTCTGCATGAGTTTCTCGGTGTGGACCTCGGACAGCGAGCTGGTGGCCTCGTCCAGGATCAGGACCCGCGACTGAGCCGACACGGCCCTCGCTATCTCGACCTCCTGCTGGAGCTCGGTGCTCAACGTAGCGACTATCGCCCGTTCGTCGATCTCGACGCCCACAGAATCGAGCGCCTCACGCGCCAGGGAGTGTGCCTTGGACCAATCGACGCCGAAACGACCCTTAGGCAACCGGCCCATGAGCACGTTCTCGGTGACGGACAACGTAGGGGCCAGCGTGAGCTCCTGGGTGATAGCGACCACGCCCAGCTCGAGCGCGCGGCGCGGAGAGGATATCTCCACCGGGTGGCCCTCGATCTCGATGGTGCCTTCGTCCGGGGTGATGGTGCCGTAGAGACACTTCGAGAGAGTGGACTTGCCCGAGCCGTTCTCACCGGCCAGGGCCACGACCTCGCCGGGATAGAGGTCGAAATCGACCCGCCGAAGGGCGACCACCCCCGGGAATCGCTTGGTGATCCCCCTCATGCGGATGAGTGGCGTTTCCGTCACCGAACACTCCTCACACTGTGCCGCGCGTGTCGCCCCCGGGAGACCGGGGGCGACACGCCGTGCGGCTGCTAATCAGAACTTATGCTGCTGAGCTACTTCGCCGCCTTC
>JAJZQZ010000240.1 GCA_021802965.1 Actinomycetes bacterium
CGATGACCTTCTCATCCCGCTCCACCGCCATCTGGTACGCGTAAGCCGCGTCCTCGATCTCCCGCTGCATATAGCCCTGCTCGATGGCGCGCACCGAGCCCCCGAGCTCGTCCACGTGCTCCATCAGTTCCAAGGCCTTCGCCTCGAGGGCGTCGGTCAGGCTCTCCACCGCGAAGGAGCCTGCCAACGGGTCGGCGGTGTCGGCCACGCCGCTCTCGCAACCGATGATCTGCTGGGTGCGCAACGCCACGGTCACCGACTCGTCCGAGGGCAGGGCCAAGGCTTCGTCGAAGGAGTTCGTGTGCAGGGACTGGGTGCCGCCCATGACCGCCGCGAGAGCTTGGAGCGCCACGCGCACTATGTTGTTGTGCGGCTGCTGGGCGGTTAGCGTGCAGCCCGCGGTCTGAGTGTGGAACCGGAGCATCAAGCTCCGCGGGTCGGTCGCCCCGAAGCGGTCGCGCATGATACGTGCCCACATTCGCCGGGCGGCCCGGTATTTGGCGACTTCCTCCAGGAAGTTGTTGTGGGCGTTGAAGAAGAACGAGAGCTGGGGAGCGAACTCGTCCACCACCAGACCCGCGTCCACCGCCGCCTTCACATAGGCGATGCCGTTCGCGAGTGTGAAGGCCAGCTCCTGTGCCGCGGTCGAGCCGGCCTCCCGGATGTGATAGCCCGAGATAGAGATGGTGTTCCAGCGCGGCAGCTGCTCGCGGCAATACTTGAAGATGTCGGTGATCAGGCGCATGGATGGCGCAGGCGGGAAGATGTAGGTGCCGCGGGCGACGTACTCCTTGAGCACGTCGTTCTGGATGGTGCCGCGCAGCTCCCGAGTGTCGGCGCCCTGTTGCTCGGCCACCAGCTCGTACATCACAAGGAGCACCGCCGCCGGCGCGTTGATCGTCATCGAGGTGGAGACCTTGTCGAGAGGGATGCCCGCGAAGAGGGTCTCCATGTCGCGCAGGGAGTCGATGGCCACGCCCACCTTGCCCACCTCGCCCTCGGCCAGGGGATGGTCGGAGTCGTAACCCATCTGGGTGGGGAGGTCGAAGGCCACCGAGAGCCCGGTCTGCCCGTGCTCGAGCAGGTAGTGGTAGCGGCGGTTGGACTCCTCCGCCGAGGCGAAGCCCGCGTACTGGCGCATGGTCCACAGACGGCCGCGATACATGTCCGGGTAGACTCCCCGGGTGAAGGGAAACTCGCCGGGGCGGCCAAGGTCGGCGTCCCAGTCCCGATCAGCGATGTCGCGCCAGTCGTAGAGGGGTTCTACCGGGATGCCCGAGTCGGTATGTCGCTGGTCGTCGCTGTTCCCCATCCCGCCCCCGTTCCCCATCGCCGTGCCTACCCCTCTCTCTGCCCACGGGCGGCGGTAGGCCGCTCCACAAGCTCCGATAGCACGCCGAAGGTACTCTTGGGATGCAAGAAGGCGATCCTCGTTCCGCCGAGTCCGATCCGCGGCGTCTCGTCGACCAGCCTGACCCCGGCCGTCTTCAGGTGTGCCAGTGCCGCCTCGATGTCGTCCACCCGATAGGCCACATGGTGGATCCCAGGGCCATGCTCGGCGAGGAAGCGCGCGACGGGGGAGTCGTCCCGGATCGGCCGCAAAAGCTCGATCGCGCTCTCACCGACCTGCAAGGCGACCGCCTCGACCCCCTGGTCCTGGAGGATCTCGCGGTGATGCACCTCGAGACCGAGTCCCGACCGGTAGAGGGCCAGGGCCTCGTCGAGGTCGTTTACCGCGATGCCGAGATGGTCTATCCGGGAAAGCATGAGGTGACCATCATAGCCGCCTCGACCCGGGACGCGCCACAGGGCCCGGCGCCCTCAGCCCCCGGAACCCTGCAGGCTCCGCAGCAACTCCACGAGCTGAGGTTGGCTCAAGGAGCCCATGTAGCTCTCGTCGCCCTCCGAGATCCCGACGGCGTACGAGCCATCCGGCCGAGGCCCGTCCAGGAATAGACGGTACTGCAGGCCGTCATCCCGAAAGAGGATCACGAGCAGCTGGTCTGGGGCGCGCTTCACCTCAGCTCGCGACAAATGAGCCTTGTCGATGAGGTCCACGATCTCGGCCAGGCGAGGATCGTCGGCCCGCTCGTGCCGCTTGAACTCCAGCGGGTTCTGTCGCTGCGGTCCGTAGGAGAAGGCCACGATACGGCTGCCGTCGAGGAGCGGTTGCGACCAATAGAAGTAGAAGAAGAGGGCGGCCACGCTCGACACCGTCGCGACGGCGATGATCCAGAAGAGCGGGCGGCGGAAGAAGGTCATGTCAGGACTCCGCGACGAGAGGCAGGGGGTAGGGCGCGAAGGCCATGCCTTCGGGCTTGCGGGTGCCGATGAAGAGGAGGGTGGCTCCCGTGCCGGTCGGCCGCCAGCGGAGCTGGAGGTTCTGCGCCACCGGGGCGCGGAAGCCGATGGTGGCGCTGAGAGAGGCGCCGGGCAGGAGGGTGCGGGCGCTCGGCCCCGTCCACACGGGGTCGGGCGCGACAGGCGTGCCGTCCAGAAGAAGGTCGAAGTCGTCCGGATCGAAGCGGAAGGTCGAGGGTCCCTTGTTGTCCACGACGACGAAGGCTTGGTAGTAGGTCTCGCCCGCGGCTGCGGGCCCGGGGACCGACTCGTCGAGGGGATACGCCGGGCGCACAGGTTTGGCCGTTGGCGTGAAGGCAGCCACCTTGAGCGAGGCGTCGCCCAAAGTCACCTGTTCACCGAGCTTCACCTGCGTCACTTTGCCGAAGAGCCCCGCGCCGTCGCCTCCGGTCGACGCGGTATCGTCGCCCCCGCAGCCCCACCGGACCCCCAGCACCACGGCAAGCAGCAGCACCACCCCCACGACGAGAGCGCCGAGGCGACGCTGACGGGTGCGGCGGTCGATGCGGGGCACGCTTCGCTCTCTCACCGGCCGGCCGGCCGGCCCAGCACATCGGGATTCACGGGGTGCGGCACTGGTTCGCCGCGAAGAGCCGCGATCGCGTTGCGCGCGGCGAGCTCGGCCATGCTGCCGCGCGTCTCGACGGTCGCGCTCCCCACGTGGGGCAGCAGCAGGGTGTTGGGTAGCTCTGCTAAACCTTCGGCCAGCCGCGGCTCGTGCTCGTAGACGTCAAGACCGGCCGCGCCGAGGGGGCCACGTCGCAGCGCCTGGACGAGTGCGGACTCGTCGACCACGGCGCCCCTAGCCGTGTTCACCAGCACCGAGCCCGGCCGCATGAGGCCCAGCTCGCGGGCGCCGATGAGGTGGCGCGTCTCGGGGGCGAGCGGAACGTGGACGCTGACTATGTCCGAGGCGGCCAGAAGCTCGTCGAGCTCGGCGCACCAGCGCCACGACGCTCCTGCCGGCGCCGAGTCGGCCGGCAACGGCCCCGAGCGCCGCGTGTAGAGCACGGGCATGTCGAATCCCACGGCCCGGCGCGCGGCCGCCGCGCCGATGCGGCCCATCCCCACGATGCCCAAGGTCTTGCCGTGCACGTCACGCCCGAGCATGTACGTGGGATAGATCCCGTGGAAGTCGCCTCTCCGCACCAGCGCGTCGCCTTCGGAGACCCGTCTCGACGCTCCGAGTATGAGCGTCCAGGCTAGGTCGGCCGTGGTCTCGGTCAGGACCCCGGGGGTGTTGGTCACCAGGATCCCGCGTGCCGTCGCGGCCGGCACGTCGATGTTGTCGTAGCCCACGGCGTAGTTGGAGACGACCCGCAGGGAAGGACCGACGGCATCCATGACCTCCGCGTCGATCCGATCCGCGGGGATGCACAGCAGTCCGTCGACACCGGGGACACCGGCCAGCAGCTCCTCGCGACTCAGCGAGCGGTCTTCGACGTTCCCGACGAGCTCGACTGCCGCTCGCAGCATGGAAAGTGCCGGTCCGGGAAGGTAGCGCGTCACGAACACACGGGGCCGTCCGGAGCGGGGCTGGGTGGGGCTGGGCAGGTCGGTCACTGGGCGTTCACCGGGAGAGTCTCCGCCAGGAACGAGGCCATCCGATCCTCCACCTGGCTCCGTTGATCGCCGCTCAGCAACGCGGTCCCGTGATCTCCGCCGGGAACAACCAGAAGTTGCTTGGGCTCCACCGCCAGGGAGAACAGCTCCCGCGCCGCGGGACCACCCGCGTCCTTCTCGGCGCCGATGAAGAGCTTGGGCGCCTTCACCGAAGCTAGAGACGACTTCGCGGACAGGCCTTTGAACTCGAGAGGAGCCGACAGGGTGATGACAGGATCCACCGGCTGGCGAGCAGCCACGACCAGCGCGGCGGTGCCCCCCATCGAAGCTCCGATCAGCCCGATCCTCTGGACGCCTCGCGCCCGCAGCTGTTCGAAGGCCGCTTCGAGATCCAGGTCGATCTTGTCTATCTGTTTCTCCCCTCCCGAGGCTCCGTAGCCCCGGAAATCTCAGGTCAAGGCCTGGTAGCCTTTGGCCGCGAGCTCCTGCGCGTAGGCGTACCAGCTCGACTGGTCGGCCGGATACATGTGCGCAAGCACCATGCCCGCGCCTCCCGGGGTCGGCGTACCGAACAGGCGCCCGGAAAGCTCGACCCCGTCGGCGCTGGTGAAGGTGACGACGGTCCCGGGCTGCGTCGCGACGGTCCCAGACGCGCCCGACCCGCAACCCAGCAGAGCCGGCACCAGAACGGCGAGCACAAGCGCCACCGCCGGCAAGCGCACCCATCCGGTGCTCGCCGCGCCTGTCCGCGCGCCGCGCGTATTCCTTCCCCGCACCATACCGAGACAATGTACCAGTCCC
>JAJZQZ010000241.1 GCA_021802965.1 Actinomycetes bacterium
GTCGCGACTGCCCTTTGCCCACCACACGGAAGGCCACCAGCCGGTTGTCGAAACCCCAGGTGTTTGCCACAGGTGCGAAAAACTCCGACACGAAGCGCTTGTGCGAGTTCATGAGCGGAGCGTACGCCAAGAAGAGGTCGTCAACCAGGTGCTGAACTCCGCCGAGGAATCCCCGAAAGATCGGGTTGAGCTCATCGTCTCCAACGACCGGGGCGAACAGGTTCGCTCCCGACTCGTCCAGGACGGACACGTGCAGATGACAGCCGGAACCCGACTCACCCGTGAAGGGTTTGGCCATGAAGCTCGCGACCAGGCCGGCGAGCACCGCCGTCTCCTTGGCTGCTTCGCGCAGGAGAAAGGCTCGATCCGCGCTCTCCATACCGTCGGCGTAGAGGATGTTCAACTCCACCTGGCCGGGCCCTTCCTCCGCCTTGCTGGACTCGACGGGGACACCCAAGCCGGTCAGGTGGCTCCGCAGAGTGCTCATCAGCCACTCGTCTTCCGCCGAGCGCAGGATGCTGTAATCACGGCCGCCTTGGTCGTGCAAGAGACCTGGTGGGCACGGTTCGTCGCCGTGCCCGATCCTGCGGAGCAGATAGAACTCGAACTCGGCGGCCGCGCGCACCGTCCAGCCTCGCTCCGCGTAGCGTTGCAGCTGCCGGCGCAGCAGGGTGCGGGGCATGCTCGGTATCTCGTCTCCATCCGCCGTCGTCACGTCCGCGAGCACCAATGCCGTCCGAGGGAACCAAGGCAGGAGCCGGACGACCGGTTCCTCGAAGAGCATGAGCAGGTCTTCCGAGCTGCTCGCCTCGCCCCCGAAGCTCAGACCGTCGATCACCTGGCCGTCGACGTGGGAAGCGAGCGAAGCTCCAGAAATGAAGACGCCGGTGGCGGCGTGATCCAAGAAGAACGAGGCGTCCAGGCGCTTGCCATGAAGGCGACCATAGAAGTCGGAACAGCCGACCACCACGGTTTCGACGGAACCCTGCCGGATGGAGCTGGCCAGATCTTCGAGGTTCATAACCCTGTGCTTCCCGCTCGAGGCAGGGGAGAATCCTGTCCTGCGGGAACGCCCGCGTCAGCGTTGGGCTCGGTGCCGGATCCCGCGCATCATCTTCTGGCTCATGAAGAAGCTGACGGCCTCGACGGGTTCGACGAGAAGCGGCGACCACCACTGGGTGGACCCGTAGCGCTCGCGCACGAGCAGCCTCGTGGTCCCGTCAGCCGAGGGGCGCAAGACGAAGGCCCACGAGAAGTCGTAGGGAGGTGGTGTCTCCCCCATCGGCACCCCCCCGCTCAAGACCAATGCCCGCCCGGATTCGACCACGGCTACATGCAGGGGCACGTCAGGATGCAGCCGGACTTCGTCGCCGACGGCGACCCCCTGCCACTCTGGAACGATGTGGTCCGCGCTGTGCATGTCGCAGCCGACCAGGTTCTCGAGGGCGTCGTAGCTGTAGAGCCCCCCTCGACCCTGCCCCAACTGGGCCAGCCAAGGCCAGACCCGCTCGGGCGACGCGCGCACGGTGACAGCACGGGTGGCAGTGAGGTCCGGCTCCCGAACAAGATCGTCCCCGGGTAGTCGAGCTGTGCGCTCCTCCTCCGCGGCGCCCCAGCCAAGGTGCCATGGCCTCAACACGAACAGGTATGCCGCTGCTGCCGCAGCCAAGAGCGCCCCGCCCGTCATCATCCGCCGTAGCATCGGCCGGCTCCTCCTCCAAGTAGTTTCGGGGCTGGCAGGGCTGTTGGCTCCTGCTCGGGAACTAGCCCAAGAACGACTCGCGCACGATCTCCGGGTCGAGATGACCGGCGTGGAACGTGCGCCCGGTCTCCACGTTGGTGATCCACAGCTCGGCCGGACTGAAGAGCGACGGATCGATACGGTAGAAGTCCGCGCAGGCGCGCTCGTACAGGCGGCCGAAGGGCTCGCCGTGATCCGCGGATGCCGAGGATGGGAGCCTGTCGAGGACCGAGGCGATGTCGGCGTCGCCGCACCGCACCGAAAGCCACACGCGACCCCCGTAGAGGATCCCGTCGTTGGTGCGCCCGACGGCGGTCATGTCGTCACCTGCAACAGGGGCCAGGGGACACGACCCCGAGGCCGCCATCACGCGGTTCAGGTCGAAACCGAGCCGATAGAGCTTGTAAAGGGCCGTCTCGACCACCCGAGCAGCCACCTGCACGGAGCCGGAGAGACTGGCAGTCGGGGCGACCAGCAGGTAGACGCCTTCCGCCGACAACCGGCAGCAACCCTGGGCGATCCAGTCCGCGGCATGCTCGGGCGGGAGCGCCCACGTCTCGACAGACAGCACCGCGGTACGGGCCACCTCCCGGTGCGAGATGACGTCGAAGATGGGCTCCGGGCGGCACAAAGCACGCGCGGGCCCCGATCCAAGAGCGTAGAAGCGAGGGGCATCGGCCTGTGCCGGCACATCGATGGCCCATCCCGCGAGCTGCGAGCCCATACACGCCAGGAGAGGTTGCCTCACGTCGAGCTCGACTCCGAGGGTCGGCCACCCGTCGAGGTCCAAGATCCGCAGCCGCACGTCGCCCAAACCGCCCATACAGGCCTCGGCGTACAGGCGCCCGGCCTCGTGCGACCCTATCGTGTGGGCGCCGCAGTCCACGATCACCGCCTGGTTCGCCAGCCGGTGCACGGCCAGACCCAGGCTCGCCTCGTCGGCGATCATCCGCTCGACGATGGCGGCGGAACGGTCGTTCAGGCTGAAAGCGTTCTTCTCGGCGGGCGCCTTATCGGCCATCGAAGACCTCCACCGTGGGGTCGAACTGCGTCGTCAGTGTAGCGCTTCGCCCGCCACGGGTCCCCCTCTGCCGGGCCGGCTGCACCCCGCCCCATGCTTTACATAGCATTGCGAGGGGGATACGGTAGGGATGTGAGCCACAGGGAGAGGAGGAAGCGATGCGGGTGATGAAGCGGCGCCAGGCGGGGCCGGTGGCGCTTGGGGTGCTCGTCCTAGTGTTCGCGCTGATCGCGGCAGCCTGCGGGGGATCGTCCACCACCACCACGTCGGCCCCACCTACCACGGCCGCCCCGACCACGACTCCTACGACGGCCACGCCCAGCATCACCCCGAGCACCGGCACAACCGGCATCTCGGCGGCGGCCACCACGACCACCGTCACCTTCACCGGTGAAGAGGCCAAGATCGCCGAGGTGTGGACGAAGTTCTTCGATGGGAAGGGCCCGGTCAAGGACAAGATCGCGATGCTGGAGAACGGCGACACGTACGCGAAGCAGCTCGACACCAACGCGGCTTCGCCCATGGCCGCGCAATCCAGCGCCCAGGTGACGTCGATCAAGCTGACGTCCGACACCGGGGCCACCGTCACGTACACCATCCTTCTGAACGGACAGCCCGCTCTTCCAAATGTGACCGGGGAAGCGGTGAAGCAGGACGGGCAGTGGAAGGTGTCGGCCAAGAGCTTCCTGTCATTGCTGGCCCTGCAAGGTGTCAGCGTGCCCTCGACGTAGGAGGCCGCGGAAGATCGAAGCCCTAGCCGCCAGAACGCACTGGATGGCGCGATGATCGTGGCTGAGGCCGCCGAAGGCAGGTTCGCCAAGGACCGTTCCCGCGGAGCCCTCGCCACCCTCAGCGCCATCCTCTTTCTGACCTTCCTCGACACCACCATCATGGGCGTCGCTCTCGCCGACGTCCAGAAGAGTCTGGGCGCGGGCGTCACCGAGCTGCAATGGGTGGTGAATGCCTACGCCCTGACCTTCGCGAGCTTCATGCTGGCCTTCGGCTCCCTGGGCGACCGGTTGGGCCGCAAGCGCGTCATGCTCTTCGGACTCGCGGTGTTCATCGCCGGGTCGGTCTTCGGAGCGTTCGCGCCCAACACGAACGCACTCATCGCAGCCCGCGCCATCATGGGATTGGGTGCGGCTGCCTGTGAGCCGGGGACGCTCTCCATGATCCGCCAGCTGTACCCGGACAAGGCCCTTCGCGCGCGGGCCCTGGGAGCCTGGTCGGCCATCGCCGGACTGGCGCTGGCGATGGGGCCTGTCCTCGGAGGTGTCCTGGTCGGCGTCGGTGGATGGCCGGCTATCTTTTGGTTCAATGTGGGAGCCGGAGCCGTAGCCTTCGGCGCCGCGCTCTTCACCATCCCCGAGAGCGCGGACCCCGAAAACGAGCGCTTCGACTTCGCCGGCTTCATACTCGGGCCCATGGCTCTGGCCACGATCACCTTCGCCATCATCGTCGGGGAGACCGCCGGCTACACCGCTCCTCACGTGTTGGCCCTGTTCGCAGTGGGGGCGGCGGCCGCGAGCCTATTCGCGTGGGTCGAGCTGCGCAACCCCGCGCCGATGCTGAACGTGAGGTACTTCCGCATGCCCCCCTTCTCGGGCTCCCTGGGGGTGGCCTTCGCCGCATACTTCGGGGTCTTCTCGATCTTCTTCCTGACGGCCCTCTACCTGCAGATGGTGGTGGGGTACGACGCGTACCGCATCGCCACCTTGTTCGTGCCGATGGCCGTGACGATGATCGCAGCGTCGGCGTTCGCGGGGCGGTGGGTGGCCCGGAGCGGGCCCCGGCTCCCGGTCGCCGTGGGCTGCTTCTGCGCGGGCGTCGGCGTGCTGCTCACCGACCTCGCCCTACGGGGGGACGTCTCCTTCGCCTACCTGACCCTCACGCTGACCCTGGCCGGCATCGGTTTCGGGATCGCCGTGGTCCCGATCACCTCGGTGGTAGATCG
>JAJZQZ010000242.1 GCA_021802965.1 Actinomycetes bacterium
CGGGCACGTCGACGAAGGTAATCAGGGGGATGTTGAAGCAGTCGCAGAAACGGACGAAGCGCGCCGCCTTCACCGAGGCGTCGATGTCGAGCACCCCGGCCAGGACCGCCGGCTGGTTCGCGACGATGCCCACACTGCGCCCGCCCACTCGGCCGAAGCCGACCACGATGTTGGCCGCGTAGTGCTCCTGCACCTCGAGGAATACGCCATGGTCGAGGATGGGGCGGATAATATCCCGCATATCGTAGGGCTGGTTCGGGTTGAGAGGGATGAGGCTGTCCAGCTCTTTGGCCTCGCGCAGCGGGTCGTCGTCGGTCGGGCCGAGAGGCGCGTCCTCCAGATTGTTCTGGGGCATGTACGTGAGAAGCTCACGGATGAGGAAGAGGCACTCCTCTTCCGAGTCGGCGGCGAAGTGCGACACCCCGCTCTTGGTGGAGTGGGTGAGGGCGCCGCCCAGCTCCTCCTTGGTCACCTCTTCATGGGTGACCGCCCGGATGACGTCGGGCCCGGTGACGAACAGGGAGCTGGTGTTCTTCACCATGAGGATGAAGTCGGTCATGGCCGGAGAGTAGACCGCGCCGCCCGCGCAAGGGCCCATGATGGCCGAGATCTGGGGGATCACCCCGGAGACCAGCACGTTGCGCAGGAAGATGTCGGCGTAGCCCGCCAGGCTCATGACGCCTTCCTGGATACGCGCGCCCCCGGAGTCGTTCAGCCCGATCATGGGGGCCCCGTTCTTGTGGGCCAGGTCCATGACCTTGCAGACCTTCTGGGCGTAGGCCTCTCCCAGGGAGCCCCCGAACACCGTGAAATCCTGAGAGAAGGCGAAGGTGAGGCGTCCGTTGACGCGCCCGAACCCGGTGACGACCCCATCCCCCGGCACCAACCTGTCGCCCATGCCGAAATCGTGCGAGCGGTGGGTGACAAAGCGGTCGAGCTCGGTGAAGCTGCCCTCGTCCATGAGCAGAGCCACCCGCTCCCGCGCGGTCATCTTGCCGGCCTCGTGCTGCTTGTCGATGCGCTCCTGGCCTTCGCCCAGGAGCGCCTCCTCGGTGCGGAGCTCGAACTCCGCGATTGGGTCCCGCTCACGCGTCATGCCCTCCCCTTCCCTCTCCAACCGCAGCGCGCCGGGGCGGGCATCCGTCTGATCAGACGCCCCCGTCGACCGTTCACTCTACCACCCGCTACGGGCGCTCCGCAGCACCTTTCCCAGGGTCACCGACCCAACAGTCGGGGCCCCGGCACCCATCTTCCGCTTTGCCCGAGGCCGACGCGTTTGACATGAACCCCCGCACACGACCGAAAGAGAGCGCCACTTGGCCCAGTCGAGAGAGCTCACGCCTGACGAGCGGGCGAAGCCCTACGCCAAGTACTGCCAGGCTCCCCTGGGAGACCCCGACGCGGGCCTCCTGACTCAGCTCCGCCCGGAAGCACCCATCGACCCGGCGCTGGCGCTCCTCCCCGAGCGCATCAGCGACCTCCTGGAACCCGGCTACCTGCCCTGCGAGACCGGGTGGTGCATCCTCCCCAACGGAGCCGGCTACGCGGCCGTCAACGTACGCATGCCCGACGTGACGGTCGAGATGGTGAACTGGTGGTTCGCCTGGCACGGCCTCGAGGACCTGCGCTACAAGCTCTGGTATCCGCCCGCCCACCTGGGCATCTCCATCGACGAGAAGGACCGGGCAAAGGTGCTCGACCCGTCTACGCCGATGACCGAGAGGTTCCAAGGCCTCTGCCACCACGTACTCGAGGATGTGGGCGCCGGCGTGCAGGAGATCGACATCTGTTTCCTGCGCCCCGAGGACATGGGCTTCGACCTGAGTCGGTTCGCTCGGCCGAACGTGGGCACGGTCGTGGGCGCCAACGGCTTCGCCTACGCTGCCGGAGCTCCCCCGGACGCGCCTCCCGAGCCCGCCATCATGTGCCATTTCATCCGGGAGATCGAGGGAGGTATCGAGTTCCGGACCCGCTTCTGGCTCGGTTGCACCATCAAAGACGGCGTACCGGTGTGCGTGTTGCCCCCCGGCGTGCGCATCCCGGAGATGGTGCCCTTCGGTATCGCCCAGCACGACGTGCACGAGTACAGCAACCTGCGGGCCTTCCTGCCGAGCATCTACGCGGAGCAGGCGACCTGGCCTGCCCGGCGCCACCTCGCGCATCTTCGTGGCGAACAGGCCCTTGAGCAGGGCCAGATCTTTGCCGCCGAAGCGGTCAGCGCCCAGATCAAGCAGGCTTTCGCCGAGCATCCCAACCGGCGCGCGAGCCCCGCGGCCCTCCGCGAGGTGCGCACGGCCGTGACTGTGGCGGTGCTTGCCCGGATGGACGATCTCGACGAGGTGACCCGAGTGGTCGACTCCCTGCTCTCTCTGCTGGTCAAGGCCTATGACATCACCTGACGCCAAGACCAGGTTCAAGGCGCGGACGCGCGCGTGGGCCCAGAAGCTCGACGTCGAGGTGGTTTCGATCACGGTCCGCCCGCTGACCACCAAATGGGCCTCGTGCTCCTCGACCGGCCGCCTGACCTTCGACACCCGCGTGCCCAACCTCGCACGCGGCCTACAAGACTGCGTGATCGTGCACGAGTTGCTCCACTTCAGCATCCCCAACCACGGTCCTCTGTGGAAGAGCCTAATGCGGGCCCACCTCGGTGACTACGAGAAGTGCGAAGCGTGGCTGCGCCTCGTGGCGGGGGAGCAGGCCCTCAATGACACGAGCCGACGCGTGCCGCCCCAGCCCTCCTAGGAATGTATACTCAACGTAGATACATTCAGGTGGAAGGAGGTCCCATGAGAAGCAAGGTTCAACGCTGGGGCAACAGCCTGGCCGTCCGGATCCCGAAGAGCTTCGCGGCCGATCTCGGTCTCTCCGCCGATTCGCCGGTTGAGATCCGGGTGGTCGAAGGGCAGCTTCTCCTGGAGCCCGCCACGGCGACGATCCCCCGCCTCGATGAGTTATTGGCCGGTGTCACTGAGTCCAACCTGCAAGAAGAGGTCGACACGGGTCCTCCTCAGGGTGCTGAGGCCTGGTAGGCGTGAAGCCTTCAACGCCGTCTGACTCCTGGGCGCCCGAGCGCGGCGACATCGTCTGGATAGCCCTAAGTCCCGCGACGGGCCATGAGCAAACAGGGCGCAGACCTGCGCTGGTTGTCTCACCTCGAGCCTACAACGCCAAGGTCGGCCTCGCCATCCTGTGTCCCGTGACGAGTCAGGCGAAAGGGTATCCGTTCGAAGTCCCCCTCCCCGGAGGCCTACCGGTGCAAGGCGCGGTGCTCGCCGATCAGGCCAAGAGCCTGGATTGGCGTGCACGCGAGGCCGAATTCGCCTGTCAGGTTCCGCCCGAGAGCCTCTCGTCAGTGCTGGGCCGCCTGGGGAGACTGGTCGCTCCGTAGCCGCCCTCAGCCCGCGACCAGCCGCGCGAACCCCACCAAGATCCCGGCGGTGGCTCCCCAGATATGCCGGTCCTCGTAGTCGAGCACGTGAAAGTGGCGCCTGCGTCCCTCGGCCTCTATCTCCCCCCGCCCGTGATTGGCCGCGTCCAAGATGAATGCCAGCGGCACCTCGAAGACGTCGGCCACCTCGAAAGGATCGGGGACGAAGGTCACCGGCGGCTCGATCCACCCGACGATCGGGACGACCCGAAAACCCGTCGGGGTGTCGTAGGAGGGCAAACGACCGAGGACCTCCACCTGCTCCGGTCGCAGGCCCACTTCCTCGAAGGCTTCGCGCAGGGCGGCCGCCTCCAGGCTGGAGTCCGAGACTTCCACCCGCCCTCCAGGCAGGCTGATCTGGCCGGCATGGTCGCGCAGATCGGCGGTGCGGAGCGTCAGGACCACCCGCGGATCGTCTTCGTAGCCGACCACTCCCAGGAGGACGGCGGCCGGAAGAGGGGAATCCGTCCACACATGGGAGCCGGGCGAAGTCTCACCCGGGAGGAGCGCGTAGAACTCCGCCGGATGTCTGCCGGCGGCCTGAAGGCGGGAGCGGAGGGTCTCGCGGTCGATCACCGCTAGAAAGTACACCGAGACGGGCCGCGCGCCAACCTCGAACCCTTGACACAGAACATGCGACCTGAAGTATTCCATAGAGCGCGCGCTCGACCGATACGCCAACAGGCGGACCGGCGTCGGGATGAGCGCATGATGACGAAGCGCAGGAGGGACATCAATGGCACTGAGGACGGCACAGCAGCACAGCGTCAGCGATCCCGACTCCGGCCTCGCCTATCCCAACCCGATGAACGCCAACATCGCCAAGTACTTCTTCGCCAATCAGTGGAGCCAGGCCATCAGCTACGTCCAGGACATCGCCGGCGGCATCGCGCCACCGCCCCGTCCGAGAAGGACTGGAACAATCCCGAGCTGCGGCCGCTGATCGAGAAGTATCTGGGCGGCAAGGCGGGAGTGCCCACCGAGCACCGTTTGCGCCTGGTCAAGTTCATCCGCGACCTGGGCTCGTCGTACGAGGACATCATCACCCTGCACGCCGAGGGTTCCCTGGCCGCGCAGCGCCTCTCCATACTCGAGCTGGCCGACTTCGACCTCTACAAAGGCGGCGGTCAAGCGGGCCGCGCGCATCGACGACGGCACCTACCGCCCCATCTACTCCGAGCTGCCGGAGTTCCCCCCGCGGATCTGAGCCGCGGAGCTCGGGCTCGAGTCTGACGATCTCTCTTTAATGACATCGGGGGCGGGGCGGCCTCACGGCCGCCCCG
>JAJZQZ010000243.1 GCA_021802965.1 Actinomycetes bacterium
GCTCCCGGAACCTGCCCTGCGGCAAGAGCACCACCTGCCGGAACTGGTCACTGCGGAATCCCAGAAGGCGCGCGACCTCCCTGGTCACGTTCGTGGCTCCCGACGCTAGGACCTCTTGGCCCCCGGCCTCGAGCTTCCACAAGGTGGCCGTCGGGTCTTGGACGACCGTCCCCTCTCCCCGTTGCTTGGGGCGCTCCTGCTGGGGCGAGCGCTGCACCCGGTAGCGGCGGGGCCCGATGGCGAACTCGAAGGTGACCTCCGTGCTCGTGCCCGACTCGGCGAAGTCGCTGCGCATGCCGCGCGCGTTGCGCTCCTCGCCGCTGGTCTCTCCGTAGAGCGCGAAGGTGATCGCGTCCAGCAGGCTGGTCTTGCCGGCTCCGGTGGGACCGTGGATCAAGAAGAAGCCCCTCCCATCGAGCTCGGCGAAATCGAGGGTCTGCTGCGCCGCGAACGGGCCGAAAGCCGAAAGCTCGAGACGGAGGGGCCTCATCAGGCCTCGCGCTCCTTCCGTCGAAGCACTTCAGCCACCTGGGCGAAGGCCTCGCTCTCCGCCGTGCTCAAAGGCGCTCCGGTGACCTCCTCGAAGAACGAGGCGAAGACCTCCTCTTCGCCCACCTGCCGATGATCCGCCGCCCGGCCCTGCTCGCGCACGGCGACGACCTCCGAACGCTCCACGTGGACCAGGTTGGGGTAGACGTCGCGCAGCCGGCTCATCGCGTCTAGTACGGGACCCGCATCGAGCAGGGTGACGCTGAGGTAGTCGTCGGCGGGCCCCGACGCGGATGCCCCTCCCGCTCGCAGGTCCTTGAAGAGCCCTGCCGCCTGGCGCACGTCGTGGCGGGGTGACAGTGTGGCTTCGCGCACCTGTACCCCACCGCGGCCGTCGATCTCGACCACGCTGATCGACTTGCGATGACCGGCTTCCCCGAAAGAGTACTTGAGGAGAGAACCGGCGTAGCGGACGGCGCCGAGGACGGAGGAAGGGGCGTCATCGTCTCCGGCTGAGGAAGGATCAGGATGAACATCGAACAGGCTGCCCTGGCCAAGCCCTGTCGCCTGGGAGCAGGCGGCTGACGAAGCTCCGCGGTCCGCCGCGCCCGAGGATGCCGGCGTGCCGGTCGAGGCCGGGCCGCCGCTCACCCATTGTGGCCGATGCAGATGGCCCAGGGCGACGTACTCGAAGCCCTCGAACACCGAAGCCTCCACCGTCCCCGCCCCCCCGACGGACAAAGGCCGCTCGGACTCGCTCGGCTCCCCGCCGGCCACGAAAGCGTGGCCTACCAGCACGCTCCGCTCTCCCATGGGGAGACCGCGGCGAGCAGCCCGGACCAGTGCCTTCATCGCCGCCTGGTGGTCGTGGATGTCGTCGGTGTCAAAGGCGTCCCGCGCGAAAGCCGGCTCGCAGCTGGGCACAGAGCACACGTGCACGCTGCCCCATTCATCCCGCAGGGTCACGCGGTCCGGGCGCGCCTGGACCCGCCCGGCGACGTGCAGACCGCCGGGCGCGAGCAGTCGCGCACCGAACGAGATCCGCTCCGGGCTGTCATGGTTGCCCGCGATGACTATCACGGCTACGCCAAGGCCCTGAACGATTCGGCCGAGCACATCGTCGAGCAAGGTCACCGCTTCGGGCGGGGGCACGGCCCGGTCGAACACGTCGCCGGCGATCAGCACCGCGTCCGGCCGCTCGTCTTTCACCAGCTCGACGAGTTGATCGAGCACGCAAGCCTGATCTTCGGTCAGATGGACCCCATAGAAGAGGCGGCCCAGGTGCCAGTCAGCGGTGTGGATGAGCTTCATGCACGGTCCTTCATGCGAGGTCCCGGTCAGACCCAAGAACGCCACGGCCTTCGAGAAGCACATCATATCCCGCCGCCCGGACAGAACGCCCGGGGCGCTCCCCTTCAACAGCCTGATAGAATCGACCAAACGGATGATGGAGGTGCGGGGTGATCGACTGGGCACGTAAGTTCGCCGCGGAAGGGCTCTCTTTCGACGACGTCCTCCTGATACCGGCGGAATCACGCGTCCTGCCCCGGGAGACAGACGTCGCCACCCGGCTCACCCGCACGATCTCACTCAACATACCCTTGCTCTCAGCCGCCATGGACACCGTCTCGGAGACCGCCCTGGCCATCGCCCTGGCCCGCGAAGGCGGCCTGACCATCATCCACAAGAACCAGCCCATCGAGCGACAGGCCGACATGGTGCGCAAGGTGAAGCGAAGCGAGGCCGGCATGATCGTCGACCCCATCACCCTGCCTCTCACCGCCACCTACGGCGACGCCGAAGCCCTCATGGCCGAGTACAAGATCTCCGGCGTGCCCATCATCCGCGAAGACGGCCGCCTGGCCGGCATCGTCACCAACCGCGACACCCGGTTCGAGACCGACTTCAGCAAGCCGATCAAGGAGCTGATGACCTCGGAGAACCTGGTGACCGTGCCTGTGGGCACGAACCTCGACCAGGCCCTGGAGCAGTTCAAGGTGCACAAGATAGAGAAGCTCCTGGTGGTCGACGACGACTTCATACTTCGCGGGCTGATCACCATCAAGGACATCATGAAGAAGATCGAGTTCCCCAACGCCTGCAAGGACGAGCTCGGACGGTTGCGCGTAGGAGCGGCGGTCGGCGTCGCAAGCGACACTGCCGCCCGCATGGAGGCCCTCGTCGAGGCGCAGGCCGACGTGGTCTGCATCGACACCGCGCACGGTCACTCCAAAGGCGTGCTCGACACGATCGAGCAGATCCGCTCTCAGTATCCGGACATCCAGATCGTGGCGGGCAACGTGGGGACGGGCGACGGCGCTCGGGCCCTCATCGAGCGGGGGGTCGACGGCATCAAGGTGGGCATCGGGCCGGGCTCGATATGCACCACGCGGGTCGTCACCGGGTGCGGGGTGCCTCAGATCACCGCTGTGGCCGAATGCAGCCGGGTCGCCTCAGAGGCGGGCGTGCCGGTCATCGCCGACGGCGGCATCCGCTATTCCGGCGACATGGTCAAGGCCATCGCCGCGGGAGCCAACAGCATCATGGTCGGCTCATTGTTCGCGGGGACCACCGAGAGCCCGGGGGAACGCATCCTGTGGGAAGGGCGCAGCTACAAGGCCTACCGGGCCATGGGCAGCGTCGGCGCCATGAGCGAGGGCAGCGGAGACCGGTACTTCCAGGAGGGCCAGAGCCAGAAGAAGCTGGTGCCCGAGGGGATCGAAGGGATGGTGCCCGACAAAGGACCACTCTCCGACATGGTCTTCCAACTGGTCGGCGGATTGCGGGCCGGCATGGGCTACACGGGCTGTGCGACGATCGACGAGCTTCGCTCGCGTGCGTGCTTCATGAAGATCTCGAGCGCGGGCCTCATCGAGAGCCACCCGCACGACGTCACCATCACGAAGGAAGCCCCGAACTACGAACGCCGGTAGCAGGCTGCCGACAAGCGGCCTTCGTCTACTTGAGGATGATCGATGCGCTGGCGGCGCCGTTGAGGGCCGGATTGTATGAGTAGCCGATCTTGGCGAGACCGGTGACGGTGAACGTCGCGGTGCCGGCGATGGCATAGGTCTTCGTCAGAGTAGTCGTCCCCAAAGTGGAGGTCAGTCCGGAGCTGAGGCCGGTGGCGACCCCATTCCATGTGCCCGTCACCGTGACGCCCGAGACAACGGTCCCTGCGCTGTTGGTCACAGTCACGAGAGCCTGCACACTCTTTCCGGTCCTGCTGGTCCAATCTGTCACGGCCGACATCGAGATGGACGCCACCCTCAACACGCTCAACGGGTTCACCGTGACGTGGACGGACACGGTGGCCTGGGCCGTAGCGCCTCTGTCGTCTGTCACCGTCAGGGTCGCCACGTAGTCGCCCGCAGCCTGGTAGGTGTGAGAGACCGTTGCCCCAGTTCCTCCAGCACCGTCACCGAAACTCCATGCATACGAGACGATATGGCCGTCAGGATCACTCGACCCGGAGCCGTCGAAGGCCACGGGTAGAGGGGCGGCGCCAGACGTCGGGGTACCGACGGCCACGGCAGCGGGTGGTTGGTTCGGGGGACGCACGGTGACCACCACCGAGGTGGAGGCGGACTGCCCCTCGTCGTCTGTCACGGTGAGGGTGGCTGTGTACGCGGCAGCACTCGTATACACGTGCACGGGTGCAGACGTGGTCGCGGCACCACCGTCCCCGAAGGCCCACGCATAGGTCACAGGGCCTCCGTCTGGGTCATACGAACCTGACCCGTCGAACTGGACAGAGAGGGGTGCATCGCCTGCGTCGGGCGTTGCGCTCGCCACTGCCACCGGGGGCTGGGGTCCGGACGACACGCTCGCGCTGAGCGTGTAGACCCCGAGCGAGCCATACGCCGGATAACCGGTGGAGGCATCCCCCTTGCCGGTCCCCTTCACGTATACGTAGTAGGTCCCTGCGGTCACGGTGGTACTGAGACTCGCCGCGAGAAGATCGACCGGGTTGCTGCTGGCCAGCAGAGTGCCCGCCGAATCTCTGAGTTCGACGAGCACGTCGAGATCGGCGCCCCAATCCGCGGGAGTCACTGACACGGACAGTGGTCCGGTTCCGGCTTGAAGAGCGAAGACATCGACGTCGCCGGGCCGCCCGATCATCCCGGAAGCAGTGGGCGCGGACACACTCGGTAATGTGGTCGCGGCAACCGGTGAATCTCCATGATCGTCCGCTCGGTAGAGGATTCCGTGGGTCT
>JAJZQZ010000019.1 GCA_021802965.1 Actinomycetes bacterium
AGCGGGTGTTGACACATGACTGCTTCGCCCCTGGGGCGCGCTGGGCACGCGCAAGGCTAGGACGCAGGGAGCAATCCGAGCTCGTGCCCGCATGACGCTTTGCCGATCAGGCCGCGAGTCGGCGCGCACGAGGCAAGGACGCAGGGAGCGCCCGTAGCCGGAGGCTACGGGCGCGATCGAGGACGACGCATTCGTGCAGCCGAGCGCGGACTCGGCGGCCAAGGCTTCGTGCGGGCACGAGCTCACACAAGCAGAGCTACGGGCGCGAGTGAGGACGACGCATGGCGCCGCCCAGTGCGGTCCAGGGGCCGATGTATCGTTGTTCAACACCCGCTAGCCGGCCAGGATGCCGCGCTCGACGAAATCGTCACCGACGTACCCCAGTTCGAACTCGTCGAGCGTCTGCTTGGTCGGGATACCCTCGTCGGTCCACCCCTTGAAGGCGTAGTACTCGCTCAGGAGCTTCTGCTCGTTCTCAGGTTCCCGCTTCTTCCAGTGGTCGGCGGGCGGCGCCTCGTCGACGCGCCGCATCCCGCGGCGGACGTTGAGGGCCCGGATCAGCGTGCGGTTGCGCCGCCCGATCTCCAGCAGCTTCTCAGGGTCGAGATCCATCCCCGTGGCGTACGAAGCGTAGGCCGGCAGGTTGTACATGTGGTAGGGCGGCCGGCCACCGAACTGCCCGCGGAACGACGACAGGAAGGCGCACATGCCCAGTGCGTCGTCCACGTAGTGCATGGTCTCGTTCCAATCGGTGATGTTGACCGCCGCCTCGAAAGACACGTGCGTGCGCGGCTCCCACTGCAGGTACCACTGCTTGAACTTCTCGGGGGCGGCGTCCCAGCCCTCGACGAACTTCTTGCGCTCCTCCGGGTCGGCGATCGGCACCTGCGGGAACGAGCCCTCGGTCTGGGTGATGTTCATCTTCTCGCCGGTGGCGTACATCAAGAAGTAGGGGTAGTTGACCGTGCCGAGCTTGATGGGCACCTGCTCGAACTTCTTCATCGTGTTGTGGTCGTAGGCCTCGGCCCCTTTGCCGATCTGCCGCGCGGCCCAGTAGACCCCGTTCGCGAGGATGTCGCCGATGCCTTCCCGGTGCACGATCTTCTCGACCAGGTAGAAGAAGCGATCGCCGCTGCCGGCGGGGAAGTCCGGCAGGTCTTCGTCGGTCAGGATGCCGGCCTCGTAGATCTCGACCGCGAAGGCCAGAAGCTGGGGCGTGGTGAAGCCGTCGAGGCCGTACTCCTGGGTGAGGCTCAGCATCTTGTAGTTGAAGTCGAGCTCCTCGTAGGCTGCCATGCAGTAGGTCAGCTTGCTGTAGCACTTGAGCTGGAACTTCGGTTGGCCCGGCACCTGGATGGCGATGTGGCAGTCCTTGGGGCAGTTGTAGCAGGCGGTCCAACGGACCTCGTAGCGCTCGGTGGTCTCGCGCCACTCACGCTCCCGCTCTTCGGTCCAGTGGCCGCGCACCCGGTCTCGGGCGTTGCCCCAGGCGAAGTTGTCGACGTGCCAGGACTCGTCGTGCTCGTGCCGGAAGATGCAGCCACAATCGGGGTTGTCGTAGATCTCCCGGTACTGGCTGTCGCAGAGCTGGAAGAGCTCGGCCGGGCGGGCGACGTTGATGTCGTTGGTGCCCCGGACGGCTATGGCCTTGAGTCTCTTGTCGCCCATGATCACCCCCACTCCGCGCGAGGCGCTGGAGTTGGAGTGCTCGATGCTGGCCATATAGCAGCGGTTCTCGCCGGCAAGCCCGATGGCGGCGACCTGCGCCTCGGCCTGCTTGAGCTCCTGCTTGATGAGCTCGCCCGTCTCGATGGCGCCCTTGCCGGCCAGGTGGGTGGCGTCGCGGATCTCGACCTTGTCGTTGTGGATCCACAGGTAGACCAGCTCGGGCGATCTGCCCCGGATCACGATCTTGTCGTAGCCGGCGTGCTTGAGCTCAGGCCCGAAGAAGCCTCCGAAGATCGAGTGCGAATACAGGTTGGTCTGGGGAGAGAAGGTGTCGACGGACGTCCGGTTGGCGCCCGGGACCGGTGTCCCGTGGAGGATACCCGTGCTGAAGATCAGCATGTTCTCCTCGTCGAACGGCTGGACCTCGGGACCCACGCCCTCCCACAGCAAGCGGGCTGCCGTGCCCTGGCCGCCCAGGTGCAGCTGGGTGAGTCTGGGGTCGGTCTCCACCCTCTCGATGCTGCCCCGAGAAAGATCGATCTCGAGATTGAAACCGGTCTCTGCGTACCTCATCGTCGTCCCCTTCTAGATTCCCGCCGGAGCCGCCCGGTCATGATAATTAACTGACCGACCAACCAATAGAAGACAGACTACCACAGGGCCCTGCCCAGTGCCAGCCGGAATGACACCGGTCACCCGCCACGTTGACACAGGGTGGAGCCATCCCTAGACTCAGAGGGTAGAGCATCATAGACACGTCGCCCACCCACCGGAGGACCTTCCGTGCGCGCTCACATCAAACAGCACCTGGTTCGCAGCATCATCATCGGCGTGTTGCTCGTCGGCGCAGTGTTCACACTGGCCTTCACAGACGTCTCCACCACTCATCCCTACAAGACCGCCATCGACGCGCTGTCGTCGGCCCACATCATAGACGGATATCCGGACGGCTCCTTCAAGCCGTCCGCCCTGGTCACCCGGCAGCAGTTCGCGAAGATGATCGACCTCACGCTCGGGGTGTCGGTCACCGAAGACGACGTGTGCTCCTTCGGCGACGTCGAGGTCAGCGGGCCGGGGAATCTGTACCCGGACAACTACGTGGCCGCAGCGGCTCGCGAGGGCATCACCACCGGCGTCACGCTCAGTCTGTTCAAGCCCTGGGACAACATCACGCGGGCCCAGGTCATGACCATGGTGGTCCGCGCAGCGGCGTCCCACGGAGTGACGCTCGACAACCCGACCCCTGACTACTTCGCCGGCACCAGTTCAGGCAGCCATATCTTCAGCACCTTCAACCAGGCGCCCCACGGACCGAACGCACAGAAGGCCGAGTTCAACGGTCTCCTCTGGGGGGTCGTGCTGGACCAGGGAGGCGGATGGGACGCCTGGAAGAATGCGACGCGCGGTGAGGTCGCCCAGATCCTGTGGCGGCTCCGGCAGAAGATCGACGCCGTCTCCCCGACCACCACCGTGCCCGCGTCCACCACCACCACGACCCTCGGCCTCCGCCCCCCCGTCCTCCTCTCGCCAGCCGACGGAACGGTCTTCGACCACTATCCTCGCACTACCACTTTGAAGTGGCAGGGAGTCCCGGCGGCCGTGGAGTACCTCGTGGAGGTCGAGTGGGGCGACGGATCGAGCTGGTGGGGCAGCAAGAGCTGGACGGTCAGCGACACCACTTGGGAGTTCACGTTCATAGGTGCGCAGCCGGGCCGGTGGAGGGTGACCGCGATCGGGAGCGGCGGCATCACGTCCGCACCGAGCAGCTGGTGGGGATTCAGGTACACGGTCTGACGCCACGTCCGGACTGACAGCCGCCGGGAGGGAACAGTGCAGACCACGATCGATTATCGGCCGTCGTACTCGATGGTGACCGCGAGCCTCGCGCCCCAGGAGCGCGTGCAGGTGGAGGGCGGCTCCATGCTGGGCATGACTCCCGGTTTCTCGATCGAGACCAGCACGAAGGGCGGCGTCATCGGCTCGCTGAAACGATCGGTCTTGGGCGGGGAGAGCTTCTTCATGAACACGTATCAGGCTCCTGTCCAGGGTGGACAGATCATGCTCGCGCCCGCCCTCCCCGGCGACATGACGGTCAGGGAGCTCGCCGGTCATACCATGATCGTCCAATCGGGCTCCTACGTCGCCTCGGCGGAGGGCATCCAGGTCGACACCAAGTGGGGCGGCGCGAAGACCTTCTTCGGCAGTGAGGGACTGTTCATGCTCAAGGTGTCGGGAACGGGGACGCTGGTGCTCTCGAGCTACGGCGCCATACATGAGATCACCCTCGCGCCCGGCCAGTCCTTCACCGTCGACACGGGACACATCGTCGCGTTCGCGGACGGAATGGGGTTCAAGGTGAGGGCGGTCGGCGGCTTGAAGTCGACTCTCTTCAGTGGCGAAGGCCTCGTGGTAGACCTGACCGGCCCCGGCTACCTCATGCTCCAGACCCGCAGCGAGGACTCACTGCTGAGCTGGCTGATGCCCCGCCTGTCGAAGAACCGGGGGAGCGGCGGCGGCTTCAGCTTCGGCGGCTCGGGCGACTGACGGGGAGCATGTGCAGCGCATGACAGATGCAGAGGGATTGCTTGCCGGGTTCCCCGTGGTGGTCGACCTGCCCGTGGCTTGGGGCGAGATGGACTCGATGGGACACGTCAACGGGGTGGTGTTCATCCGCTACTTCGAGACCTCCCGCTTCACCTACTTCGCCCGATTGGGCCCTTCCCTGAAAGGCATGGGCACGGCCGAAAGAGGCTGGATCCTCGCCTCCCTGACATGCCGCTACCGCGCCCCCGTCACCTTCCCTGACACCGTTTCGGTCGGCACGCGGGTGTCGGAGCTGGGAGTCGACCGGTACACGATGCAGCACCGGGTGGTGAGTCACCGTCTGGGCAAGGTCGCCGCGGAGGGCGAGGTATCCATCGTCTGCTACAACTACCGCTTGGCGGCGAAGTCTCCTTTGACCGCTGATGATCGCGCCGCCATCGCGGTAGTAGAGGGGCGTGAGCCGCCTCCTATCGGGGCCCGAGGCGCTGAGTGATCGGCGCTGGGGGCACGGTGGTCGAGAGGCTGACGGTCAGGCCGTCAACTCGGCGACGAAGTCCGCGAACACCTCCAGATGCCGGTCGACGTCGGCGTCGGAGTGCTGCACGGACACCAGCCACTGATCGTCCAGACCCGGCGGCAGGAAGATGCCGTGGGTCATCATGTAGATCCAATGAGCATACGCCATGGTGAAGTCTGAGGCTTTGTAGTCGCGGTAGTTCCGCACCGGTGCGGTGGAGTAGGTGACGCAGCCTTTGGTGCCCATCTGCACGGTGTGCGCCGGCAGTCCGGCCGCGTCGATGATGTCCCGGCAGCCGGCTATCAGCCGGTCGTTTCGGGCCTTGGCCTCGGCCCACGCCTCATCGGTAACGATCTCGGTCAGCACGGAGCGAGCGGCGGCCATGACCAGCGGGTTGGCGTTGAACGTGCCCATATGCGCCATCCGGCCGTCGGCTATATAGGTCATGATCTCCTCCCGGGCCCCGAAGGCGCCGACCGGGACCCCTCCCCCGATGGACTTCGCGAGGCAGATGATGTCTGGCTGCACGCCGTAGACGCCGAACACTCCTCGCGGATGAGCGGTGATGCCCGTCTTGACCTCGTCGAAGATGAGCAGGGCGCCGTGCGCCCGGGTGATGTCGGCCACCCGGGCCAGGTAGCCTTCGTCGGGCAGGACGATGCCGATGTTCTGCATCACCGGCTCGAGCAAGAAGGCGGCCACCTCGCCCTCGTGCCGGGCGAAAGCCCCCTCGAGCGCCCGCGGGTCGTTGTAGGGCACGACGACGACCTCCAAAGGCACGTGCTCGCCCACCCCGAGGTAGAACGGCACCGAGTTGGGTGCCTCGGCCGAGCCCGCATCCGCCAATGAAGGCTTCACAGAGATCATCGCCAGATCGTGGTGCCCGTGATAACCACCCTCCAGCTTGATGATCTTGTCCCGACCCGTGACCGCCCGAGCCAGACGAATGGCGTCGAGAGTCGCCTCGGTGCCGGAGTTGGTGAAGCGCACCATGTCGAAGGGGAACCGAGCGCAGAGGTTCTCGGCCACATCCGCAGTGACGGGATTGGGGGTGACGTACAAGGTCCCGGCCTGCAGCTGCTCCTGTAGAGCGGCCACCATCTTCGGATGGCAGTGGCCGGCGAGCAGCGAGCCATAGCCGAGGTTGTAGTCGATGTACTCGTTGCCGTCGACATCCCAAAGCCGGCTGCCCCGAGCCCGGTTCATGACCACGGGATGCGGGTCGAAGAACTGCAGGTTGCTCCCCACCCCCAGAGGCAGAGACTTCTGGGCCCGAGCGCTCTCCCTGCGGCTGCCGGGGCTCATCTGCTCGTAGCGCGCCTTTTCTCTTGTCGTGATGCGCTCCGCTCGGTCGATGAGGGCAGACCCCACCGGTGCGCTCGCGTCTTCGGTCACCTTTCCTCCTTACCAGCTTGGACCCGGCCCTCGCTCAGTGCGAGGCGTCGAGTCGCTTCTTGTAGTCCATCAGGCCCAGCTCCTCGATGAGCTCGTGCGTGGGCCGGCCGTCTGCATCCCAGCGGCGCAGCCGGTAGTACTCCTCCTTCATCTGCCTGAACACCTCGGGCGCCAGCGCGCGGCCCGAGTCTTCGAGGGGGTTGGCCAGGCCGGCCGGAAGCGCATCGTCAGCCGCCGTCCAGCCCTCGCGCAGGTTGAGCAGGCGGATCAGATTCCACACGCGTGCGCCTACCTGAAGGTACTCGGCCTCCGTGAGCTCCAAACCGACGGCCGCCAACATCCGCGTAGCGTCTTCGGCGCCGTATCCCAAGAAGTCGCATCCGACGAGAGACCATTCGGCCGAGTTCTCGTCTTGCTCGCCGATGACCCACGCGGCCTTGCCGGCCGGGCCGAAGGCGTCGGCTTCCGGGTCGTCACCCAGAGCGTCCCCCGCGATGGGCCACGAGGGCATATGACACGCACCCCGGTCCGCGGTGGCGTAGGCCAGAGCCATGCCCACCGAGCCACGCGGATCGTAGGCGGGAAACTCGAGCCCTTTGATCTGGAAGACGTTGATCTTGGTGCCATCGACGCCCCACGCGCGCGCGGCCGGCCGGATCCCGTCCGCCAGTTCGGCGCCCAGACCCTCGCGCCGGGCGATCTGCTCGACAAGCGCGGCCTGACCCTCTGAATCGCCGAAGCGCAGGGAGCTCTGGATGACCCCCTGCTCGGCGCAGTCCATGGCGAAGCCGACGGCGGCTCCGGCCGAGATGGTGTCCAGCCCCAACTCGTCACATTGCTCGCTGAAGCGGACGATGCTGGAGAAGTCGCCGTTGCCGGTGTTCGAGGCGGCGAGCCCTATGGTCTCGTACTCGATCTTGCCGGCCTCAGCGCCCGGAAACGCCCCGGATTCAACGCGCACGTGCTGCCCACAGTTGACCGGGCAGTAATAGCAGCCCACGGCGGCCACCCGGTTCGCCTTCACGGCCTCGTGGCCGATGGCGTCGGCCTCGGCGAAGCTTCCGGCACGCCAGTTGCGCGTGGGCAGAACGGACACGCCGTTGGTCCACTCCACGATGATGGGCGTGCCGGCGTCGGCAAGCCACGATGAGGGAGCGCCGTCTTGCTTGATCTTTGCCACAAGCTCCTTGCGCAGCTCCTTGCCCGCTACGTCGAGGTCGGGCCGGGCCGTTCCGCGCACCGCGATCGCCTTCAGGTTCTTGGAGCCCATGACCGCGCCACTGCCCGCCCGGCCGTTGTAGCCGGAACGGCCCTTCTTCGTGGTACCGGCGTTGTTTCCGATGGAGGCGAAGGCCACCCGGCTCTCGCCGGCCGGCCCGATGGCGGCGACCCGGTAGTCTGCGAAGCGGGCGTCGTCGTCGACATCGACGACCGACTTGCCCCACAGGTCGCCCGCCGGCTCGATGACCGCCGTGTCGTCGTCGACACGGAGACACACGGGCTGCGCGGCCGCCCCGGTGACGATGATGCCGAGCAGCCCGGCCTTGCGGAGCTCCCAGGCGAAGTAGCCTCCGGCGAAGCTGTCGCAGAACCCGCCGGTGGCCGGCGACTTCGTGACGACCGCATGCCGGGTGGTGCCCGGAAAGAGGCCGCTGACCGGGCCGGTCATGAAGATGAGCACGTTCTCGGCGCCCAGGGGGTCGGCGCCCGCAGGCAGCTCGCTGACCAGGTAGTGGGCGGCGAGGCCCTTGCCGCCGATGAAGCGGCGCAGCAGCTCAGGCGGAACCTTCTCCCGCGCCGCCGTGCCGCGGGTGAGGTCCACGCGCAGGATATCGCGGGTGTCGTCGCCGTCGTACATCCTCTCCTCCTGTCCCATCGAAGCGGGTTGGTCGGCCTCCCGCAGCTGCCGCCGCTATCCTTTGTCCGGCTCCTGCACAGTGCGCCGCTCCCCGGATTGGATGCGGTAGGTCAGCAGCAGAAGCAGCGACGAGATGCCCAACATGAACACGGAGATGGCGTTGATCTCCGGGGTGACGCCGAACTTGACCATCGAGTAGACCTTGAGGGGAAGGGTCGTGTTGCCCACCCCCGAGTTGAAGAACGTGATCACGAAGTCGTCGAACGACAGCACGAAAGCCAGCAGCGCACCGGCCATGATCCCAGGGGCCATGAAGGGCAGCGTGACGAGATAGAAGGTCTGGATCTCATTGGCGCCCAGATCCATGGCCGCCTCCTCCAGAGCGCGGTCGAACCCGGACATGCGCGCCCGAACCACCACGATGACGAACGACACCATGAAGGCGACGTGAGAGATGATGACGGTCTTCAAGCTCAAGCCCAGGCCGGCGGCGTTGAAGCCGCTGAGCAGGGCCACACCGAAGACGATCTCCGGTATCACGAGAGGCACGTAGATGGCGCCGTTATAGAGGCTCGAGCCCCGGAAGTGGTAGCGGGTGAGGGCGTACGCGGCCAAGGAGCCGAAGATGGTGGCCAGGATCGTGGCGATGATGGCCACCTTCATGGTGTTCTTGAAAGCGTCGAGCACCGCGCTGTCCCCGAAGAGCGCCGAATACCACTTGAGGGTGAACCCCTTCCAGGTAGCGTTACGGCGCGAGTTGTTGAAGCTGAAGAGCACCAGCACGACGATGGGCGCAAAGAGGAAGGCGTAGACCAGAGCCACGTACACCCGCAGCCCTTTGGCCTTGATGCGCTGGTCTCGGCGCCGTCTCATCCCAGCTCCTCCGCGCCCACCTTGCGCACGTACAGAAGGATCGCGACCAACAGGATGGCCATCAGCGAGAAGGACAGGGCCGAGCCGTAGGCCCAGTCTCGCGTCGACAGGAACTGCGACTGGATGACATTGCCGATCATCGTCTGGTCCGGGCCACCCAACAAGTCGGGGGTCACGAAATCGCCCACCGCAGGGATGAACACCAGCAGGGTGCCGGCCACGATGCCCGGCAACGACAGGGGCACGGTGACCGTGAGTAGTGTCCAGAGGCGACTCGCTCCCAAATCCTGGGCCGCCTCGATCAGGCTCTTGTCGAGCTTCTCCAGGCTGGCGTAGAGCGGCAAGGTCATGAAGGGCAGGAAGCCGTAGGTGAGCCCCAAGATGACTGAGAAGCGGGTGTTGAGCAGATTCAGGGGGTCGTTTATCACACCGAGCGACGTGAGGACGGTGTTCACCACTCCCTGGCTCCGCAGGATGACGATCCAGGAGTAGGTGCGGATGAGGTAGCTCGTCCAGAACGGGAGCATGATGAGTATCAGGTAGAGGCTCTTGCGCCGGCCCCCATACATCGCAATGAAGTAGGCCAAGGGATAGCCCATGGCCAGGGTCAGCAGGGTGGCCACCGCGGCGAAGCCGAAGGACCGCAGGATGATGGGGAACCAGAGAGGACTGAAGACCTTGGCATAGTTGTGGAGGGAGAAGCCCAGCACCACGTCGCCGAACGCGCCCCGGCTGCCGAAGCTGTAGACGAGGACGACCAACAGCGGCAGCACCATGAAGAGCACGAGCCACATCGTCGTGGGCGCCAACAGGATGTTGGCCACCAGGAAGCGGCGCCCGCGCAGCCGCGCGAGGCCTCGGCCCACGAGGCCGGGCTCGGCCGGCGCGGAAGCCGCCGCTCCCCCGGACAGAAGGTCCTCGCCCTTCTGGATCACGCAGCCTTCACTTCTTCGTACGCCGCATTGTAGAGCTGGGTGGCATCCCCGAGCTCCTTGATGTACTGCAGGCGCTGGCTGACCTCAGCCGACGGGTAGATGCCGGGGTCGTTCCGTATCTCCTGGCTGACCAGGGACTCGGCCGCCTGATTGGGGCTGGCGTACGACACGTAGTTGCTGATGGCGGCTCCCACGTCAGGCCGAAGGATGTAGTCCATGAACACCTCGGCGGTGTACTTGTGCGGCGCATCCTTCGGGACGCACATCGAGTCGACCCAGATGACGGCTCCCTCATCGGGGATCGCGTAGGCCACCTTGTCGTTTTCGCCGATCGCCTGGAAGACATCACCGGAGTAACCGTGCGACAGCCATGAGTCGTTCGAGGCCAGCTCGTCGATATAGGTATCGGAGGTGTAGTGCTTGAGCAGCGACTTCTGCTCGATCAGCATCTGCTTTGCCTTGTCGATCTTGGCCGGGTCGGTGGTGTTGATGTCCTCGCCCATGCGGAAGAGGGCCACGGCGAAGATGTCCCGGATCTCGGTGAGCATCGTGATGTGGCCTTTGTACTTGGCATCCCACATCATGTCCCAGCTGGGCTTGAAGTCGGGTACCTTCTCCGTGTTGTAGCCTATGCCGGTCGTTCCCCACTGCCACGGGATCGAGTACTTGTTGCCCGGGTCGAACGGTTCCTCTCTGAAGCGCGGATAGAGGTTCTTCACGTTCGGGATGTTGGCCAGGTCTATCTGCTGCAGCAGCCCGAGGCCCAGCATGGTGGTGACCATGTAGTCCGACGGCACGATGATGTCGTAGCCGGATGCGCCGCTCTGCAGCTTGGCCAGCAGCGTGTCGTTCGACGAGTAGTTGTCGTAGGTCACCTTGACCCCGAACTCCTTCTCGAAGTTGGGGATCGTATCCTCGGCGATGTAGTCCGACCAGTTGTAGAAGTTGAGCTGCTTGTCGAGGGCTCGCGTCGTGGTCGGACCGGCGGCCGTGGTGGTCGGGCCGGCGCCCCCCGTGGTGCTCGAGCCTCCGGTGGAGGTGCTGGTCGTATCTCCTCCGCCGCCACCGCAGGCGGCCAGCCAGCCGGAGCCGGCCACAAGCAGGCCGGCGGCCCCGGCCCTCCTCAGGAACATCCGCCTGGTCAGCGGCCGTTCGGCTTCCTGCACGAAGAGCAACCTCAGGTCCTTGTCGATCTTGGCCATCAGACTCCCTCCTCCGTGTGTTCTGCCTCTCCCCCCGGTGGCAGGACCCTATTGTGGTAGGGGTGCCAGGAGAGCTGAGCCCGCTCCCCCGCCTCCCACAAGGTCTGGTCGGAGGCCACCTTGACATTCTGTTCGAGGACGGTGAACTGCCGTCCCAGGACAGGCACGTCTACCTTGTACTGCGTCGTCATGCCCAGATAGACGACGTCCCTGACGGTGCCGAGGAGCAGACATTGCTCCTCGGGCGCCTGCTCGTGCATCTCGAGCAGCCGGATCTTCTCGGGCCTGACCGAAAGGGCCACCTCATTACCGAGGGACATGCCGGCAGGCGCGCCCACGATGACCCGCTGACCCTCGTCCCAGCGCATGACGCCGCCCCCGTTGCGCCGCTCGATGGGGCCCTCGATGAAGTTGGAGACCCCGATGAAGCCGGCGACGAAGCGTGTCGCGGGTGACTCGTACAGCTCCTCCGGCACGCCCACCTGCTCGACCCGCCCGCGGTTCATGACAGCGATGCGGTCGCTCATGGTGAGCGCCTCTTCCTGGTCGTGCGTCACGTAGATGAAGGTGATGCCCACATCTTCGTGGATATGCTTCAGCTCGAGCTGCATCTGCCGGCGCAGCTTGAGGTCGAGGGCGCCCAACGGCTCGTCGAGCAGAAGCACGGCCGGTAGGTTGACCAGCGCGCGGGCCAGCGCTACGCGCTGCTGCATGCCCCCGGAGAGCTCATTGGGCTTCGCCGCGCCCCGCTCCTGCAGCTCGACCATGCGCAGGGCTTCATGCACCCGCTGCTCGATCTCCTTCTTCGGCAACCGCTTTCGCTTGAGCCCGAAGGCCACGTTCTTCTCCACGTTGAGATGCGGAAAGAGCGCGTAGTTCTGAAAGACGGTGTTCACGTTGCGCCGGTACGGCGGGAGCCTGTCGACATCGACCCCCTCCAGGAAGATCGAGCCCTCCGACGGGTCCTCGAAGCCCGCGATCATACGCAGCGTCGTGGTCTTGCCGCAGCCGCTGGGACCGAGAAGCGAGAAGAACTCACCTTGCCGGATGTCGAGGGAGATGTCGTCGACCGCCACGAAGTCGCCGAAGCGCTTGGTCACCCCCTCGAGCCGGATGGCTACTTCGTCGCTTGTCACAACGAGGCCGTTCTGTCGCGCAAGACGGCCGTGAGGTCGGCCTGCTCCATGACGATGTTGTGCGCAGCCAGGTTCTCCAAGATCGGCTCGGGGTCGAAACTCTCGCAGGGATAGACGCCGACCGGCACGCTGCCCCCGATCGTAAGGGCGCCTCGCGCGAAGAGCTCGGCGACCGCCGCGGGCGGGCGCCCGGTCTGATAGGCCACCGCCGAGGCGCCCAGCTCAGCCCGACAGGCCTCGTAGGAGTTCTTGACGTAGTAGAAGAGGCTCTTCTCCCGGCCGTCCTGCCGGCCTTCGACGAGTGCCCCGATCAGGCCCCAGCCCGTAGCGCGGCCATCGATCTCCGCCGGATTCGGCATGAGGGCCACGACGACGTCGCGGGGGGCGACCTGCTGGCCCTTGACCTCTATGGGGAAAGGAGAGTTCAACCCCAACTTCCCGAGGACGCGGAGCACGTTCACGAAATCGTCGTCGAGCGCGTACTTGAAGTCACACCGGCGTAGACCCTTGTCGAGGATACCCGGCAGCCAGGAGGGTATGGTCTTGGCCTCCTCGTGGTCGACCACATAACACGTCTGGGGACCGAGCGGCTCGGGAAAGGGAAAGACCTCCGCGTCCTGGAAGAGACCGATACGCTTGTACTCCCCATCCTCCCAGATCATTGCGGGCAGCAAACACTCCTCGATGGCGATGGAAGGGCTCCACAGCGTGTAGAAGGCGTCTTCCATGCCCTCGACCACCCCGCTGTCGCCGTCCCGCACGCCGATGTAGGTGACCTCGTCCATCCGGTCGGCCCCGTAGCGAGCCAGGACGTTGGTCACGCCGGGGTCCATGCCCATGCCCAGGATGCCCAGCAGGCCGAGGTCTTCGAACTGCCGGCTCCAGCCCAGGAACTCGAAGCTGTCCGGCGTGCCGGTGAGGTAGCGGGGCCCGCCTTGGGCCAGGTCCATGTAGTTGGTCCGGCTATAGAGGCAGGCCTGCATCACCCCGATATTGAAGGAGGGCTCGAGGGCGTTGATCACGAGATCCGCATCGGCGAAGGCACGGGTGAGTGCCGCGATGTCGCGCGCGTCGATCTGCTGGTACGTGACCTTGCCTGGGTCTCCCACTCGGGCCCGCACACGCTCGATGGCCCGCGTGCTGGCGTCGGCGAGGGTGACCCGCTGGAAGTCCGGGCTCGCCGCCAGATCCTGCGCCGTGACGAAACCGATGGCACCCAGGCCCAACAGATAGACGTTCATCAGACGTAGACCTCCTTCACTATGCGCAGATGGACGAACGACTCGAACCGGCGCACGCCGTCGAGCCGACCCAAGCGCTGCTCGAGGAACTCCAACAGGTGGTCTCCGTCCCGGCAGCTGACCTCCGCCATCACGTTGAATGTCCCCGCCAGGACGACCAGATAGATGACCTCGTCGAACTCGGCGATCGCCTCAGCGACCTCCTGCACGCGCCCGGGATCCACGTCTATGGAGAGGATGGCCATGAACGAGTGGCCCAGCACGAGGCGATTGGAGATGACGGCCACCTGGAGGACCCCCATCTCGACCAAGCGGTTGAATCGCTGCCGTACCATGCCGGGCGAGACGTCGAGCCGTCGCGCGATCTCGGAGAAGGGCATGCGCGCATCTTCCTGGAGAGCTGCGACGATGCGCTCGTCAGCCTCGTCCATCTGGAATACGGCGTTGGCATGATTCCCCACGAATCGACCCCCCCGGTGACCCGCATCGCCGGCGATCCGAACGTGCCGCCGGCCCCCTTCCGCCGATCGATGGTATCACGATTCGGCATGAATGCAACCAGACTTGGTTCATAACGTCACTCGAACTACCATCCTTGTGCGATACACGCATCAATCAGGCCGTAATGCTGCAGTATCCGCACCACGACACCTCGTCTGATACGCTTGCCCCAGCAGGCTGCTGAAAAGTGACGCTTTGCCCCCAGGGCGCGATGCGCGAGGGCGAGACGAGGACGCAGGAAGCGCTAGAGCAGCGCTATTCGCGCGACCGAGAACGCCTATCGCTCCGTCCAGTGCGTTCTGGAGGCCAAGGCTTCGTTTTTCAGCAGCCTCCCAGCACAGCGCGACCTGGAGTGTGGGGAGAGATGGGAACACCTGAGCAGCCGGGCACCATGCCTTTCGTCGGTATACCGTCCTTTCTCAAGCTGCCGATCGTCCCTGAGGGCGGGGCGACAGGACACGACTTCACGGTCGTCGGCATCCCCTTCGACGAAGGCACCTCGAGCCGCCCCGGAGCCCGCTACGGGCCGCGCGCGGTGCGCGCGGCCTCCACGCTCTACTCCTACGAGGGCGGCGCCGAGCTCTTCGACGTCGAACTGGGGCGATCCATACTGAAGGGCGCGAGCGTGGTCGACTCCGGGGATGTGGCGATAGAGCCCGCCAACGGAGACGCAAACCGCGACGCGATGACGCGTCGCATCCGCGGGATCGTCGCTGCCGGCTCCACGCCCGTCGCCGTCGGCGGCGACCACTCGATCACGGCCTCGATCCTGAAGGCCTTCCCCGCTCCCCCCTACCTCGTCCACCTGGACGCCCACATGGATTTCGACTCGTACCTGCCCCGCCACACACACGGCACGCCCGTGCGCCTGGCTGTGGAGCAGGGCCTCGTCGCGGGCGTCGTGCAGGTGGGGGTGCGAGGACTGAACAACGGCCGGGCCGATTGGCTGGAAGCTCGAGAACGCGGAGTCACCGTCGTCACGGCCGAGGACTACCGGCTATCGGGCGTCGACGCGGTGTTGGCGGCGGTTCCCTCGGGAGCAGCCCTCTACGTCAGCATCGACATCGACGCGTTCGACCCCGGGATCGCACCGGGGACGGGCACTCCGGAGCCGGGCGGCCTCAGCTACGTCGAAGGACGGGCCGTGCTGCGCGCGGTCGCAGGCCACGGACGCGTGGTCGGCTGTGACCTCGTGGAGGTGAACCCGCTGTTCGACCACGGGGAGATCACGGCCATACTCGCCGCCCGGCTGCTGCTCGATCTCATAGGGGCCATCTGGGAGGCGCGCATCCCGCGCCGGCCGTGAGCAGACGGACTACAGGGCATCGCTCGAGAACGTGTCGCCCTGCGACATGTCGCCGGTGTCGAATCCCAACTTGAACCAATGCGCGCGTTGCTGGGAGGTGCCGTGGGTGAACGAGTCGGGGACGACGCGCCCCTGCGCCTCACGCTGAAGACGGTCGTCGCCGATCGCGCTCGCCGCGTTCAGACCTTCCTCGATGTCCCCCGCCTCCAGCATGCTCATCCGCGTCTTGGCGTCGTGCGCCCAGACGCCGGAGAGGAAATCTGCCTGCAGCTCCAACCGGACGAGCTGCTGGTTGGACTCGGTCTGACTCAAGGTCTGGCGGAGCCGGTCCACCCGGCTGCTGATCCCGAGTAGTTTCTGGACGTGATGCCCCACCTCGTGGGCGATCACATAGGCCTGGGCGAAATCCCCGGGCGCGCCGTACGTGCGGCTCAGTTCGTCGTAGAAACCCAGGTCGATGTAGACCGTCTCGTCCGCCGGACAGTAGAAGGGCCCCACCGCGGAGCTGGTCGAGCCGCATGCCGACTGGACATATTCGGTGAAGAGGACCAACTTTGGAGCCCTGTATGTCTCACCCGAATCGGCGAACCTCGTCTGCCACGCGTCCTCGGTGCTCGCGAGGATCACCGACACGAACTGAGCCAGCTCGTCCTGGCCGGGAGCGGTGGTCAGGGCTGACCCGCCTTGTGTCTGCACTCCGGACGGGGCGACGATCTGCGACGGGTCGCCTCCCATGAGCAGCACGATGACGACGATGATGATCGTTCCTATGCCGCCTCCCGCCGCCAACCCCCCGCGACCCACTCGCATCCCACGGCGGTCTTCGACGTTCGCGCTGCCCCGCATGCCCCGCCACTTCATGAGATCCTCCCGTCCGCGTTCGCGGGGGCGGCTATCCACCCGCACCTCCTCGCCTCGTACCCGCTCGTGCAACAATCGACACAGGCCCCATGGTCCACCGCATGGACTGCTAGCTTACCGCAGCGCGGCCATGGAAGGGGGACGCTCCGGTGCTACGATGGGCGGCGCAAACGGCGCACAGAGGAGGCACATCGTGACCGAGGTTCCCGAGCGGACGAAGGCCCGATGCGTGCCGTGCATCGAGAATGATCACGTGCGTGTCTGGCGCTGGGAGTTCGGGCCGGGTGAGCATACCGAGTGGCATATGCACGAGTTCGACTACCTGGTCGTGCCCCTGACCGACGGCACCCTGGGCGTCATCGCCCCCGAGGGGGATAGCTCCTTCGAGCTGCGGGCAGGGCAGCCATATTTCCGCATGGCCGGGGTCGAGCACGACGTGGTCAACGTGGGCGAAGGCAGGGTGGTCTTCGTGGAGGTCGAGCTCAAGTCCGGCGAGGGGGTGTGATGGTGAGACTGCGGGACAAGGTCGCGATCGTCACGGGGGGCTCGCGCGGCATCGGCTCCTGCATCGCGCGGCGCTACGGAGCCGAGGGCGCGACCGTGGCCGTCGTGGCAAACTCGAAGATGGAGCGCGCCCAAGAGGTGGTCCGCGCCATCACCGAGGCAGGGGGGCGTGCGGGCGCTTTCGCGGCCGACGTGACTGTCGTGAGGGACTGCGAGCGCCTGGTGGCCGAGGTGCTCGACGCGTTCGGCACAGTGGACATCCTGGTCAACAACGCCGGAGTCTTCTACCCGACGACCATCGAGGACACGAGCGAGGAGCTGTGGGACGCCCAGGTGGACCTCAACCTCAAGGGTCCCTTCTTCCTCACCCGGGCCGTCGTGCCCCACATGAAGCAGAGGGGAAGCGGCCGCATCATCAACGTGTCCTCCATCGCCGCGGTCGGCGGCTTCCCCCAGTCGGGCGCCTACTGCGCATCGAAGGGCGGCCTTCTGACCATGACCAAGGCCCTATGCCTGGAGCTCGCGCCCTTCGGCATCAACGTGAACTCGCTGGCTCCCGGCAACGTCGAGACCGACATGAACGCGCACCTGCGCGCGGTCGAGGGCTACGACGAGCGCCAGGCGTCTCTCACCCCAAACGGAGTGGGTCACATGGACCCCGAGGAGTTGACGGGGGCGGCCGTCTTCCTCGCGTCCGACGACGCCCGGTCGGTCCACGGCGCCAATCTGCTGGTCGACGGAGGCTGGGCCGCCTGGTGACCGCCCACCTCGACGACCTGCTTCACGCACATGGGTTCGATGACTTCCGATGGATAGCCGGCAGCGACGTCCTTGTCGAGCAGTGGGTCCGCTTCAAGTGCACGTACGCATGCCGCCAGTTCGGCAAGCATGCACTCTGCCCGCCCAACGCCCCATCTATCGGCGAGTGCCGAGAGCTCTTCCAGAGCTACGAGAGGATCGCTCTGATCCACATGGAGAAGGCTCTCGCTGAGGGCGAGGACGCGGCCGATTGGAAGCGCAACGTGAACGCCCGCCTGCTCGAGCTGGAACGGGACGTCTTTCTGGCCGGGTTCCACAAGGTTCTCGTGACCTTTCCGGCCGACTGCAGCGTGTGTGCGGACTGCGTCACGAGCAAGCAGGACTGCCGCCACAAAGGAAAGGCCCGACCAACCCCGGACGCCCTCGGAGTGGACGTATACGGGACGGCCCGGCAAGCCGGCATGCCCATCTTCGTGCTGACCGAGCGCAGCCAGACCATGAACCGCTACGCTCTGATGCTGGTGGAGTAGGAGCCGGGCCGCGGCCGGATTGCGGCCGCGCGAATGTTTGGCTCGACTCCCAAGGGGAAGACACGCCTTTTACGGACGGCGCCGCTTTTTCGAAAGTCAGGGGGCCATGACCGACGCAGTGCTCAGCAGTCAGGCACAGCACCGTCGCGCGGGGAGCAGGGTCGTGGCGGCCGCGGCCAGCCCTATGCATTTGGCGCCTCCCCTCCTCATCGCGGCTACGACTCTCGTCCTTGGCGTTTTTCGCCACGGAGCGATACTGCCCGCAGACCGGCCGGCCCTCGTCATCCCGATCCTGGCAGTGGGAGGCGTCTGGCTAGGTGCGATGGTGGTATTGCGCCGGCGTCTGCCGCACCCACTGCGTGGATTCTCCAGACCCGGCCGCATGGCGCTCACCGGCCTGATTGCTCTGTCACTGCTCTCACTCCTTTCGGTTTCGTGGAGCCTCGCCCCTGGACGGAGTCTGTGGTGGGCGCTCGTCTACGCTTGCGCCGTCGTCTCCTTCTACGGGGGGCGGGCACTTTGGCGGACGGCTGTCCTCGGGACTCCCCTCTTGATCCTCGCGCTGGCGGGCGTCGGCGCGCTCGTGTGCTGGGTATCGATCGTCGGCTACAGTCTCGACTGGCCTTCGTGGGTCGGCTCCATCGGCGAGGTCACCCACGCATTGGGCCCCTTCGGCTACGCGAACGGCCTAGCCTCGTTCATCACGCTCACTCTGCCGGCCAGCATCTGGCTGACGCTCGATGGTCGAGCAGGGTGGCCCGTGCGACTGCTGGCGGCGGGATCCGCAGTCCTCCAACTATGGGCGATGTGGCTGACGCATTCGCGTGGAGCGGTGGGCGCTTTGGCCGGCGCCACTGTTCTTCTTGCTCTGGTTCCGTCGGTGAGGGCAATCCGGGACCTGCGAAGCGTGAGGATCCGCGGAGCCCTGTTGGTGGCTGCGGTGGTGGGACTGGCAGCCGTGTTGACCGCCTCAGCCGCGTTTGGCTGGCAGCGGATAGGGCCGGTGGTGCTGGGGCCCGACGTGAAGGTAGTGAGCCCGACCGGAGCGCTGCCCGAGCACGTCGCGGGGGTCACCATCAAACCGATGACGGCGGACGGCTACAGGGTGAACACCTGGATCGCGGCTGCGAAGGCGGTGCAGAGGAAGCCTATCGCAGGCTGGGGAGCCGACACGTTCTTCGAGGCGTACGGTCCGTTCAAGCCCGGCGGACAGACCCGCTTCGCGCACAACGTCGTGGTCCAGCACGCCGTGGAACTGGGGCTCCTGGGATCTGCTGCCCTTGCACTCCTGGCCGTCGGAGCGGTCGCGGCGTGCATCGCGACGGCCGCGAGAAGCCCGTTTCGCCACCCCGCGACCTACGCCGGGATCTCGGTGATCGCCTTTCTCGTGCATAACCTGGCCGACCTGACCTGGTATATACCCGCCCTCCTGTTCTTCTTCGCATTTTGTCTCGGCGCAGTGGCAGTCGTCCCCGACCCGACACGACGGACCCGCGAGATCTCCGGGTCGACTCATCCGAACAGCAACGACGACGGGAGGTGAGCCTATGCAGTGTGGGTGAGGCAGCCACATGGAGAGAGAGTGAGAGAGGAGAAGGGATGAGACGAAGACTGGGACTGGCCACTGCCATCGCCATAGTCATGATCGCCCTCGCTGTTCCCATAGCGGCACAAGCGGGGTTCCTGCAACATTGGTCGGGAGAATCTGCCTACGCGTCGTTCGATTCTCAGAGCGGCGATGTCCGCACCACTGTCTGGCTCGAAGCCCAGAAAGGCAAGCAGCAGAGCCCGCCCGGGAACGGGCAGGCGTTCAGCAGGGTATACCTCTGGATCTACAGCTGGGACGTCCCCAGTGGTGACGTGCTCTTCCGAGGATGGGGGATGGACGATCTGGGGCCGAAGGACTTCACCGTCGGGAACGGGCTGAAGACGGCCAGTCTGAACGCGGACATCACCGTGACACAATGGATTTATCCTGGCCCCGTGCCCGCAAGCTTCACCGTCGGCGTAGACGCCGACTGGCTCGGCAACGGCAAGGCCGCTCGCTCCAAGAGCATCTATCATTTCATCTATGACGGCGAGCGCTTCATGGACAGCGAATCGAGCGTCCAGAAGAGTGCAAGCGCCACGGGCGCATTCACCGTCGGAGGCATGGGAACCATCAACCTGAGCACCGAAAACGCGATGCTCGCCTCCGGCAAGCAAAGGACCACAGCCGTCTACTGAGGCCGAAGGATCTGAGTGACGAGAGGGGACCGGGGAGCATCTCCTCGGTCCCCTCATTCGCGGGGTGGGCTTCCGCATCCAGTCACGCCTCTACGACGCGCCCGAGGCCTGGCGGCCCGGGGAGGAAAGGCCCGCTATACGTCTATGTCGCCGGGAGCCTCCCGCCCGTCGGGGGCCCACTCGAGGTCGATGTCGCCCTCGGTGATCTGATCGATGGGCAGGCGCATGTACTTGCCCGAAGCCTCGACCGCCACGCTGCCGTCCTCGAGCACGATCTCGCCGCTCCCCTCGAACAGCCGGCTGGCATCCCGGGTGATCCGCGCCAGGACCCGCACTTCACGGTCGATGGGCACGGGCTTGCGAAACCTCACCTTCAACTCCACCGTTACACCCCAGACCCCACGGTGGCCGATATTGATGGCGCGCCCGATGGTCTCGTCCAATACCATGGAGGCGATCCCTCCGTGGAGCCTGCCCGGATAGCCCTGGTGCTCAGGCAGCGGCTGGAAGAGGCCGAGAAGCTCCCCGTCATCAAGCTCCAGGAAGCGCGCCTTCAGGCCCGCTTGATTCTCCCGGCCGCAGACCATGCACATGCGGCTGATGTTCTGCGATCCCAGCACCTTGCGCGCAGTCAAAGGCTTGCTCCTCCCCAGGCTTCGTCGTCGACAGCCGCCGGTCTAAGCCTCGCCATCCCAGTAGCCCACCGGCTCCACGCGGAAGACCACGCCGAGCCCGCGGATCGAGATCTTGTTCGACCGGGGGTACCAGGTGGCGCTGCGCGGATCGCGCTGGCCGAAGGCGAGATACGTGGCGCCGCCCACTCCACCCCGGACGGCATGAGCCACCCCTTGGCCCGCGGGCCGCGCGACCACGTCGCCCGGCCGGAGCGGATGCTCGTCGTCGCCGAGAATGAAGGTCGCATCGCCTGCGAGCATCACGAAGATCTCTTCCTCTCCGCTGTGACAGTGCAGGGGCCAGCTCATCTTGCCCTCGGCGAGCTCGACATGCCGCAGGCCGACCCGGCGTGAACCAGCGGCGCGAGCAAGGTCGCGTGACACGTGGCCGAAGGAGCCGCGCCCGATGGTCAAGGCCTCGACCGTATCCACGCTGGCGATGCTGGGAGAGGAGGTCGCAGCCGGTTCCATCTCCAGCTCTCCCGCCGCCACCTCCTGCGCGAACGGATGTGGACCCTCCCCGGCCTTGACCCAGGTCTGCCCCAGCCATGACAGGCCCGCGCGAGGCAGAAAGGCGCTCTCCGGGGGTCGTCGGTCTGAAAAAGCCAGGACGTCCAGCCCAGCGGCGCCGGCGATGAGGGTGTGGGCGGCCGCGCCGGGCAAGTGGACGATGCAGTCGCCCGCCCCGACCTCGTACGTCTTGCCGTCCTGGTAGCTCAAGCCCGAGCCCGCGAGTACGAAGAAGATCTCCTCTTCGGCGGCGTGCGTGTGCACCGGGGTCGAACGCCTGCCCGGGTCGATCTCTATCCGTCGCAGCCCCGTGTCGACGGTTCCGGCGGCCTGTCCCAGGTTGGTCCAGCGGGCGCCGATAGGCCCCGCGTCCACTGTCCGCGAAGCGACGTCGGCCCAGTTCACGACGGGACCGGTGGATGGTGTCATGCGGCCGCTCCTCGAAGATCGATGTTGTGCCCGAGTCGGAGCTCCCGGCGAAAGGGAGTTTCAAGCTCCCAGACAGGGCCCTCCGGCCCCCAAGCCTACCGCTCCCGCGTCAGGCAGGCAAACCGAGAGCCCACGAGGCTCACGACCTCAAACGCCCTGCAGAGGGTAGTCTCACCGAGCTCGCGGAACCCATGGGTCGTCAGCGCGCGAACCAGATCCTGGGCGATCTCCGAGCTCATGACAGGCAGCGCACCACCTGAGTCCCCTCCATCCGGAGACCTTGGTGCCCTATAATCACGGGCGCGCCGATGGGTCCGGAACGGCGCCGGTCCGCGGGCCGAGCCCGCCCGTTTCACGAGCTCGACGAGCTCGATCGAGGGAGGCTTGATGTATCGACTCTTGAGGCCCTTCGAGTACCACGAGCCCGAGACCGTCACGGCCGCCGTGGACCTGCTCGTGCGCTATGGCGACGCTGCCCGCGTCGTGGCCGGCGGAACCGACCTGGTGATCTCGATGAAGAAGCGGGAGCTCGCTCCGACTCACCTGGTGGCTATCGAACAGCTCACCGAGCTGGACTTCCTCGAACGCACGCCTGCCGGCGGACTCCGCATCGGACCCCTCGTCACTCACGCCGCGGTCGCCCAGTCGCCGCTCGTCCAGGAGCACTACCCCATGCTGGCAGTCGCCTCGAACGAGGTCGGCACTCCCCAAATCAGGAACATGGGCACCATCGGCGGGAACGTCTGCAAGTCGGGCCCTTCCCAGGACACCCCCCCGGTCCTGGTGGCCCTCGAGGCGGAGCTCAGGCTGCAGGGTCCGTCGGGGGAGCGCGTGGTCCCGATGGGCGACTTCTGCACCGGCCCCTTCTGCACCGTCCTCATGGCCGACGAAGTGCTGACGGAGATCCATATCCCGCCGCTGCCGCCTCGCAGCGCGGGCACGTACAAGTGGTGCACCAAGGTAACGGCCACCGACGAGACCCTGGCCGGGGTAGCCGTGGTTGTCGTCCTGGCCGAGGACGGCACCTGCGCCGATGTGCGCATCGGCATGGGCTCGGTGGCCCCGACCGCCACCCGGGCTCCGGAGGCCGAAGGGATGCTCCGCGGGGCCGTCCTCGACCCGCAGCTCATCGGACTGGCCGCCCGGATGGCGGCCGGCGAGTGCCGACCACGTTCCCGGCCCGACTATCGTCGCCGCATGGTGCGCGTGTTGACCGAGGAGGCTATCACCGAGCTGTGGGAGGGGCTATCGGCAACGACCTTCCCGGCCATACCAGGGGGCCGAGACGCCGGCTCTGCGCCCGGCGGCCGGTCGTCCGATGACGCCACAGGAGGTGCCCGATGAAGCTGGTGGCCACCTTCTGGGTGAACGGCGAGCCGCGCGAGGTCGCCATCGAGCCCCACTACCTGCTCATCGAGATCCTTCGCGATACCTTGGGTCTTACCGGCACCAAGCACAGCTGCGGAGTGGGCAACTGCGGAGCCTGCACCGTCCTCATCGAGGGGCGACCGGTCCTCGCGTGCATGACCCTGGCCATGTCGGTGAGAGGCAAGCACATCACGACCATCGAAGGCCTGTCCGGCCCCGGAGCGCTCAACCCCCTGCAGCAGGCCTTCGTCGATCACGGCGCGATCCAATGCGGCTACTGCACCCCGGGCATGATCCTGACGGCCCAGGCCCTGCTCGACCGCAACCCCGATCCCACCGAGGACGAGGTGCGTCATGCCCTTTCGGGCAACATCTGCCGCTGCACCGGCTACGTCAAGATCGTCGACGCGGTACTCGCGGCGGCGGCGGTGTTGCGGGGCGACGCGGCGTCGACAGCCTCGACGGGGAAGGAGGCTTCGCGATGAGCGAGCGGTTCTCCGTCGTCGGCACGCGCATCGCCCAACCCGACGCCCCGGCCAAAGCCACAGGCGAGGCCAAATTCGCGGGCGACATCCAGATGCCGGGCACCCTGGTGGCCAAAGTGCTGCGCAGCCCGTATCCCCATGCCCTCGTCAAGGGCGTAGACACCTCGGCGGCCTGCGCGCTCCCGGGAGTGATCGCCGTCCTCACTCCGGACGACATCGGCGAGTGGAACACCTTCGACCGCGGGATGAAGGACCAGCCCCTGGTGTCGGGCTACCGCGTGCCGCCGGAGGAAGGCGTCGTCAACCGCCACGCCCGTCACTACGGGGACGCGGTCGCCGCGGTGGCCGCGGTCGACGAGCACACCGCCGAGGAGGCGCTCGCACTATTGCAGGTCGAGTACGAGCAGCTGCCCTTCGTCCTCGACGCGGAGTCGGCGCTCCAGCCCGGCGCGCCCCAGATCAGCGCCGAAGCGCCGGGCAACATAGCCAAGCACTTCGACTACCTTTTCCCCGAGGGAGACGTCGACGCCGCCCTGGCCGAAGCGGACCTGGTGGTCGAAGGCACCTTCAAGCTGCCCAAGCAGGAGCACTGCACCCAGGAGACAGCCGCCTGCTTGGCCTACGTCGACGCGGCAGGGCGGGTGAACGTGTGGTCGCAGTCCCAGCTGGCGCACCTTGCCCGTCGCGAGCTGGCGCACATCTTCAAGATCCCGGTGCGCAAGATCCGGGTGCTCACGCCCTTCATCGGCGGCAGTTTCGGGCAGCGAGGCGCCCTGGGCGCCGAGCCGATAGCGGTGGCATTCGCCCTGCGGACCCGCCGGCCGGTGAAGTTGGTCTTCTCCCGCGAGGAGAACTTCATCGGGCTCGAGAGCCGCACGGGCTTCGACAAGATCGACGTGCAGATGGGATTCAAGCGGGACGGCACCCTCACCGCCATCAAGACCGACATGCTCGGCCGCTTGGGCGGCTACATGGGATGCGGGCCGATGGCCTCTGCCATCGGGATGGGCCTGGTCATGGGTCACTACCGCTGCCCCAACCGCGCGGGCAAGGCAGACATGGTCTTGACCAACACCCCCATGGCCGGCGCCATGCGCGGGTTCGGCAACGAGGTCATGTCGTTCTGCACGGAGCAGCTGATGGATGAAGCCGCCGAGCGTCTCGCCCTCGACCCCGTGGACATCCGGCACAAGAACGCCAAGCAGACCGGCGACATCGCGGCCTTCGGGCTCAACCTCGAGAGCAGCTACCTGGACGACTGCCTGCGCCTGGGAGCGGAGCGGTTCGGCTGGCAGAAGAAGCGCGGCGCGCGCAACGATGCCGCCCACGGGGCCGCGACGGCCGGAGGCTCCGCCGAGGCCGCCGCCGGGCCGGGACCGGGCGGACCGCCGTCCGCCGGCACAGCCGCGGGATCCGTCCGCGGACCCGGCCGGATTCGCCGCGGCTACGGCATGTGCACCATGAGCCACTGCACCGGAGCCGCGCCGCTCTACCTGGAGCACTCCAACGCGCTGGTCAAGTTCAACGAGGACGGCTCGGTCGATCTCACCGTCCACCCGGCGCCCGTGGGCAGCAGCATCTGGGGGGCGCTGACCCAGATAACCGCCGAGGAACTGGGCATACGCGCCGAGGACATCAACATCGTCACCGGCGACACCGACGTGACGCTGTTCGAGTACGGCTCCGACGCCAGTCGCTCCACCTACGCCATCGGCGGGGCGGCCATGCGCGCGGCGGCCCAGGCGAAGGAGCAGCTCCTGGCCCACGCCGCCGAGATGCTCGGCGCCGAGCTCGACTGCCTCGATATCAAGGACGGCCGCGTCTACAACACGATGAAGCCCGAGGTGGGCTGCTCGGTGGGCGAGGTCTGCTACGACGCCATCTACACCTTCGGGGGCGACGCCCAGAACTTCTCGGGGAAGCAGTCCTTCGAGCCGGTATGGAACTCCCCCATCTACGGCGCCTACTTCGCCGAGGTCGAGGTGGACACCCTCACGGGCCGCGTACGGGTGCCCCGCTTCCTCGTGGCCATGGACTGCGGCACGGCGATCAACCCCACGGCGGTCGAGGGGCAGCTCGAGGGCGGGCTACAGCAGGGGCTGGGCTACGCCCTGACCGAGAACTACCAGATCGACCCCAAGACCGGAGTGGTCCAGACCACCAACTACGACTCGTACAAGGTGCCGGGCACCCTGGATATGCCCCAGAGCGAGATCATCATCGTGGACAAGCCCGACCCCAAGGGGCCCTTCGGAGCCAAGGGAGTGGGAGAGCCGGGCATGGTGGGCATCGCCCCGGCCATAGCCAACGCCGTCTACGACGCCGTCGGGGTGCGCCTGCGAGAGCTCCCGATGACCCCGGAGCGGGTCCTCGCTGCACTGGAGGAGGCGGGCTTCGCCCCGGCGGACGACGCGAGCTGCTGACCGAGCGGAGGGCCGAGGCGCGCCGCTGCGACGGGACTGAGCGCCGGCGGCCTCTAGGAGATGGGATGAGAGGGCCGGCCTCCCCCGGGGTACCGTACGGTCCCCAATGAACGGCGGGCTCGTGGGCCCAAAGAAGGAGGCCGACCATGTTTGATACTACCATCAGGGAGACCACGGT
>JAJZQZ010000020.1 GCA_021802965.1 Actinomycetes bacterium
AGGGTCTTCTCCTCCTCCGGGGTGAGTTCGATCTTCCGCGCCCGCGCCATGAGCAGCCTCCTTCGGTGAGCGTGACCACCAATGAGGCTATTATACTACAAGTCATTTACGGAACGTGACACTAGGCCTGCTCTCCGCCGCAGTCCGGGCAAAACTGGTCCTGGCGCCGCAGATTGGCCCCGCAGCCGGTGCAGAACTTGGTCCCGCCTTTCGAACCACCGGAACCGCCGCCGCGAGCCAGGGCGGCCGCGGATGCGTTGCCACGATCGCGCGTGCCGCGAGTGCCGGTCGAAGTGGGCCGAGGGCCGCGCCGGACCGCGCCCCTGCCGCCCATCACCGGAGCCGGCCGCATGACCTTGTAGCCCGCGAAGAAGAGGGTACCGATGCCAAGGACTCCCAGCACCAGGAACAGTGTGCGGTTGCCGGAGCCTGAGCTCGAAGCCGACGATCCGCCGCCGCCGCTCGCACCGCTCGGAGCATTCTTGTCCTTGGGCTTGACCGAGGTGTTGAAGTCAGGCTTGCTGTACGAGACCTTCACGTCTATCGGGGCGGCCGGCGTCACGCTCGCGAAGTCCTTGGTGTGATACTTGAGGCCCTGAGAGTCGGTCTGCACGCTGGGCAGGTCGGGCGAGAGGGTGAAGCCGGTGGCACGGAGCGGCTCCTGCACCTCCATGGTCAGGTTGCCGACCGAGAAACCGGGGCGGAAGGTGTAGGTGAAGTCCCTCTGGGTCTGCCCGGCGGGGGAGGCCTCGTAGTAGTACTCCATGAAGACGGTCTTTGAGGCTTCGACCTTGTAGGTCAAGGTCTGATAGTCGCCTTTGTCGACGAGCTGATACGGCTTGCAGTTGTGGTTCTGCGAAGCGTCGAGCTCGCAGGCCATCCCGATCTCTGCGCCCTTGGGGATGTTGAAGGACACGTCCGTCGGCAGCTTGGTGTTCGAGTCGAGGTCGGCTTGGTTGATGACCAGGACTCGGGGATCGTCGTACTCCGGCCAGACAGAGACCTTCATCTGCGTCGCCGTGAGACCGCCGGTGTCGGCGGGGGCCGGAGCCGCCGCGGGCGCCGGACCGGCGACGGTGGTACTCGTATCAGCCGCCCACGCCGTTCCCGTCAGGATCGCGAGCGCTGCGACCAGCGACATCAGAGTCGCCGCGATAGTGGTGGTCCTCACAAGCCCGACCTTCATTCTCCCAGCCTCCATGCGTCGTTTCTTCTCCATGCGACTCCCCTTCGCTTGCTTTGGCCTGCTGCTTGTTTGCTCGTGCTCGGTCTCATTTTCGGGGCGGAAGCGCCCAATCGAGCTCCGCGGTGAGCACTCCCGCGGGATCCTTGATGATCAGTGCGAGGTCGCCCCCGGCGGCCAGATCGATCTTCGCAGCGTCGAAGACGAGGACACCCGATCGATGATGGCCGTTGTCGCCTATGGGCACCCACCTGACGGCGGCGCTCTCTCCGGCAGGCGTGCGCAAGACGGTCGCCGCGGCAAGGTCGATCGTGCTCAGGTCACCGGAATGCGTATTGAGGGCGAGGCCGACACCCAGCTCTTTGCTGGTGTCGAGTCCCTTCTGGATCTCGGCCATCTTCGGGTCCTGCGAGGAGGACTGGGGCGACAGAAGCGTGGCCTGCACCGCGATGCTGCCTACTTGCGTCTGCTGGACCAGGCCGGGGGATGCGGCTTCTCCTGTTGGATCCTGACTCGCTTCTTCGCTAGAGGGACCAGCGGTGGGAGGCGTCGCCGCGCTGCCGTCGCTCTGGGAACTCGGCGCGCCCACGGAGTCCGGTGCCGAAGTGACTACGGATCCTGACGCGGCCGGAGTCTCGCTGCGGGCGGCGGCGCCTCCTCCGGCCGAAGATACGAAGGCCCAGGCTACCGCGACTATGACCACGAGGGCGACGACGGCGATGACGGCGTAGGGCGATCTGGGCATGAGGCTCCTCGGGGCAACGTGAATACTACGGGTCGTAGTATATGGAGCCTGCTTGTGCTTCCTGTAACTGATGATGAACGTCTCGTAAAGCGCGATGGCCCGGCGTCCACACGTTCAGAAGAAGGCAACGGCGCCGGCCGGCACTCGCCGGGACCGGCGGCCGACCGGCACAGTCGGGAGGCTGTTGGCGACTATCTGGTTGCCGATCGCGCCTTCACTCGAGGTATCACCAACGGCATGGTGACGATCATCGAGAGGACGAAGATCCACATGGCGCCTCCGTAGCGAGCCACAGGAGGGTACGTTCCCGCGCTGCTCGTCACCGCGAAGAAGATCAGCGCGGCGCCTGTCGACAATCCCCCGTAGATAGCCAAAGCGATACGTGTTGCTCTGGGTCCCATGGTCTGCTCCTTCCTTCTACCGGGTCCCCAGGGGAGCCGGGACACGAGCTTCGCCTTTCTTCATGCGACTGCTGCGCGACCCTCGGGCCGCACTCGGTTTGAACCCGCGAAGGCGCAGGGTGTTCAAGGTCACCGAGACCGAGCTGGTGGCCATGAAGAAGGCCGCCAGCTCCGGACTCACCAGCGGCCCAGTCAGGGGGTACAGCAGACCCGCGGCGATGGGGATGCCCGCGGTGTTGTACGCGAATGCCCAGAAGAGGTTCTCCTTGACCTTTCGCATGGTCGCTCGGGAGGTCTCCAAAGCAGTCACAACATCCATGAGATCGCTCTTCATCAGGATGACCTCACCGGTCTCCTTGGCCACGTCTGTCCCCGATCCGATCGCGAGGCCGACGTCGGCCTGAGCAAGGGCCGGGGCATCGTTGACGCCATCACCGACCATGGCGACCCTCACGCCGCCTTCTTGCAGAGCCTTCACGCGCTCGGCCTTGTCCTCGGGCAGCACCTCAGCCAATACTTCGTCGATGCCCACCTGCCTGGCGATGGCCTCCGCGGTTCGGCGGTTGTCGCCCGTGATCATCACCGTGCGCAGACCCATCTCCTGCAACCGCTTCACCGCCGCGGCCGAGGTGGGCTTGAGCGTGTCGGCCACCGCCACCACACCCTCGACGCGTCCGTCTACCGCGATGTACATCGGAGTCTTGCCATCGCCCGCCAAGCGGTCCGCGTCCTGCGCCAACGAACCGGACCCCATCCCCTCTTCATCTAGAAAACGGGCGTTCCCAAGAAGGACGGCGTGGGCACCGACGTTGCCGCGCACCCCATGGCCCGGCACCGCCGCGAAATCGGCGACGGAAGGGATCTCAAGGCCCCGCATGGTCGCCCCGTTCACGATCGCTTCACCCAAGGGGTGCTCGGAACTGCGCTCGACCGCCGCCGCGTAGGCGAGAAGGAGGTCGGCCGAGAGCCCCGCGGGGCCCACCACGACGTCCGTCAGTTCCGGACTGCCCTTGGTGAGGGTCCCGGTCTTGTCGAACACGATGACGCGCAGCTTCGAGGCCGACTCGATGGCGTCGGCGCCTTTGAAGAGCACCCCGTATTCAGCCGCCTTGCCCGTGCCGGCCATCATCGCGCTGGGGGTGGCCAACCCGACCGCGCAGGGGCAGGAGATGATGAGCACGGTGATGGACATGAGCAGCGAGAAGCCGAACACGCCCATCTCGGCCAGGCTATACGGCGAAAGGATGAAGCGGGTGTCCGGACTGAAGAACTTGTCGTAGCCGATGAAGAACCAGCCCACGAACACCAACAGGGACAGGAGGTGCACGCCCAGGATGAAGTGGCCGGCCACGTAATCGGCCAGCTTCTGGATGGGCGCCTTGGTGGCCTGGGCGTCCTCCACCAGCTTGATGATCTGGGCCAGAGCCGTGTCTTTGCCCACTCGCGAAGCCTCCAAGCGGAACGCACCCGTCTTGTTCATGGTCCCGCCGATGACCAGGTCTCCCGTCACCTTCTCCACCGGCATCGACTCGCCGGTGATCATCGACTCGTCGACCGCGGAGTACCCCTCCAGCAGCACGCCGTCAACGGGGATCGATTCACCCGGTCGCACGAGCACGATGTCACCAAGCACGACGTCCTCAGCCGGCAGCTCCAGCTCCACGCCGTCGCGGAACACCCGGGCCACCTTCGGCTGCAGGCGCATCAGCTTGCGGATGGCCTCACTGGTGCGGCCGCGGGTGAGCGCTTCCAGGTATCTGCCGAGGATGATGAAGGCGGTCAGCAGGGCAGCCGACTCGAAGAAGGTGGCTTGCGCCCCCCCGAAGCCCGCTCCCGGCCAGATCGTATTGATGGAGGCGATCAGGAACGACGCCCCGATCCCCGTGGCGTACAGAAGGTTCATGTCGGTGACGCCGGAGCGCAGACCGCTCCAGGATTTGGTGAAGAACTGCCGGCCGGGTCCGATCACGATGGGGAGTGTGAGCAGCATCAGCACGTAGTTGTTGCCCAGGAACGCGGGCACGAACCGCGGGAAGATCCACATCTCTTGGAAGGTGCCTATCATGATGACCATCGCCAGCGGCCAGGCAAGCCACATATTCCGCTTTTGCGTGCGCAGCTCTTCTTCTCGCACCTCCTGCTCACGGTCGAGCTGAGCCTGCCCGGCCAGCCGGTCGGAGGCTTCGTAGCCCAGCTCTTTCACCGCCGCGATCACGGCGTCCTTCTGCACGACTCCCTCGACCCCCAGCACGCGCGCCGAGTTCGTCGGGAGGCTCACGTTGACTTGCGTCACCCCGGGAACCCGCCGCACCGCCTTCTCGACCTTCGCCACGCATGCCGCACAGCTCATGCCATCGACCGTCAGCGACATGTCGACGAGGCGGTCGCTATGGCGGGCTTCGCTCGGGGCGCCCGAAATCACCGTTGCCTGCATACCTTTCATCGCCTCATTCCTTACCCTCGGCGTCATGGCCGTGTGTGCGTTCGCTCTTTCCGCCGTCCGACGTGCCGAGCCGAGCGGCGGCGGATACCGGCAGGGGCTCGCGACAGTCCTGGTGCTTCGCGGCTCGGGCAACGGCGGCACGCCACTCTTCCTGGGCCTGCTCAAAGGGGCGGCACAAGGTCAGGCACGCCGCGAGCAGCAAGATCAAGGAAGCCCCGATCAAAGCGAGGGTGAACCCGACGCCTACTCGGGGAAGAGCGAGAGCCACGATAACGACACTGACGCATAGCCCGATCATCAAGGCGCCCACGAGCGGCGCACCACGCCGGCCGGAGGTCTCGCCTCGGGCGCCGCCCGAGAAACGCCGGTCTGGATCGCCGAACCCTGTACTCCGCCCCAGCCCCATGCTGCTACTCCTCTGTGCCGCCGACACGGGGGTCGACGGATCTCTCGGCGCGGAGCCGACGCCTGGTCCACTTGGCTACGTAGTACGCCACCAGCCCGGCGGCCAACATCACTGTAAGACGAGCGCCCAGACGTGGCGCCGCCAGGATGAGCAGCATGGGCACCATATGGAGTAGATGGCCGCCGTGAAAGAACTGCCCGATCCCGGAGGCCGGCACTGCGGCCGCCTGCTCGACCTCGTTCCCGGGCTCCGCCGATCGCCCTCCCGGCGCTCCACCGCCAACGGGACCGCAGCAACCCCCGCCATGTCCGCCCTCGGCGGATCCGTCTTCCTTCTCGCCCATCTCGACAGCCTTTCGTAGAATGTAGGGGTACCCCCTATGGGTATCGTACGAGGTGAGGCCCCGCCGTGGCAACCCCACGGATGTAAGGTTTGTGTATACCCCCTCCCCCTATGACAGGAGCCGTGCTAGCGTGATTTCGCGCCGTCGACTACGAGTCAGGGAGGTTCAGGTGCAGCGCTTCAAGATCCCGCGCATCGCTCACTGCAGCGAAGGACACCCTCTACGGTCCCGGGCACGACCGTAAACTGCCCACCCACCTGGAGGTAGGAAATGAGGCAGCTTCTTCCGTTCATACTGGTGTTGGCCTGCCCACTCATGATGATCTTCATGATGCGCGGGATGCACGGTCACGGGTCCAAGGCCGGACACGAGGATCCGGCCGCGCCGCAGAATCACGCGGACGTCACAGAGCTACGCGCGCTACGTGACCGCCTTGAGGCTCAGATCGACGACCTCGACGCCCGCATGGAGGCCCTCGAAGGCGCAGACGCGTCGTCAGCGGGATCGACACCGGCGACGAACCTGCGACTGGCGGAACAAGAGGCGATCGACGGTTGAGAGCCGAGGCGCACAGTTCGAGGAATGCTCCTGTGCGCCTCGGCCGACCCCGCGGGAAGGGATCGAGACCTCACATGCCCAGCGGAACCTTGAAGGGTAGGATCCGCGCGCTGAGCTCTGTCAGAAACGGCAGTCGACCGACGAGGATGACGACGCCAAAGCCCGCGACGAGCACGCCGGTGGCCGGGCGCACGAAGGTCGTCGCCCCCTTCCACTTCGACAGCCGCTCGAGCGCGGGACCGACTGCCACTGCCGTGATCATGTAGGGCAGGGCTAGACCGAGCGAAAACACCAGCATCGTCAGCGCCCCGGTCGCCGCGGAGCGGGTGGAACCGGCAAGGGCGAGCACCGCCAGCAACGTCGGCGCGATGCAGTGAGAGCAGGCGATCGAGAAGAACAGGCCCACGCCGAACGAGCCGAGCGGCCCGCGAGGCCGGCGCATACGACTCGCGGGTATGTGCAAGCGCTCCAGGACGCGCAGCTGAAACAGTCCGGTCATCGACAACCCCAGAACGACTATCAACACTCCGCCGCCCACTTCGAGAGGCCGGCGCGCCTGCTCGAACAGCGAACCCATCTGGCTTGCCGCCGCACCCGCCAGGGTGAAGACCACTGTGAACCCGAGGACGAAGAGCAGCGTATTGAGCAACACCGCTCTTCGCTTCAGGTGCCCCTGGGTACCCTTCAGCTCGTCGAGCGTCGTGCCGGTGATGAGCGTCAGGTACACCGAGACCATGGGGACGATGCACGGCGACAGGAAGGATAGGACCCCTCCGGCGAAAGCCAGGGCGAGAAGGACGTCCACCAGGCGCGCCTAGCTCGCCGCGTCTTGACGGACGACGAATCGCGACTGGAAGCTCGACAAACACCCGGGACAGCAGAAGAACGCCGCTCGTCCAGGCTCGTACTCGGAGAAGGTCCTCCACACCCCCCAGGGGTCTGACAGCCGCGGCTCGAGACGCTTCGGGAGCGCCAACCGAAGGCCGGAAAGTGTCTTGGGATACGACCCTGCCTTGCACCGGGCGGCATCCGCGAACACTGTGGCCAGGTGATCGCCCCCAAGGCGCAGCAGATGGGACGCCGAGCCGGTCAGGACGTCACCATGCTGCTGCACGAACATCCGATGAGCGCTGTGATCCCCGTACCGCTCGACGATGAGCAGAGCCCTGACGTAGTCCTCGTACGCCCTTACCGGGTCGTCGCGGCGAAAGCAGCGCTCCATCATCACTCCTGGAGGAGGAAACCGCGCGGAGCGGTGAATCGGCTGGGCGCCGGGCGCTGTGAGAGGGCATCACGGTACTCGGCCGGTAGAAAACCGCGTGGAGCGGTGAACGCCCCGATGGCCAGGTCGTGCTCGGTGGCACGCTCCTTCGTCACCAGCTTGAGTTCGATGTGCACGGGGGTGTGGGTGTCCTCGTCATAACCGAGGATCCTCAGCGCGTGCTCGGACATATCGTATTCCTCCTACATGTCTGGGCCTCGAGGGCCTGATCGTCTGGACTCTGTGACCTTGCCCGGCGACTGTCAGGCTCGCGGCAGGGTCCGGTGAAGGTTGTGTAAATGGGGGGTGGGGGTATGCCTCAGCGCGGCTATACTGCTGCGGCACGCAACTCAGGCACACGAGGGCCGATGAGACACAGCAGGTCGCGTGGCAGAGGCACGATCCGGGCGCTCGCGCCGGTCCTGGTCTTGGTCACCCTCTTCCTTCTTGCATCCCCTGCGGTGGGAGCACCGCCTCCGGCCGCCGTCGGGAAAGCCGGGTCGTCCTTCCCGGTCCTCGACCTCGCCCCCGCCGATGTGGCCCTCACCGTCGACGGCATCCCGTACCCCCGGGTGATCGTCCAGGGGCACCTCGAGTTCGTGCGGGAGCAGGCGGCGGCTTCGGGAGATCCGCGCAGCTTCTACGAGTGGGGAGAGATCCTGCACCTGTACGACACGGCTGTGGAGCGGGTACTTGGCGCCCGAGCCGCGTGGGAGGCAGGTTTCCGGGTGACGCCGGAAGACCGCACCCAATTCGATCACTACACGCTCGAAAGCACGCCCACCTACCTGCAGACCCTCTACGGCGGCTCGATGCAGGCCTTCCGCTGGGACGCCGACGTCCAGATCCTCATGAAGAAGTGGATGGTCTACGTCACCAGCGGGCGCCGGGACGTCAGCTGGGTGGAAGCGGGCAAGATGATGACCGCCAGCACCGAGGAGTTCACGACCTGGGACGCCTGGCTCCGCCCCGCCGTGAGGCGGGCGCAGATCGTCACCTTCCCCGAGCGCCTGCAGCGCGTCGGTGAGTCCTCTCCGCGGTACGGCATCCTCTTCCTCCTCTTCCTGGGGGCCGCGGGGCTCGGACTCTGGCTGCGGGCGGTCGCCAAGAACCCGAGGGGCCGTGACCTCCTGCGCCGCTGGCCCTGGACCGCCGAGGCTGTCCATCGGCGCATCTACCCGGAGGGCGCGCGGGTCGTGGTCCTCTTGGTGTTCCTGCTCATGATGGGCGCCTTGGCCTTCGGCTCCTCGATCCCCCACCGCAATCTGGGGTCGGTCTACCTGTGGATCTTCTGGTGGCCCCTCGTGCCCTTCGCGCTGTTCTTCTCGGCGCGCTCCTGGTGCGCGGTCTGCCCGGTGGCGACTCTGGGTGACCTCGTCCAGCGAGTACCGGGACTCGGCCGAGGCCGGCCCCCACGGCTGCTGACGGTCGGAGGCATCTGGCTGATCGAGGGCGTCTTTCTGGCCGTGACGTGGTTCGACCGGTCCGTAGGGCTGGTCAGCTCGGTCCGCATGACCTTGGCCGCCCTGCTCCTCCTCACGGGAGTGGCCCTGACGGTCTCAGCTCTCTATCGCCGACGCACCTTCTGTCGGCACGTCTGCTTCTTCGGCGCCCTGGCGGGGAACTACAGCATGGCCTCCGTGGTGGAGCTCCGTCCCGACATTTCCACCTGCAAGGGCTGCCCTCGCGAAGCCTGCAGGGTTCAGGAAGCGGCGGAGACGCTCCCCGACGGCTGTCCGATGCTCGAACGCCCCCGGGCCCTGGCCGGCAACCACGACTGCAACGTATGCCTCACGTGTGTGCGCAGCTGCGAGAGAGGATCCCTCGCCCTCCGGTTGCGCGACCCCCTCAGCGAACTTGCGGGCGTACGTCGCCCTCGCCTCGCTGTGGCCCTCCTGGCGGCGGTCCTGGTGGGAGTCGTCGCCGTGCAGAACTTGGGCATGCTGGAGATCGCAGGTATCGTCGAGCGGCGCCTGCGAGAGGCCACCGGGCTCGGTCGCTTCGGCGCGAGCACCCTGATCTACGCCACCGCGCTCACGCTGCCCCTAGTGCTGCTGGCTCTGTTCGGACGCGGCGACCGCCGGGTCATGGCCCTTTACGGTTATGCACTCATCCCCCTGGACCTGGGAGCGCATGCGGCCCACAATCTCCTGCACATTCTGGGGGAAGGCAAGTCGGTGTGGTGGGTGACCGCGTCTCTGCTGGGCATCGCATCGCCCCTCGACATCCCCGGCGGCCACCCCGGGGGAAGCATGGGGGCGTCGCTCCTGGACGCACCCACCATAAAGGCGCTGCAGATCGGGCTGGTGCTGCTGGCCGCGACCGGGAGCTTCGTGGTGGCGTGGCGCCTGCGTCGGCGCTACGCGACAGCGTCTGTCTCGACGCGTGTCGGTGATCCCGCTGCCGCGGGTGGCCGTCGTCTGCGGGTAGGCGCGCTCTTCGGCCTGATCGCCGTGTTCACGGCCCTCAACCTCTGGCTGTTCTCAGTGCCGATGGCGCTCCGGCACTAGGAGCGCGGAGTGGGTCTCCCGGCCGCATCGGTTCCCGTAAGGGAAGATGCGCTCGCCAAGGGAGCCGTAGCCGTCTTGCCATGAAAAGTAGCTATGAAACGGACTTCTCGCGGGCAAGGCAAGGACCATGAGCACACCGAGGCCCACCAGGCCCACCAGCCCCACCACTATCAACGCGATGCCTGCCGTCGCGTGTCCCGAGCGTCGGTGGGCGGCAATTAAGCTCGTCTACTTCCCCCCTGATAGGTCCTGCCTGCGCTGCAGGAACTCCTCCCGGTCGATCTCTCCCCGAGCGTAGCGATCCTCGAGAACCTGGAGCGCGCTACTGGCCGAAGGCAGGGTCGGAGCAGGGGCTCCCGGCGTCATCGGGTGCGAACCCCCGGCCGACCCGTGAGAGCCACTCCGAACCAGGAGGACGATGCCTACGACTACGGCGGCCACGAAGAGGAGCCCGAACAACCACATGAATATCCCGCCCGTCCCGCCGTCCCATCCGTTCATCATCTCACTGCCTCCTCGAATCAGACGCTAACGTGAGTCCCCTATTCTCGCGCGCCCACGCGCGCGGCCCATCTATGGAGCCGTGGTCTGGCCGCCCATCATCAGGACCGACGTCGAGCTTCCCATCATCGGTCCCACACTCGTGCCGTACATCATTCTTCCGCCCGAGGCAGGACTTCCCATCATGCTGCCGGGAGTCGTAGTGCCTGATGCATCGCACCCGACCACCGCCAGCGCCAGCAGCACGACGAGCGCCACGAGTACCAATGTCGTGCCGCGCCTCTTGCCTTTCGTCGGTCCACCCTTCGCGCAGCCTCCCCGGACCGGGCGCATCGAACAATACTTCTCGGAACGACTGTACCCCTCGGCGGGCCGCCCGAACCCAGCGGCCCGCTCTACTTCTATGGAGCCACACTATTGACTTCCGCCTTACCACGCCCCTGTAGGCTCGCTATTCAGGGGCGTCCACGGGGCGTCGCTCAGACCACGTGCTCGTCAAACAGGGCCTGTAGCCGCGAGCTTCTCGGCGAGCGTGGTCGGCAGGAAAGGGAACCGCCGTCTTTACCGGATTCTCACGCTGTCGAAGCAGAGTTCTGACATCCACCGGCCAAGATAGGGAGGACACGTGCTCAGGGCACGAGAACCAAAAGACTCAGGCAACTTGTTTGGAGAGTGGTCACAATGATGGGCAGCGGTTTCGGCGGCATGATGGGCTCCGGCTTCGGTGGTTGGGGCGGGTCCGGACTTCTCGGAGGTTTCAGTATGGTACTCATGAGTGTGATTCCCCTCTTGCTGACCGGCCTGGTCATCTGGGCGATCGTAGCGGCAACACAGCGGGGCGACGGCCATCCGACAAGCATGTACAACGCTCCGCTGCCGGGTTCTCTCCCGATTCCCGCAAATCAGGCGCCCGCGAGCGCCCGTGCATTGCTCGACGAGCGTTACGCCCGCGGAGAGATCGAGCGAGAAGAGTATCTCCAGCGTCGTGGAGACATGGGATAGCCACCTCTTCCGACGCTTCCGACGCCTTTGGCGGCCGATGAACCAAGAGCCCACGCGCGACCAAGGCGGCCCCGGTGACTCATGCCGGGGTGCCGCCGGCGCGTGCGATCAATAAGAGAAAGGGCCTGGCATGCGTTGTGGTATCGAGAACGCAGATTCACGGAGCTTCTACGAGGATTACATCAGAGATCTGGTGCTCGTTGCGCGGTGCGGCAATAGAGACACCAGACAACTCTTCCTCCAACGCTACGCCGAACAGCTCTGCGGGCTGGCGAACTACCTACAATTCCTGACGGAGAGAGAGCAGGACCTGGTCTTCGCCGATGCCTTGCGTCCCCGCGAGGGAAGTCTGCCCCGATCGCTCGCCGGCACACGCCTTGCGACGCCGGCCTGGTTCAATCGCCGAGTCAGCAACCCCTTCAACGTCTGGAAAGCGGAGGCTTCCTACTGCCCCGAGCGCGTCGAGATCGATCCCATGTGCAGAATGATCGTCGACCCTCTCGAGACACCCTACGTCTCGCGACGTAACGGCGTGGACGTGTACTTCTGCTGCCTTACCTGCCTCGAGCAGTTCGAACGTGGAGGCAACGTCGCGAACCTTTCTCTCGCCAGCTGAATGGCGTCTTTGCCTCCCACTTACGTTCCACTTGCCTCGCCCTCACCCTCGGGCACTACGATGGACCCGGTGGAAGCAAGTCCACACAGTGAAACACCTAGGAGGAACCCAATCATGCGGAACAGAAAGCAGACTGTTGTAGCGCTCACGCTCATCGCGGTCGGCGCGTCGGGGCTCTTCGGGCTACGAGCCCTGGGCGCCCCCGGCCCGTCGTTACCCCTTACCGCAGCCGTCGCTGCTCCGGCCGCGACCACTGTAGTCGCTCAGCAGGCGGATCCCGCCCTCAAGGAGCAGATGCGCGAGATGTTGAAAGAGCGCATGGGAATCACCGGAACCGAGGCTGACAAGCTGGTGGACAGCATGGCGGAGCACATGCAGGCGGTGCACGGCGACCAGTCAGACGAGATGCTCAGACAATGCACCGAAGAAGGTAGCGGCGGCATGATGGGCGGCTCCGCCGCGGCCGGCGGCATGATGGGCAGCTCCGGCGCGGGTGGCATGATGGGCGGCTCGATCTAGCGGAGCAGTCCGAAATCGAGGTCTCGAGAGGGGCGGCCACAAGCCGCCTCTCCTTCTTTTCGGGCTCATCCTCGGGCCGCCCGCTGCGCGAGTCGTATACTGTGGCCATGACAAAGGCACACACAGATGTCGCAGCACGACGCTCGCGGATCCTGGTGGTGGAGGACGACGCCAACGTGCGCCGGCTGGTGGCCGCGTACCTCGAACGCGAGGGCTACGAGGTCATCGAGGCCGCGGACGGCAGGAACGGCCTGGTGGAGGCCGAGCGGCATTTGCCCGATCTCCTCATCCTCGATCTCATGCTCCCCGGACTTTCGGGCCTAGAGATCGCGCGGAAGGTCAAAGCCAAGCGTGATGCGGCTATCCTCATCCTCACGTCGAGGGGGGAGGAGGAGGACGTGCTCGCGGGATTCGAGGCCGGAGTAGACGACTACCTCACCAAACCCTTCAGCCCCAAGGTGCTGGTCGCGCGAGTCCGCGCCCTTCTCAATCGAGCCGGACTCATGCCGAGCGGGAGCGACGACCGCTTCACGCACGCAGGCATCTCCCTGGACGTCCGCACGAGGCAGGTGGAAGTGGACGGCCGCATGGTGGATCTGACGGCCACCGAGTTCGACCTTCTGAGAGTCCTCATGGAGCATCCAGGCTGGGTCTTCACACGTGAACAGCTCCTCGAGGGCGTCACGGGATACTCGTTCATCGGCGATTCGCGGACCATAGACGTCCACGTCGGGAACCTGCGCAAGAAGGTCGAGGAGGATCCCGTCCAGCCCAAACGCATCCAGACGGTGCGCGGGGTGGGCTACAGGTTCCAGGTGTAGCCGGTGCGACTCCGCTGGAAGCTTCTCGCGTATTACTTCGCCGGGTTTGTCGTGGTCCTCTTGACGGCGTCGTTCGCCTTTCGCGGGATCGCTCTTCGAGCTGTCCACTCGCACATGGGCGGTATGATGGCGACGATGATGCCGGATACGATGCGAGACCTCCAAAACGCCGTCTCCGGCGGCGTGGAACAGGCGGTCCTGGTCGGAGTCGTGGCTGCGGGTCTCGTGGCCGTGGCTGCCAGTGTCGGGGTGGCCCTGTCCATCACGCGACCCCTGGCGCAGATGGTCGAGGCAGCCCGACGGATCGCCGCCGGCTCTTACGGTCAGCGGGTCGACTACCGCGCGCGGGATGAGATCGGCGAGTTCAGCGAGGCGTTCAACCAGATGGCCGCTCAGCTCGAGGCGACCGAGCGGCTCCGAGCCGAGCTCCTCGCCACCATCGCACACGAGTTGCGCACTCCTCTAACGAACATCCAGGGCTACATGGAAGGGCTCATGGACGGCGTGATCGAGGAGGACCCCGCCACATACGACATGGTCCGCCGCGAGGCGGGCCGTTTGGCGCGGTTGGTGGGAAACATCCAGCACCTCTCCCGTCTGGAAGCCGGCGCCGAGCGATTTGCTCCTCAGCCCCTGGACCTGCCTGCCGCGATCCAAACCGCGGAGATGAGCATCCGGCCCCAGTTCGAAGAGAAAGGCGTCGTGCTCGGGTCAGGGGCCCCCGATGACCTCCCGGCCGTCTGGGTCGATCCCGACAAGCTTCAGCAGGTCCTGCTCAACATACTGACGAACGCCTGTCGCTACACTCCCCCCGGCGGCCAAGTGACGATAACCGCCTCACAGGCGGCCGGTCACCTCCTCGTTTCCGTGCGTGACACAGGCGTCGGGATCCCGCCTGAGGATCTCCCCCACATCTTCGAGCGGTTCTACCGGGTGGAGAAGTCGCGCTCGAGCACCGGCGGGGGAACCGGCATCGGGTTGGCGGTGGCCCGAGCGGTGATCGAGCAGTCGGGCGGGTCGATATCCGTCGAGAGCACGCTCGGCAAGGGAACGACCATCTCGTTCACCCTGCCCGTCGCGCCCCCGTCGGCCTAGGTACCGATCTCAGAACAGCGCCCTAGCCCAGCTTCGGCGCGGGAGCAGCCACAAACAGCTTCACGACGTCGAGCCAGAGGTCGGTTTCGCTCTCGATGACAAATCCGGCTTGCTCGAGGTTGGCGCGCGTCTGTCGGTTGATGTTGGCGCCCATCATCCGTACGACCAAAGGGTTCAGCGCGCGCATCGCCGGACGAAGGCCTCGCCGGCACGAAAGCACATGCTCGAGCAGATACCCGTGGCCGCCGGGCCGCAGCACTCGGCGCAGCTCGGCTAGACCGGCCACGGGGTCGGGCACCGAGCAGAACACGCAGCTGGTCACGAAGGCATCGAAGTATCCGTCGGGAAACTCCAGCTGTTGCACGTCCATCAGCCGAAGATCCAACTCGGCGCCCGAGCTGCCGGCAGCCTCTCGAGCCCGTGCGAGCATCGCGGGACTCAGGTCGATCGCTGTGACCTCCGAGCCGAGCGGGTACAGCGGGATGTTCCTGCCCGTGCCCACTCCGACCTCGAGGATGCGCCCCGGCGGGACCATCGACCAGAGCTTGCGTCGCCCGACCCCCATGGCTCCGTGCTCGGCCATGCCCTCCATCAGGTCGTAGACGGGGGCTACGCGATCGTACCTGCGTCGAGTCTTAGCGGTGGTCGAAGACGCTGGGGTCAGGCTTCCCACCCTTCGACCCAGATGTCAGTCCCTTTGACGGCGATCTTCATCTTGGGCAGAGGCCGAGGAGGTGGTCCTCCCAGGACCACGCCCGTCGGCGAGAATATGCCCGCGTGGCAGGGGCAGAAGAAGCGATCGTTGTCGCCCTCCCACTTGATGATGCAGCCGAGGTGGGTGCAGATGCGCGAGAGACCCACCACGGTCCCGTCGGCTTGAAGCACCAACGAGCTGGGGGTCTCCGAATACTCGATGTCGAGCTCACCGCCGGCGGCCGTAAGCTCGGCCATCGTCGAGACCTTCAGAGTCGTGGCGATCTCGCCTTTCGCAGTGGGGAAGGCGAAGCGCACGATGGGTGCGACCAGCCCGGCCAGGCCGAGGATGCCGGTGGTCCCGAGCAGCACCACGAGAAAGCGACGGCGACTGACGGGCGCCTCGCTGTGCAGGACCTCCGTCGGGCCACTAGTGTGCGGAGGCTTCTCGTCCATACACTACCCCCCCAGGGTATTGTTGCATCGCCTCACCGTACTCCCGAGTGTGCTCCAGACGCAAGCCGCGCCGGCCGTCGAGAGTCATCCTTTACGCATTCTTCACGCTTCTACTACCTTGTGTAGTTCTTCCCATTGATTACCTACTACGGCCCGTAGTATGATGGCCGCCACGGCGACCACAGGGGGCCCCACTTCGGCTCACGCTCGCCGACAGAAGTCCGGACACCCCACGAGAGGGAGCAGAGACGTGGCATCGAACCGTCAGAGCAAGAGGCCGGCCGGCCGGCAGACCCCGGCCGCCAAAGCGACGACCAACCGCAGCGCGGACCTCGACAGCAAGCGACAGCGCTTTGAAGAGGCGGGCAAGTTCCCCGTCCGCAAGGTCGTGATCATCATCTCGGTCATCGCGGTCTTGGCCCTTCTTGCCGCGGGAGGCTACTCGCAGCTCAACGCCTCAAAGCAGGTATCGAGTGGCGTGACGCTGGCTCCAGCAGCGGCCGCCCCGGCATCCTCCGGCGCCGCCTCCGGAGCGACGATCGCCATGACACCGATCGATCTCACCGTGTCGGGCGCGAACGCCACCTTCTTGGCCGCCGACGTGCAGAAGTCGACCCTGGTCAGCATGAAGTACCCGCGCACGACTCCACTGAGCGGCGTATGGCAGAGCATCACCGGCGGCACCATCCCCCTCATCTCCTATGTCGCCCCCAGCGGCAACTTGGTCGTGGCGACGTCGTTCTGCGAGCCGTGCAAGAGCACCAGCTTCCATATCGAAGGCAACACCCTCGTGTGCGATACCTGCGGCACCAGGTGGGACCTCAACACTCTGGAGGGCGTCTCGGGCGGCTGCACCGCCTTCCCGCCCCAAGCTCTGACCGTGCAGAACCAGAACGGCACCATCGTCGTGCCGACGGCCGCCCTCGAAGCCTGGACCCCCCGGGCCTGAGTACCTGCACCCGATAGCAGACACGTGCCCGTGCCGCCGACCGGGGATTCTTCCACCGGCCGGCGGCACGATCTACGAGTGAGCTAGAAGCGCATGCGCCTATCCCACATAGCCTTCCGCAACGTGCGCGAGCACATGTCGCGCAGCACGCTCATGCTGCTGGTCATCGCTGTCACCGTCGCCATCGTGAGCGTCCTCTACCTCGTGACGCACAGCGCCGAGCGCGACCTCGCCGACAAGGTCGACGCGTACGGGGCAAACATCGTGGTCGCTCCCCAGACGAAAGACCTCCCGCTTAGCTACGGAGGAGTGACCCTGGGCGATCTGACCTACGACGTGCAGCCGCTGCGGAACGACGACCTGGCGAAGATCCGCTCGATCCCGAACAAGCGGAACATCAACCGCGTGGCGCCGGTGCTCATCGAGCCGGTCGATGTGGGCGGAACGCGCCTGCTCGCCGCCGGTGTCGACTGGGAGCAGGAGCTGGCGCTCAAGCGCTGGTGGAAGATAGCAGGGGAGACTCCGAAGGGTGAGAGCGACCTGCTGGCCGGGAGCCGAGCCGCGCGCCAACTTGGGCTGAAACCGGGTGACCCCGTCATCTTCAGCGGTGGGACCTTCCGAGTGGCCGGCATCCTCCAGCCTACCGGGACCCAGGAAGACGACCTGCTGTTCATCAGCCTGCCCACCGCGCAGTCCGTGTGGGGCCGCAGCGGAGAGCTCAGCCTGATCGAGGTCTCGGCCTTCTGCAGCACCTGCCCCATCGAAGACATCAACGCCCAGATCGCGGTCGCCATCCCGAACGCCCGGGTGTCGGCCCTCCTCAAAGCCGTCGAGGGCAGGCGCCTGCTGATAGACCAGTTCCGCCTCTTCAGCGCGGTCCTCTCAGGGCTGATGATCCTGGTCGGCTGCCTCATCGTGTTCTCCTCGACGCTGGCAGGCGTCCGTGACCGCCGCGGTGAGATCGGCATCTTCCGTGCGATCGGCTACCGCCGGTGGCACATCTTCAGCATAATCCTGACCGAGAACCTCGCCCTCGCGGTCGCGGGGAGCCTTCTCGGGGTCGCCATCGCCGCTCCGATCGCCGGGCCCTTGGCCAGGGTCGTGGCCGGGGTCTCCCAGGTCTCGCTGCCCGGAATCTCCAACCTGGGCCTGGCCGTGGCGGCGTCGGTGGGCGTGGTGCTCATGGCCAGCCTGTACCCCGCATGGCAGGCTTCCCGGCTCAGTCCCACCCTCGCCATGAGGGAGGTCTGACCGATGAACCTCCGGGCGATAGCGGTAGGCAGCCTGAAGCGGCGCAAGGGCAAGGCGGCACTGGTCGTCCTGGGTATCGCGGTCGCCGTGGCGGCTCTGGTTCTGGTGCTCTCCCTCGTGCTCTCGCTGAGGGCGACGATGGACGACAAGCTCAGCAAGTTCGGCTCGAACCTCGTCGTCACTCCCGCGAGCAGCAGGCTCAGCCTGAGCTACGGCGGGGTCAGCGTGGCCGGAGCGGGAAGCGGCGAGATCCCCTACCTGACCGACAGCGCTCTGCAAGAGGTACGGAGTGTCCCCTCGGCCGCTCAAGTGACGGCGGCGGTGCCGGTGCTGCTGCAGCCGGTGAAGATCGACGGGCGCACCTTCCTGGCCATGGGGACCGACGTGGCCGAAAGCTCGACTGTCAAGCTCTGGTGGCGCGTCCAGGGTCGGGTCCCGACTGCGCCCGGCGAGGTACTGATGGGTCAGAGCGTGCGCAACGCCCTGGGACTCGACCCGGGAAAGTCGGTGACGATCAATGGCCGACCTTTCACGGTCACCGGCTGGCTCGAGGAGACGGGAGCCGAAGAGGACAACCTCATCATCATGCCGCTCGAAGCCCTCTCGGACCTCACGGGGGTGAAGGGCCGCCTCAATCTGATCGAGGTGACCGCCGCGAGCACAGGAGCAGTGGACCAGCTTACCAAGGAGATCAGCGCATCCGTGCCTGATGCGTCTGTCGTATCGGTCAAGAAGAGCGTCGAGTTCACGAACCAGGCGAACTCCTCCTTGGCCGGCTTCGGGCTCACCATCACCCTGCTCATCGTCATCATCAGCGGCCTCGTGGTGATGATCACCATGCTCACGTCCATCAAGGAGCGCCAGAAGGAGATCGGCGTCTTCCGGGCGGTGGGCTATAAGCAGCGGCACATCGGCAAGCTCGTCCTGATCGAGGCGACAGTGATGAGTGCCGGCGGAGCGATCGTCGGCGTCATCGTGGGGTCGGCCGCGGCATTCGTGGTTCCGCTCCTGGTCCGCAGCCTGTCGCTCACTGTCACACCCAACCCATTGGTCATCGTCGCGGGCGTGGCTCTTGCATTCGTCGTCGGCCTGTTGGCCGCGCTGTATCCCGCTCGTCGGGCGGCCGCGATGGACCCAGCCGCAGCCCTGAAATATATCTAGGAGGACATGGTGGCTATCGTGCGCGTAGATGAAGTGAGCCGCCACTACGGCGAGGGCGATGCCCGTGTCGTCGCCCTCGACCGCGTCAGCCTCGACATCGAGCGCGGGGACTACACCGCGATCATGGGCCCCTCCGGCTCGGGCAAGACGACTCTTCTCTCCATCCTCGGCTCGATGAACCCACCGACCGACGGGCGACTGCTCGTCGACGACATCGACGTGTACGCCCTGAGCCAGGAGCGCCAAGCCGACCTGCGCCGGGAGTACATCGGCTTCGTCTTCCAGCAGCTGGAGCTGATCCCGTATCTCTCGGCGCTCGAGAACGTCATGCTGCCGCTGGCCATCCTCAAAGAATCCGGGAAGCGCGAACGCGCCCTCGACGCACTGTGCCGAGTGGGTCTGGACGAACGCAAGGCACGCCGCCTCCCCTCAGAGCTCTCCGGCGGCGAACAGGGCCGGGTGGCCATCGCGAGGGCGGTGGTCAACAACCCCCCCATCGTCCTGGCCGACGAGCCTGTCGGCAGCCTCGACCAGACGACCGGCAGGCAGATCCTCACCCTGCTGCGCGAGCTCGCCGACGGCGGGCACGCCGTGATCATGGTCACGCACAACCCCGAATCGACCGCGGAGGTCGATCGAGTCATACAGATCCGCGACGGGCGCATCACCTGCGACGAGCGACCCGAGATCTGCACGTTACCCGAAGAAGAAGGAGAAGCTCTGCCGGTGGGAGGTGTAGCAGGATGACAAGAAGAAGGATGCTCAGGGACCCTCGCCACTATCGTCGTGATATCGGCGACCATTCGGCGCTCGCGATCGCGTTCCGGAGCGAGCAGCCGAACCATGCGGGTCTCGTCCGGATGCTCGTGGGCGCGCTGCTCCTGTCCCTGGTGCTCGCCGCCCTAGCCGTCGCGGCGGCCAGGGCCGCCTCGCCCAACATCGGTATCCCCTTGACTCCGACGACGGCCGCTCCCGCGGCCGGTTCGGCTACGACCGTCGGCGGCGGGGCTTTGATCACCCCCGCGACGACCGCCGCCACGCCGACGACCACCCCGGGGACGCCGACCACTGCCTCCGTCACGCCCACGACGGCCGGTGGCACACCGACCACGGCCCCCACCAGCACTACGCCGCTCAACCCAGGCCTGCGCTTCTCCAGCGGGAACGTGCAGTTCCTTCCCGAGTACGACAGCAAGGACGTGCTGGTCATCATCGACTACCAGCTGGCGGCGGGCGCAAAGACTCCCTTCACCTTCCAGTTCCGCGTCCCGGGCAACGCCCGCATGACCGGCTACGCCCTGGTGGACACCAACGGCAGCTTCGACTACGATCGGCCGTCCCCCACGGTGGTGCAAGGAGACGACTGGGACGTCGTGACGGTCTCGGTCCCCAAGAACAAGCCGGTCCACATCGAGTACTACTACGATCCCGGACTCGACCTGAACGGCGAGCGCGACTTCCCCATCGTGTTCGATCCCCCGGCGGAGTTCGACACGCTGACACTCCAGGTCCAGCAGCCCAAGCGGGCGACCGCCTTCACCGTCAGCCCCGGCTTCGCGCAGACGACCCAGGGTAACGACGGCTTCACGTTCAGCCAGGAGTCTCAGACCGCGGTCAAGCCCGGCCTGCCCGTCTCCGCCGAAGTGAAATACAGCAAGCCCGACGCCGAACCGTCCCTACCGGCGAATGGCAGCGTGGGCGGATCGACCTCCGGATCGCCCGCGACCGGCTCTTCGGCGTCGAGCGGTTCGGGAGGCAACGGATTCCTGATCTGGGTGCTCCTCGCCCTCGTCGCCGGGGCGGTGGGTGTCGTCGCCTACAAATGGCCGAGGGCGGCGCCAGCGCCGGCCCGCGGTCCCGTTCGCCAAGGCGCTCCGCGGCCCGCGGCGCCGAGCCGGCCGAGAGCGAACTCTCAGCGTCGTCCGTCTGCCTCCGTGACGAACCCCGCCACCTCACGCAGTGGAGGCAGGCGGCCGGCCGACGACGAAGACGCGGCCGAGGTGCGTTTCTGCACGCAGTGCGGAACCTCGTTCTCGGACACCGACCGCTTCTGCAGCCAGTGTGGGGAGGAGCGGATCGGCGAGTAGGGACCGTGAGCCCGCATAGCCCTGGAGGTAACCCGCCAATGGATGCAGGCGCGCCATCTGGCTGACGGCGGAGGTGCCGCAACATGGAGACGCACGCCCGCAGAGAACGGCTTGCTCAGTCGTCCAAACCAGAAACGGCGCGTTGCCGGACAAGCGCCGAGCACGGGTTGTCCACCTTGAACTGGGCTCTTTGAAGAATCGCCCCGCGTGTCCGAGATCTGACTGCCGGCTCGCACGCGACAGACGCTCCGCCTTCAACCGCGTGGGGGGTCCCCTACGGCCCTCGGTGCCCGTAGGCGTAGAATCCCCGGCCGCTCTTCCGCCCAAGGTACCCGGCCTCCACCATCTTTACCAGAAGAGGGCAGGCGCGATATTTCGAATCTCGGAAACTCTCGAACAACACGTTCAGAATGTCGAGACACACGTCCAGACCGATCAAGTCTGCCAAGGCCAGGGGACCCAGGGGGTGGTTCATCCCCAGTTTCATCACCTTGTCTATGTCCTCAGCGGTTCCGACGCCCTCGAACAGGCAGTAGACGGCCTCGTTGATCATGGGCAGCAAGACACGATTTGATATGAATCCAGGGAAATCAGCGGCCGATACAGGCACCTTGCCGATTGTCTCGGCGAGCGCTCGGACGGCTTCGTATGTGGCGTCCGAGGTTTGCAGGGCCCGGATGATCTCGACAAGGTTCATCGCGGGCACCGGATTCATGAAGTGCATGCCGATCACTGCATCCGGACGCGACGTCGCTGCGGCGATCATGGTCACCGATATGGATGAGGTGTTCGTCGCCAGAATCGCGCCGGCTTTCACGGTCGCATCCAGCTCAGTGAACAGGGCGCGCTTGATCACCGGGTTCTCGGTTGCCGCCTCGATTGCCAGATCCACAGCGGCCAACTCGGCAAGGTCGGCGGTAGCGCGAACGCGGGCCAGGGCGGCGGCTGTCCCCTCGGCGTCCATCACACCCTTAGCCACCAGCCGACCAAAGTCGGCGGCTATCGAGTCTCGGCCCTTGCGCGCCAACTCGACCGTGACATCTCGTAGCACGACGTCGAACCCGGCAACCGCGAACACCTGAGCGATGCCGTGCCCCATGGTGCCGGCTCCAACGACGCCGACGAGCTCGATGCTCACGCGCGCTCCACGACCAGCGCCACCGCGCCGCCGCCGCCTAGGCACAGCGTCGCCAACCCACGCCGTGCCTCCCGGGCCCGCAATGCATAGAGGAGCGTGGTCAAGATCCTCGCACCGCTCGCGCCGATGGGGTGCCCCAACGCGATCGCCCCACCGTTGACGTTGACTCGTTCCCAGTCCCACCCCAACTCTGCGCCATCCGCAAGGCACTGCGCCGCAAATGCCTCGTTGGCTTCGATCAGATCAAAATCCCCGATCCCATAGGCCCCTTTGGCCATCACCTTTCGGACCGCGTCGATCGGAGCGAAGAACACGTCTTTCGGGTCGCGGTGGGTCACGGCACCTTCGCGTATGGTGGCCATAGCGGGCAGGCCGTGGGCGTGGGCAAACTCCCGGCTGGTCAATACCAGCGCACTCGCCCCGTCGGTAAGCCCGGGGGAGTTCCCGGCGGTCACCATACCGCCTTTCTCGAAGGCCGGCCGCAGCGCGGCCAGCGTCTCGACAGTGGTGCCCGCTTTGACGGTCTCATCGACTTCGAAGGACAGGGGAGACCCCTTGCGTTGCGGAACCTCGACCGCCGTCACCTCCCCAGAGAAGGCGCCCATCTCTATCGCCCGGGCCGCTTTTTGCTGACTTGCCGCCGAAAACTCGTCGAGCTGCCCGCGGCTGAGTCCCGCCCGGACCGCGGTGTACTCAGCCAGACTGCCCATGTGGACATCGTTGAATGCACACCACAAACCGTCGCGGATCAGAGCATCGACGGTGAGGAAGTCGCCCATGCGCACTCCCTCACGGAGGCAGAACTGGACGTGGGGGGCATTGGACATCGATTCCATGCCACCGGCCACGACCACCTCGGCTTCTCCCAGCGCGATGGACTGTGCTGCGAGCATGACGGCCCTCAGCCCGGAGCCACACACCTTGTTCACCGTGAGGGCATTGACCGTGCTGGGCAACCCTCCGTTCAGCGCCGCCTGACGCGCAGGGTTCTGGCCTTGCCCAGCCTGTAGGACATGCCCCATGACACACTCGTCGATCACCGCCACATCCACCCCGGCCCGGCGCACGGCCTCGGCAACCACGACCCCGCCCAGTTCGGCGGCCCGCAACGGCCGGAGACTGCCCAAGTAGCCGCCGATCGGAGTGCGGCAGGCGGACACTATGACAACATCGCGTCCTGTCACGCTGGTGAGCCTATCGGACGACGACCCAGATGGCCCGCCCCATAGTCGCGCCGGTGTTTACCACCCGGTGCGGCCTGGATGATTCGAACGCAATACTATCGCCGGGCCCCAGTGCGAATTCCTGAAACTGTATGTAGACCGTGAAGTTCCCCTCGAGGACGTATCCAGTTTCGAAGCCCATGTGCTGGATCATGTTCTTGGCCGAGGCCGCGCCCGGCTCATAAGTGATCACGAGGAAATCCATGCTGTTCAAGAACCCCGCGCCCGCCTCCGGCCGTGGAGCCAGCCGATCCCAGGTAATGGACCCGCCGAAGCCGTCGATCAGGATCTGTGGTCTCTCGTCCCTGCGAACAACGGGATTGCCAGCGTCGCTCGCGCCTGAGCCTGCGTCCACCCTCACTTCCCGTGGTCGGGCGCCCAACTGATCAAACACCTCGGCCGTCGAAGGGAGGTGGGCCTGGTTACCGCGGATAACCGGGGCCCCGCCGGGAAGGAAATAGTCCAGGGGCACCTCGAGCGCAGCAGCCAGCGCGAAAAGCGAAGAAACGGAAGGATTCGACTTTCCACTCTCTATCTGGCTGATGAGACTGGGAGTGACCTCCACCTTGGCTGCGAGTGCACGGAGGCTCAAACCACGCTCCGTCCTTACCGCCCTGAGCTTAGGCCCGATACCTTCCAGTCCTGGGGGCCCCTGTGCCGTCTCTTCTCGCCCTTCCATACCTCACCTACCGTCGTCGACGCAACTCACACGAAGCCTCCCAGCCCTGCTCGGCCGCTCGATGCATAGTAGCGGCGCTTCCACGATGGTTCAAGTAGCGCTTAACACCATTCCCACGCACCGGCGCGCCATGGTCAACGACCCGTCCAGACCGCGGGTCGCTTTTCCATGAACGAATCGTAGAATTCCCGGTGATCCCGGCCCATGAGGAGGAGCGCTTGGCCAGAGGCCTCGTTCTCGATCGCTGCCTCGAGATCCATGGAGAGCTCGTTCGTGAGCATGCGCTTGGTCATCGAGAAGGCATTAGTCGGGCCGTTTGCCAGACTCTCCGCGAGATCGCGCGTCGTCATCTCGAGCTCTTCTGCCGGTACCACTTTCGTCGCCAGTCCGATCTTCTGCGCGGTGATCGCGTCTACCGGCTCACCGAGCATGAGGATCTCAGTCGCCCGCCCAAGACCGACCATCCGCGGGAGCAAGTACGCGGCTCCCATGTCTCCTCCCGCAAGACCAACCTTGGTGAAAAGAAAGGCATAGCGGGCATTCTCACTGAGGATCCGAAAATCGCTGGCAAGGGCGATGACGGCTCCGGCTCCCGCCGCGATCCCGTTGATGGACGCAATCACAGGCTGATCCAGCCGGCGCAGGTTGTTGACCACCGCTCCGGTCATCCGCGTGAACTCGAGCACATCCCTCGTGTCCCGCTCGAAAAGTTGCCCGATGATCTCATGGACGTCCCCGCCGGAGCAGAACCCCTTCCCGCGTCCTGTAATGACTACCACTTTGACTTTCGAGTTCTCGCGGAGGCCGTACGTGAGGTCACGGAGCTGCGCGTACACCTCGAAGGTGATCGCGTTTAGACGATCAGGCCTGTTGAGCGCGATGGTGGCAATTCCACCTTGCACGTCATAATCGAACGCAAACTCGTCATGCATGTAAGTCAACCCCTCGCTGGTTTGCTAGAGAACAGACGAAATATCCATCTGCCTGTCCAGATCTTTCAGCACGTCGCGCGCGATGATGATGCGCTGAATCTGATTGGTTCCCTCGTAGATCTGGTAGCCCTTGATATCTCGAAGATATCGCTCGACCGGACTGTTGTTGCTGTACCCGTACGAGCCGTGCAGCAGGACGGCGTTGTTCGCGGCTCGCGAGGCGGCTTCGGTGGCGTAGTATTTCGCCATCGAGGTCTCTCTCGTGTTCCTGCGGCCCATCATCTTCTGATGAGCCGCGAAGAGCACGAGCAATCGGGCCGCGCTCGTTTCTACCACCATGTCGCTGATCATCTCCTGAATCAGCTGAAAGTCGCCGATCGGCTTGTCGAATTGCCTCCGGTTGCGTGCGAACTCCACGCATGCGTCGACGCAGGCCTGCGCCACGCCGACGGCACCGGCCGCGACCCCCAGCCGGCCGTGATCAAGCGCGCCCATCGCCACCTTGAAGCCGTCGCCCTCGGCGCCCAAGAGGCACTCTCGGGGTACCCGCATCTCCTCGAAATCGATGACCGCGTGATCCGACGCCCGGTGACCAAGCTCCATGCCTGTCATCCGCTGCCTCTTGAATCCCGGGGTGGCCGTGTCGACCAGAAACGCGCAGATCCCCTTGTGCTTGAGAGCCCGGTCGGCGGACGCGAAGACCAGGGCAAGATCCGCGCGGTTGCCGTTCGTGATCCAGTGTTTGCGGCCATTGATGACATACTCGTCGCCCTCGCGACGCGCGGTCGTCTCCATGCTTGCAACATCCGTCCCGACATTCGGTTCGGTCAGGCAATAGCACCCGATGCTCTCCCCCGAGGCCAGGCGGGGAAGATACGCGCGTTTCTGCGCCTCGGTTCCCCAGTCGTATATGCACATGGACGTCAGCCCCACATGAACGGCCAGGAATCCGCGGACCGAAGAGCATGCCTTGCTGATCTCCTCGTACACGAACGCCATGCTCACGTAGTCGAACCCGG
>JAJZQZ010000244.1 GCA_021802965.1 Actinomycetes bacterium
ATGGAACTCGACGGCGAAGCCCGGGCGGTTCCGGCCTTCAAGCCGGTGCCCGTGGCCGATCCGACCATGCTTGGCATGTCCGCTGCGGAGGTGCGCCAGTATTCGCTGGTCAAGGCCCTCCGCGCAGCCATGAACGCGAAGCTCGGCGAGCCGAACGCCTGGAAAGAGGCGGGGCTCGAGCGCGAAGCCTCTGAGATGGTGGCGCGGGCCATGGGCAAGGATCCGCAAGGCTTCTTCGTCCCCATGGACGTACAGCAGCGCGCGGGTATGACGACCGGCGATGCGACGTTCGCCGGCAACCTCGTCGAGACCTCGGTCCTCGGCGCGAGCTTCATCGACCTTCTGCGCAACCGCCTCGCCGTGCGGCAGGCAGGTTGCACCTACCTCGGCGGGCTGGTGGGCAATATCGCCGTCCCGCGGCAGACCGCCGCCGGCACGTTCTACTGGGTCGGGGCGACTGACAACTCCGCGCTCACCGGAGAGAGCCATCCCACCGTCGATCAGGTGACGATGACCCCGCATGTCGGGGGCGCCTACTCGGACATCGGCCGCAGCCTGATCCTGCAGTCGAGCATCGACGTCGAGAACATGGTTGCGAACGACATCGCCAAGATCTGCGCGCTCGGCATCGACCTGGCCGCTCTCTCCGGCACCGGTTTGACCGTGTATCCGAAGGGCGTGGCCGCTCAGACGAACGTCGGCTCCGTGATCGGCGGTACGAACGGCGCGGCCCCGACGTGGGCGAACATCGTTGCCTTCGAGACGGCGGTCGCCGCGGCCAACGCGGACGTGGGCAGCATGGCCTACATCGTGAACGCGAAGACGCGCGGCTACCTGAAGTCCACGCCCAAGGTCGCCACGTACTCGGCCACGATGATGTGGGACAACGCGTCGCCCGACGCCCCGCTGAACGGGTACAAGACGGTCGTATCCAACCAGGCGCGCTCCGACCTGACCAAGGGGCTCGGCACCGGCCTGTCGGAAATCTTCTTTGGCAACTGGGCCGATCTGATCATCGGTCAGTGGGGCAGCCTGGACATCCTGGTCGACCCCTACACGGGCGGTACCGCCGGCACCGTCCGCATCATCGCCCTGCAGGACGTGGACGTCTGCGTGCGTCACGGCGAGTCCTTCGCCCGCATGGCCGACGCGATCTGCTAGCGACTACCCGGACGAACCTCGAGCAGGGGAGCGCCCGCGGCTCCCCTGCTCCGCTTCCCAAGGAGAGACATGCTGACCATCTACCTGCTCCGCAACATCCAGGTGGCGGGAGAGACCCATGCCACCGGCGACGTCGTGACCACGGATGACGCGGACGCGCTCTACGTGATCCGCGCTGGCAGTGCGCGCTTGGCGACCGATGAAGACGTCCGGAACTGCCGAAACCCTCAACCGGCCGCGGACGTTCAGCGGCAGATGTCGCAGGCGGTGAAACACGGTCCGAGACCGCAGCGCCGTGGCTGACGTTCTGGTAAGTCTTGGCAAGTAGGGAGGCAGTGTGGGAGCAGTCGTCACTCTCGACGAGGCGAAGGCGTGGCTGGGTGAAGCGACCGCGTATGCCGATCCCCAGATCTCCGCGATCGTCGAGGGAGCCGTAGCCGCTGTCGAACGGGCCATCGGCAGTTCCATCGCCGCGACCGAAGTGGCAGACGAATACCACGACGGCGACGGCCGCCTCGTGCTGTACCTGGGCCGCATGCCCGCGATCTCGGTCTCCACAGTCACGATTGACGGCACCCAGGTCAATGACTGCGTGCTCGAGGAGTCATTCCGGCTCTACCGGGCGGCCTGCTTCCCCTACGGCCGCCGGAACGTGGTCGTCACCTACATGGCCGGGTACAACCCCGTTCCTGATGACCTGAAGCTGGCCGTTCTCATGTTGGTCAAGTTCTACGCCGGCTCACAACTCACCGCCCGCTCGATGTGGTTCGAGGGCGGCGGTGGTGTTGGGCAAGAACACGAGTGGCCCAATCAGGTCAAGATGATCGTGGGCACCTATCGCATGCCCTCCGTCGTATGACCCGCTACGGTCGCGGCAACGCCTACGGCGGCACCGATCACGGCGTCTTCACGGTCCGGGTGACCATGAACCCGGAAGCGAAAAACGCCCTCAATCGGGGCATCTATCGCGGCCTGGAGCGGTGCGCCGAGGAGTTGAAGCTGGCATGGGCGGACAACCTACCCGGCCGCATCGGCAGTTCGGTCCGCGTCGATATGGGTGACGGCTCGTCCGGTCGCGCCACGGTCGGTGCGCACGACTACCGCGCCCGGTTCTTCGAGTCGGGCGCCCGTAGGCACACCATCCGGCCCGCGGCTGTCGCCGCCGGCTACAGCGTCGCTCGGGCGGCTTATCGCAAGGGCCTGCGCGGCAAGGCGCGTAAGGAGTTGCGGCTGTCAGTCACGGCCGGATTGTTGGCCGCGGGGAGTTCCCCGGTTTTGCGCGTCATGGCCTGGGGACCGGCGGGCTACGCGACGAAGCTCAAGCACCCCGGTTTCCCCGCTACCCGGCCGGGCCGGAACGCCCTGCGAGAGGTCTTGCCGCTCATGCCCGAGATCATGGCCGCCGAGATCGCGAGGGCGCTATGAGCGTCGCGAGCATCCATGTATCCCTCATCGCGGCCGTGGCACGTGACCGCATGCTGAAGGTGGTCGACGATGCCCCCGTTCCGGTCGGACTGCAGAAGCTCCCATGCGCTCAGGTCTGGTTCGACGGCGACCAAGGTCGGGTGGATATACCGACGGCCGGCGGGACCACATACCGATTCGGCGTGCGCTTGTTTGTGCGTTTCACGGATCCTTCCCGAGCGCAGGCTGCGCTCATTGAGCGCCTCGACGCCTTCAAAGCGAACATGGAAGCTCATAGGGCTCTGACGGCGGCTGAGGAGACCGTCACGGTCTACGGGGGCAGCGTCGACTCGTTCACGGGTGACAACGGCGCCGAGTGCCTCACCTATACCGCGACCGTCACCGTCGAACCCCGTCCAGCCTACCAGGTGGCCTTGGCCGTGGGCACGGACGTCGTGGCCCTGAAGGACGTCGACCGCGCCTCTGTCCCGATCCGGGTTCTGCCGCAGAGCGTCGTCTCGGATATCACCGGGGCGCCGCTCATCATCACGCAGACGAACATGCTCGAATCGGTGGCGCTCGCGGGTCGGCTGGACTCGTCCGCTGAGGTCGCGCTCCTTATCACCTGGTACGAAGCCTGGTCGATCGTTGCCTACACCGATCGCCACGGCGTGACGACGACGGGTTGGACCATCGCCGGGACGCCCTTTCCGCGGGCCGAAGCCCGCGCGGTGGGCGGGGAAGTGTATGACACGGCCTTTACCCTCTGGAGGATGCCTTGAGCGACCACGCCTTAACGATGCGCGATGTGCCCGTGCTCGAGCTCGACGGGCGCAAGTATCCCGTCTTCCTCTCCGTACGCCGACAAGAACTCTGGGCCGAGCACAACGGCTGGACCTTCGACGAGCTCTTGGCCCGCGGGCTCTCGCCTCTCGACCTCGCTGGGCCCAAGCTGCGCTACCTCCTGGAGCAGGCACTCGAAGGCGGGGAGGCCCGCCGGCATGCGCTCGCGGGTGGCCAGGCGCTCGGCGTCGAGCCGGAGGTGGTCGACCGTGCGCTCGGCCTCTTCGCATGGACGGAACTCGCGAGCGTCCTTATGGAGGCGTGGACGTGGCCGCCGGCGGAGCCGGACCCGACGACGCCGCCGACGCCGGCGGAAGCGTCGACCCCGTCAAGCTCACCATCGGGCTCTGCCACCGACTAGCCCGTTTGCACGGGTTCGCGTTCGCGGACCTCGACTGGCTCTCTCTCGCCGATCTCGTGGCGCTCGCCCGCATTGAGAAGAAGCTGACGGCGCCTGCTGACACCGAACCCACTGGCGACTCGCTGGAAGGGAGCTTGACGCTGTGACCGACCTCGCACAAGTCAAGATCGGCCTCCAGGTCGATTCCTCGCCGCTGGACGCCGCCGAGGCGAAGGTCAACGCCTTTGGGGCCGAGCTCGCCAGCAAGGGTAAGCCAGTCACGCTGAACACGGCTCCGGCCGTCACGCAGCTTGAGAAGCTGAACGCCCTACAGACTCAGATGGCGCGGCGTATGGGCGTCGCCCCCCGCGTACAGGTGAACACGTCCGAAGCGACCGGTCAGATCGCCAAGCTCACGGCACAGATCGAAGCTCTGCAGAAGAAGGCCACGACGCCGGTGAAGATGGGCGGTACGTCGGGTGGCTCCGGCCCTGGACTCGGGGCCTCTGTGACGAACCTCGTCGGCGGTGCCCTTGGTGGGGTGGTGGGTGGTTTCACAGCCAAGGAGATCCTCGGCTCGTCTCTCGCCAAGGCGGGCTTTGAAGAACGCATGAGCGCCGGGGTTGACAAGGCGTTCGGGTCGGGCATGAGTGCCGCCCTCGAAGAGATGGCCAAGTCGACCGCGTTCATGAAGGACGACCTGATGCAGACCGCCGTCGTCCTCTCGGACGTGGGCGAAGTGGGCGGGCTCTCCGCGGCACAACTGGAGAAACTCACCCAGGCCGCCACCGGTCTCGCAGCGACGTCGGTGCGGCCGGAACTCATGGACAACGTCGCAGCGTCGGGAGCGGCGCTCGGCAAGGCGCTCACCGGCCTGGACCGGGGCCTCAAGCTCGAGGGAATCCAGACC
>JAJZQZ010000245.1 GCA_021802965.1 Actinomycetes bacterium
CTTCGGCCTTCCGGCGCCGTCATTCCGCTGACTCTACTGAGTGGGCGTCCAGTTCTGATCGACGTCTTTCACGGTGTCGAGGACGAAGTTTAGAGGCTGGCCACCCACGTTCTGCACCTCGCGGATGTACACATTCTCGATGACGTTCTGGTTGGCGTCGAAGCTGAAGGGACCCCGAGGGGCTTCGAACTTCACCGTCCTCAGGGCGGCGGTGTAAGCGTCGACATCCTCGATGTTGCCCTGCACGGCCTCAAGAGCAGTGACGATGGCCTTGGCGCCCACATAGGCCTGCTCGGCAAACATGCTGGGCAGCTCGTTGTACTTGGCCTTGTAGGCGTCGACGAAGGCCTTGTTCTCCGGAGTGTCCAGGGTGGCGGCGTAATGCAGGTAGTTCTTAATACCGAGCGCCGAGTCCTTCATGGACGGCAGGAAGGCGTCGTCCACGGTATCGCCGACACTGATCAGCGGCAGCCGGTCCTTGAGCCCGTACTCCGCGTACTGGTTGATGAGCTTGATGGAACCACTGCCCGCGAAGAAAGCCCAGACGGCGTCGACCTGATCGGCCTTGTCCGCGATCTGGGTCAGGTAAGAGGCGAAGTCGTTGGTTTCCAAGGGCGGATAGATCTCCTGCACCACGATGCCGCCTGACCCTTTGAAGTACTTCATGAAACCGGTCGCCTTGTCATGGCCGGCGGAGTAATCGGGGGCGAGGATGATGACTTTCTTGTAGCCCAGCTTGTTGTAGGCGTACCAGCCGCCGGCCAGGTCCTGCTGCCCGTTGGCAAAAGAGGTCCGGAAAATATAGGGGCTCTTCAGCTTGCCGGTGAGGTCGGGTGCACCCGCGTTGGTGATGACCGTGGGGATCTTCTTCTGATCCACGATGTCGCGGATGGCGGTGGCTACGCCGCTGTGTACGATGCCGGCGATCACGTTGACTTTGTCACTGTCGATCAGCTTGTTGGCTTTGGTCGGCCCGAGCTCGGGCTTGGCTTCGGTGTCCTCGGTGATGAGCTGGATCTCCCGGCCCGCCGCCTTGTACCCGATCTCTTCCAGGTAGAGCTTGAAGCCCTTGTCCATGTCCTGACCTAGCTTGGCGTAGACGCCCACGTAGGGGGCCATAAACCCGATCTTGACGGGCCCCGCCGCGCCGCCGCCGCTTGTTTCGGTAGCCGCTGGGGCCGATGTCTCCGTCGCCGCCGCTGACGTGGTTGTGGCAGAGTCGGATGCGCAGCTCGCCACGAGCGGCGAGAGAGCGAATGTGAGCACCACCAGGATGAGGAATGCGGTACGGCTCGTCTTCACAGTGTGACCCCCTTGTTCGAAACACTTGGACGAAACACTGGGGGAAAGGGGTGCGGTCGTAGAGCGGAGAAGTCCATGCCCCCCAAGGCCGGTTCTGACTCCAGCTCGCGACGTTTCATCTGCCAAAACGCCCTTCCCCCCAGTGAGATGCTTTTCATTCTCTACGCACTTTCTGGGATTGTCAAGCTCGAGATGCCGTCATGGCCCAGCGCAGCGTAGCTACATACTATTGAAGCTGGTCGTCCAGCAACCGCCCGGTTACCGCATCCCTCCGCAAGACGGACACCGTTGCATGCTCATGGGCTGCTCCAATCCACCTGCGAGCAACAGCCCCTCGTCTTTGAAGATCTGGAGTGTCGGGCCGTCGGCGATGATGCGCCCCGCGTTCATGACGATCGTGCGCTCGCAGAGGTCCAGCGCCAGGTCGAGGTCGTGAGTGGCGATGATCTTGGTGTGCTCGAAGGAACGGAGGAGCTCGATCAGCCTCCGCCGGGCGCGAGGGTCGAGGTTCGAGGAGGGTTCGTCCATCACCAGCATGCTCGGGTTCATCGATAGTACCGTGGCGATGGCGACGGCTCTTTTCTCTCCGCCGGAGAGCCGGTAGGGGGGCCGGTCGCGGAGCTCCAAAGCACCGACCTGCTCGAGGGCGGCGCGCACCCGGGTCTCGACGTCCTGGGGCGGGAGGCCCAGGTTCATGGGCCCGAAGGCGACGTCCTCGTAGACGGTGGGCATGAAGAGCTGGTCGTCGGCGTCTTGGAAGATCATGCCCACGGTCTTGCGGATATCGGGTAGGGTCTTCTTGGTCACGGGTACGTCGCCGATGCGCACCACTCCCGAGGTGGGTGTCAGCACCCCGTTCAGGTGCATGAGCAGCGTGGACTTGCCCGCTCCGTTGGCTCCGACCAGCGCCACGGACTCGCCGTGGGTGACGAGGAAGGAGACCCCGTCGAGGGCGGGAGGCCCGTCCGGGTACGAGAAGGCGAGGTCGGTCACCTCTACTCTGTGGTGGCTCATGCGATCACCTTGGTGACGGCCTGCCCCAGCAGGAGCGGCACGTTGAAGACGCGAAAGAGGACAAAAATGGTGCTCCAGGCGAGCGTGAAGATGACGTCACGGCCCCCGAGTCGGAGAGGGCGCGCGATCCGGATCTGTCCGTCGAAGCCCCGGCTGAGCATCGAACGATAGACGCGGTTGGCCCGGTCGTAGGTGCGGAAGAGCAGATGCCCCAGCATCGACGCGTAGACGTGCAGGCCCATCCCCCGGCCACCAAAACTACGCACCGCTCGAGCGCGGGTCATGGAGGCGGCCTCCTCACCGAGCACGAAGATGTACCGGTAGAGCAAGAGCAGCTGCGTGGCGAAGACATCGGGTGCTCCGAGCCTCTCCAAGGCCATGCAGACGCCGTTGAAGCTGGTGGTCCCGATGAGGACCAGGGCCGCGGAGGTCGTGAGTGCGAAGCGCAGCAAGATCGAGATGAAAGACACCCAGCCGCCCGATATGGCGATGCCGTCTATCTCCGCGAGAGCCGCCCGGTCCAGCACCGGATTGAACATGCCGATGACGAGGGCGAAGGGCGCCACGTAGAGCAGCTTCCGGGCCAGATAGCCCAACGGCACGCGGCCGTCGGTCGCCAGGACGATGGGGAAGATCATAAAGGGCAGCAGCGGAAGCACCTGGTACTTGCCGAACGACACCACGCACCCCAGGAACACCAGAGTGGTGACGACCTTGGCCCGGGGGTCCAGCCGGTGGACGGAGGTGTCTTGGGCGGCCAGCCTGTCGAGCCGCCCCAGCTGATAGAGGCCTGCCTCGATCCGCGACATCCGCGCCCTCAGACGAAGTCGTCGCCGGTGGTGGTCGCCACGAACTTGCCGTGCTTCACGCCCTTGGTGCCGATCAGCTCGTCGGCCAGTCGCCGGATGTGCCGCACGGCTCCCTTGAGAACGACGACCTCGAGGCAGTTGTGGGCGTCGAGGTGGATGTGCAGGGAGGACAAGATCGACTCGTGGTGCGAGTGCTGGCGCTCCGTCAGCTTGTCGGATAGGTCGCTGGCGTGATGATCGTATACGAGGGTCACCGTGCCCACGGCTTCGGCGTCGTCGGCGCTCCAGAGCTCCTCGACGAGTGCGTTGCGCATCAGGTCGCGCATCGCCTCGGAGCGGTTGACGTAGCCCCGTTCGGCGCTGAGTGCGTCGAAACGTTCGAGGAGTCGCGCGTCGGTGGAGATGCTGAAGCGGGTGATCTCTGGCATCGGTGGCTCCTGTTGCTGACCCGCACCCGTGCGAAGGCCGTGAATGTGTTGCCGGGCAAGTGTGACTGTGGCAGAATAGCACGAGTCGTCCAGACGTAATACCGGACGCGCACGAACGAGGGATCCTTATGCATATGTCGGACGCGCTGATATCCCCGGTGGTGGGGGGAGCGATGTGGGCGACCACCGGAGCGCTGACGGCCTACTGCGCGAAGAAGGTCCGGGAGGACCTCGATCAGAGCAAGGTGCCCCTCATGGGAGTGCTCGGCGCGTTCATCTTCGCGGCCCAGATGCTCAACTTCAGCATCCCCGGCACGGGTTCGAGCGGGCACCTGGGAGGGGGCCTGATCCTCGCTGTCCTGCTGGGGCCCTACGCCGCCTTCCTGGTCATGGCCTCGGTCCTCACGGTGCAGGCGCTCTTCTTCGCCGATGGGGGATTGCTGGCGCTGGGGGCGAACATCTTCAACCTGGGCTTCTTCGCGGCGTTCATCGCCTATCGTCTCGTCTACAAGCGGGTGGCCGGGCCCTCGCGCAGCCGCGGCCGGGTCTTCGCCGGAAGTCTCGCGGCGGCCGTCGTGGCTCTTCAGTTGGGAGCCCTTGGCGTCGTGCTCGAGACTGTGGCGTCGGGGGTGAGCGCGCTGCCATTCCAGACCTTTTTGGTGATGATGCAGCCCATCCACCTAGGGATCGGGGTGGTCGAGGGGCTCGTGACCGCGGCGGTGGTTCTCTTCATCCGGCGCTCCCGACCCGAGATCCTGGAGCGGGCGGCCGCCGGACAGCCGCTGTCCGGGCTGAGCATCAGGAAGGTGCTGGTGGGCTTCACGATCGCGGCCGTGGTGGCGGTCGGGGCCTTGTCCTGGTTCGCATCGACCAACCCGGACGGCCTGGAGTGGTCGATCTCCAAGGTCACCAGCGGCGCAGGAGTCGAAGATCCCTCCGGCGCGGCTCACTCGGTGGCCGCCTCGATACAGGAAGCTACCGCCCTGCTACCCGGATACGGGCGCCCCCGGGGAACTCTCGCCGAGACAGCCGCCAAGCCGGCGCGTCCCAGCCAAGCAGATCGGAAGAGC
>JAJZQZ010000246.1 GCA_021802965.1 Actinomycetes bacterium
GTCGCCCACGTTGATGGCGGTGATGATCAGGTTGAAGCTGCGGTTGCCGGCGGCCAGCGCGAGCGCCTCGGACCCGCTCGAGACGTGTGTGAGGCCCGTGGTGTGGTGCAAGTGCAGATCGAGGAACTCGCCGAGGATGACCTCGCTCAGCTGACCGTCCTCCTGCAGGATGAACTTGTCGTACAGGGATGAGACCAGGATGATGTTCTCCACCCGCGCCGACATCAGGACCTCGAAGTCCTGGAAGCGGGTGCGGGCCGCCAGCGTGGCTAGGTGTTCCTCGAAGTGGGGCATGGCTCCAGCCTAGGATAGCAGGGGTGTCGGCCCTCGCCTCCCCTGGAGCACACTGGAAGGCTGTTGATAAACGACTTCTCGCGGCGGGGGTGCGCTGGGAACGCGCAAGACCAGGACGCAGGGAGCGCTCGTAGCAGCGCTACGGGCGCGACGGAGGACGACGTATGGCGCCTCCCAGTGCGCTCCGGCCGCCGGGACTTCGTTTTTCACCAGCCTCCGGGAAGGCTAGACGACGCCCTGGTCGAGCATCGAGTTGGCCACCTTGAGAAAGCCGGCGATGTTCGCGCCGTTCACGTAGTTGCCTGGGGTGCCGTAGAGATCCGCGGCGTGGACGCAGGCCTCGTGCACGCTCTTCATGATGTGCTGGAGGCGCGCGTCGACCTCCTCGCGGGGCCAGTTGAGGCGCATGCTGTTCTGCGACATCTCCAGACCTGAGGTGGCGACACCGCCCGCGTTCGAGGCCTTGCCCGGTGCGTAGAGGATCCCCGCGTCCAGGAAGTGTTCGACGCCTTCGAGACAGGTGGGCATGTTGGCCCCCTCGGCCACCAGCCTCACCCCGTTCGCGAGGAGGTTCTGGGCATCGGCCGCGTTGATCTCGTTCTGCGTAGCGCAGGGGAACGCGGCGTCGGCCTTGATCGACCAAAGCGGGTTGGAGCCGGCGCTCGCATCGGCGGAGGTGTAGACCGCGGTCGAGTACTTCTCGGCGTATTCTCTTATGCGGCCGCGGCGGACGTTCTTGAGGTCCATGACGAAGGAGAGCTTCTCCCGGTCGATGCCGGCCTCATCGTAGATGAAGCCGTTGGAGTCAGACAGGGTGACGGGCTTGGCGCCCAACTCGATGAGCTTCTCGGTGGCGTACTGAGCCACGTTACCCGATCCGGAGACGAGGCAGGTCATGCCCGTGAGTGTCCCGCCCCGCGTGGCGGCCATCTCGGCGGCGAAGTAGACGGTACCGTATCCCGTCGCTTCAGGACGGACGAGGGATCCTCCCCAGTTGAGGCCCTTGCCCGTGAGCACGCCGGTGAACTCGTTGCGCAGTCGCTTGTACTGGCCGAAGAGGTAGCCGATCTCGCGCGCCCCCACGCCGATGTCCCCCGCGGGGACGTCGGTGTCGGCGCCTATGTGGCGAAAGACCTCGGTCATGAAGCTCTGGCAGAAGCGCATGACCTCGTTGTCGCTCTTGCCCTTGGGATCGAAGTCGGCGCCGCCTTTAGCCCCACCCATGGGGAGCGTGGTGAGGGAGTTCTTGAAGACCTGCTCGAAGGCGAGGAACTTCATGATGCCCAGGTTGACCGAGGGGTGGAAGCGAAAACCGCCCTTGTAGGGGCCGATAGCGCTGTTCATCTGCACCCGGAAACCCCGGTTCAGCTGCACTTCGCCGGCGTCGTCGATCCAGGGCACGCGGAACATGATCACCCGTTCCGGCTCGACCATACGCTCGAGTATCTTGGCGGCCCGGTACTCGGGATGGCGGTCGAGGACGACCGACAGCGAATCGACGACCTCCTCGACGGCCTGATGGAACTCCGGCTCGGCCGGGTTCTTGGCCTTGATCTGCGCCAGCAACGAGTCGACGTAGCCCTGCATGTCGCGCCTCCGGTGGTGTCGCCTCCGCCCTCCGGAGCTGATGATAGGCTCCTCGGAATGGCGGGTCCATTGTGGTGATGACCTCAAGAAAGGCCGGTCGGTTGTGTGACACGACATCACCGCACCGACGCAAGGGCCTGACGCGCGGACTTCTAGTCGATGCGGACCTTCTGGGGGTCGAAGGTGATCTTGGGCACCTGCAGGTCCATCCGCTGCATGGTATTGGCCAGCGCGCTCGAGACGACGAGGTTGCGGTACCACTTGTGGTCAGACGGGACGATATACCAAGGCGCGTACTCCGTGCTAGTGCGGCTCAGGACGACCTCGTAGGCTTCCTGGTACTTGTCCCAGAGGCGTCGCTCGGCGAGGTCGTCGGGGTTGAACTTCCAGCGTTTGTCGGTCTGAGCCAGGCGTTCCTCGAGCCGCTGCTTCTGCTCGGCCTTGGAGATGTTCAGGAAGAACTTGAGGACCGTGGTGCCCTCGTCCGAGAGGAGTCGCTCGAAGGCGTTGATGTGGTCGTACCGGCGGCTCCACACGTCTTTCGGGACCAACTCGTGTACGCGGACCACGAGAACATCTTCGTAGTAGCTGCGGTTGAAGACCCCGATCTTGCCTCGCTGGGGTGTGTGCTCGTGCGCCCGCCAGAGGTAGTCGTGCTCCAGCTCCTCTGTCGACGGCACACCGAAGCCCTGGACATAGACCCCTTGCGGGTTCAGGCCGGTGAGGACGTGGCTGATGGTGCCGTCCTTGCCGCCCGTGTCCATGGCTTGGAGGATCACCAGGACGCTCCGCCGTTTCTCCGCCCAGAGGGTCTCCTGCAGCGTGACCAGGCTCTGGCGGAGCCGGTCGAGCTCTTGGGGCGCCTGCTCCTTGCCTCCGGAATACGCCGACGTGTCGCCGGGCTCCCAGTCCTTCAGTCGCACGACGGTGCCCGGTTTCACCCGATAACGGTCCATCGGCCCCTCCCTGGTGTTTGCAGCGCTTGTCTGAGATGGTACACGAGAGTCGGACCAAGCGCGCCGGGAAAGGGCGGTCGTGCGCGAGCTCGGTGACCCACACCTCTATATCAACCGCGAGCTCAGCCTCCTGGACTTTCAGGAGCGGGTGCTCGAAGAAGCCGAGGATGCCCGCAATCCGTTGCTGGAGCGCGTGAAGTTCCTGACCATCGTGGCCTCCAACCTCGGCGAGTTCTTCATGGTCAGGGTCGGCGGCTTGAAGCAGCAGATGGAGGCGGGGGTGGCCGAGCGCTCCCTCGACGGCATGACGCCCACCGAGCAGCTGGCGGCGATCCGGCCCCGTGCCCTCGCCATCATGGACAGGTCGCGCGCCTGCCTGCATGCGCTTCTGCCCGAGCTGGCGGAGGCCGGTATCCATGTGCTTCACTACGCCGAGCTGTCGCCACTGCAGCGGGCCGCAGCCGACGCGTTCTTCGACGAGGTGGCCTTCCCGGTCCTCACGCCCCTCGCGTTCGACCCCGGTCGGCCGTTTCCGCACATCTCCAACCTCAGCCTCAACCTGGCGGTGGTGGTCGAGGACGAGCATGGAGAAGCGCGGTTCGCTCGGGTCAAGATCCCCGGGTCGCTCCCGCGGCTGGTGCGGGTGCCGGCTCCCGCGACCTTGGAGACGGGCATCGGACGGGTCGGCGAGCAGTGGCTCGTGTGGCTGGAGGAGGTCGTGGCGGCGCGGCTCGGGCGTCTGTTCCCCGGGCTGCAGGTGGTGGAGTCGTACGCTTTCCGCATCACCCGCGACGCCGAGATGGTCATTCAGGAGCTCGAAGCCGACGACCTGTTGGAGCTCATCGAGCGGGGGGTGCGTCAGCGCCGCTTCGGATCGGTGGTGCGGTTGACTCTGGAGGAGTCCACGCCGGACCACATCCGCGAGCTCCTCAAGGAGAACCTGTCAGCCGGGTCCGACGATGTCTACTGCACCAAGGCTCCCCTCGCGCTGAGCGCTCTCACCGGACTCTACGATCTGGACCGGCCGGACCTCAAGGAGACCCCGTTCGTGCCCGGCGTCCCCGCGGTCCTGCGCGAGTCTCGCGAGGCGGACATCTTCGCGGCCATACGCCGGCGGGACATCCTGCTGCATCATCCCTTCGACTCCTTCGCGCCCGTGCTCGACTTTCTCCGGGCGGCATCGGTAGACCCCGCGGTGCTGGCCATCAAGATGACCCTGTACCGCGTGGGCCGGGATTCGCCGGTCGTCGCCGCCTTGCTGGACGCCGCGCGCAACGGCAAGCAGGTGGCCGTCCTGGTCGAGCTGAAGGCCCGTTTCGACGAGGAGAGCAACATCGAATGGGCCCGGGCGCTCGAAGCCGAAGGAGTGCACGTCGTCCGCGGTCTGCTGGGACTGAAGACGCATTCGAAGATCGCTCTGGTGGTCCGCCAGGAAGGCGACTCCATCCGGCGGTACGTGCATCTGGGCACCGGCAACTACAACGCCGTGACCGCCCAGCTCTACACCGACATCGGCCTCTTCAGCTGCGACGAGGCGTTCGGCGCCGACGCGTCCGATTTCTTCAACTACCTGACGGGGTATGCCGCGGTGCAGGACTACCGCCTGTTCCTGGTCGCACCCTCGGGGATGCGATCACGGCTCACCCAGTTGATCGCCCGCGAGGTCGACCTCGCCCGGAGCGGGGAGAGAGCCCACCTGGTCTTCAAGATGAACGCCCTCGTCGACCGCCAGATGATCAACCTGCTGTACGCCGCCTCGCAGGAGGGCGTGAAGGTCGATC
>JAJZQZ010000247.1 GCA_021802965.1 Actinomycetes bacterium
CGGCCGTGATCTGGGTGGGCGAGTTCACCACGTAGCTCGTGGCGTTGACGGCGCCGAACTTGACCGCGGTCACGCCGGTGAAGCCCGTGCCGGTGATGACCACCGAAGTGCCGCCCGCCGCGACACCTGCGGCCGGGTTGAGCAACGTCACGACCGGCAGGCCGTAGCTGTACTTGCTGGCCGCGCCCGCGGCGCTGGTACCGGCCGGGGTCGTCACCGTCACGTCCACGGTGGTGCCGGTCGTCCCCGCCGGGGCGACGGCCGTGATCTGGGTGGGCGAGTTCACCACGTAGCTCGTGGCGTTGACGGCGCCGAACTTGACCGCGGTCACGCCGGTGAAGCCCGTGCCGGTGATGACCACCGAAGTGCCGCCCGCCGCGACACCAGATGCTGGGGTCAGTAGAGTGACAGTGGGAAGCTGAGCCTCGAATACGACCTCTCTGGAACGCAGGATCATCGTGACCGCCTGCGCCCGGCTCAACTCGCCAAAGGGCCCGAGGAAAGTGGTTCCACCCGAGCGCGAGCCGAGGACCACGCCGCGCATGACCAGATACGCGGTTCCCGGCCGGTGCACGGGGGAGACCTGCGGTCCGTCGCCGAATCCGGCCAGCACTCCGGCTCCCTCGCTCGCGAACCACTGCGCCAGAGTAGTGTAGAAACCATCCGAGCCTTGGATGCCGCCGATCGCCTCTACCTCTTGTTGCGACAGCCAGAGCCCCACGATGGAGTTCGTCTGCTGCCTGACGATCTTGTTGTCCGGGCGGAATGTGCCGTCCGGGAATCCGGATATGACTCCGTCATCGACAGCACCCTCGATGTGCCGATAGAAGATGTGGTCGGTCGGGACATCCGAAAACGTCGGGAGAGGCGGGTTGCGCAAGGGAATATCGAGTCCGCTGGTCACCATCTTCGCGAACTGGCCTCGCGTGACCGGGTCGTACGGCCGAAATGTGTGGTCGGGGAAGCCCTCGGCGACCGTGAGCACGTCCGGGGCGGTGACGTGGTAGACATTCTGCCAGGAAGCATCGGAGATGTCGGTCCAGACGTCGGCAAAAGCCACGCCGGAAACCGCCAGCACCAGGACGGCGGTAAGGACAGCCACACAGGCCGGTATCCGCACCGCCTTTGCCAGTCGAGTCCCGCTGATACCCAAACCATCCATGAGGCGCCTCCCTATCCTCGTCTCACTCCCTCCGCGCCCACCTCGGCACCTTTGACACCTTGCCCCTCGTTCCCCCTCAAGACCCACACGATGGCAAGCAAAGAGAGCTCTGGTGCGGAGTGGCACAACAATCCTGACCCTATGTTGTTAGTTAAGCGAAGTCAAGACGGCCCTCGACGCGACCCGCGTCGGCCATCGTTCGCCGCTGTGGCCACGGGCCGATAGCGCGCGATCGTGGAGCGTCAGCCTCGCATGCCCCGTTCGTGGGGGTCACCGCCCCTGAGCAAGGGCCGAAGGCCCAGAACGCGCGGGACCCCGGCGCTGCCACGCCGGGGTCCCATCACAAGGAGAGAGGGAAGAAGGGAGAACCTGTGCTACACGCTGGAACCCATGCACTCAGCGGTGGTCATGGGGCAGCTATAGGGGACCTTCATGTGACCGGCGGTGCCCATGGTCGCGCAGTGCGCGGTGTGGAGGCCGGGCTGGGCGGCAGCCGGTGTGGTGGTAGCGGCCAAAGCGGGGACCGCCCCGAAGACGGCGACCGCCAGGGCGATGATCAAGACGAGTACAGCCAGTTTGGTGCGTCGCAACGTTGGGGCCTCCTGGCGGCTGGTCCGCCGCCCACTCGATGGGACCGACATCCTGTTGGAGTCTCTCGACTCCGGAGCCCACAGTACTACGCATCGTAGTATTTGCGCAAGCCGGCTGGAACGCCCTTTACCCGAGCTTTGCATTCAGGCCCCCGAAAGCCGATCCGAGGGTCGGGCCCCTTAATAGGCGAAACCCCGGTGCTGCCACACCGGGGTTTCCAGCCTGGAGAGGGAGGAGGGAGGGATCTCCGGATTACTCTCGCTCGGCTGCGACGACTTCAGCGCCGCAACAGCAGCATACTACTAAGAGTAGTAAGGAAAGCGGCTGCAACCGATGCCTTTACCTGCTCTTAACAGACGGCCTGGACCACGGGTCACGGCTTAGCGCGGATCGCCTCAACAGCGGCTTCGAGAGTCCCCGGATTCACGCGGGTGCTGTTGCGCGCCCGCACGGGCGAAATCGGCTGCAGCCAGACGGTGGCGTGTTGACAGCAACGGGGCCCGTTGTTACCGTCCGGGTGATCGTCGAGCCATCGGCAGACGCACGGGGGGCCCATATGCCTGACTTGAGAGACGCAATCGCTCGGCAGTTGTTGTCGTGGGGGGCCGACCTCGTCGGCTTCGCCTCGATCGACCGTTTCGCCGACGCCCCAGAAGGGTGCAGGCCCACCGACTACATGCCCGAATGCAGGACCGTGATCTCGCTGGGCATGCACCTCTTCGAGGGGATGGCCGACGTGTGGGGAGAGTACGGGCAGGCGGGGCGCACGCTCACCCCCTACATCTTCTACGGCTATGGGCTCCCGAACATGGAAGGCGCCGGCATCGCCAGTCGCATGGCTCGGCTTCTCGAGCGCGAAGGCTTCAAGAGCCTGTGCTTCCTGCCCACTTGGCCCACAAGCTTGTACAAGTACATGGACGAGACCGAGACGACCAACAAGATGCGCTCGGAGTTCTCGCAGAGGCACGCCGCCGTCGCCGCCGGTCTGGGTGAGCTGGGCTGGAACGGCCTTGTCCTGACTCCCGAGTTCGGCTCGATGCAGCGTTTCAACGCAATCCTCACCTCCGCCGAGGTCGAGCCGAGCCCCCTCTACGCGGGTCCCCCTTTGTGCCGCTCCGAAGAGTGCCGCCATCTGTGCGTCCGCGTCTGCCCGGCCGACGCGTTCTCCATGGAGACCGGCCAAGAGTGCCGCATCGGCTCCAAGACCGTACGCTACTCCACCCACGACGCCATCCGCTGCCTGTACGCGGTGCAGGGACTCGTCCAAGGGTCCGGGGGGCGCTCCGACGTCAAGATCCCGGAGGGCCCGGGCAAGATGACCGAGTTCGCTACCGCCGTCGCGAATGGTTTCGTGAGCCCTCACGACAAGGCCATGAAGGATGTGTCCCCCGGAGTGGTGTGCGGCAACTTCTGCGGCAAGTGCCTGCACAAGTGCCCCGCTCGAAAGCTCAACGAGAAGCACCTGGCCGGCATCTCCCTGGCCGACCGGTACAGCTCGCTCGACGGACCCCGCCTGCTGCGCTAGGTCCCGCCGGGGTTCACTGACAGACGGGTCGACTTCCCTCCACGTCGAACACGTGGTCGATCCCCACGGCCTCCCCCGGCTCGACGACCACTATATCGGGCGTATCCCAGTCTCCGCCGAAGAGGCGCACGAGGGTCTGCACCGACCCGGGCACGACCGCATGCGCAAGACCCAACTCTTCCGCCCGGCTCTCGCTCATGGGGAGCCACTCGCCCACGTCATACGCGCCCGTGTCGATCAACGTCAAGCGCTCGTAGTGCGCGTACATCATGTCGCGGACGCGCTTGGCGCGCTCCGGGCCGTATCGCTTCACCCAGTCGGTGAAGCTGTCATGCAGGGTGTTCGCGTCCACCCGGGGGAAGACGAGCCTGCGCTCGGTCGACATCAGCTCCTTGAGACCGCCGCCGCAATACCCGAAGCCGAGGACGATGTCCCCCTGGGGAGCGACCTCGACCTGGACCAGGCGTTCAGCGACGGGCCCCTCGCCGGGCAGCACGCTCCGCACGTTCACCGGCTGCCCGGCCCGGGCCCCTTCGTCGAGCTCGGACACGAGTCCCTGCAGGGCTTTCTGGAGCTTCTCGGGCCGGTCGTGCAAGGCCGCCTCGATCCACACCAGTGGCGGGCGGGCGTCCTCGGGGAAGACCCGTTCGAGCGCCAGCAGCGTCTCGTCCTCGATCATCTCGCAGGCCAGGATGGCGGCACATGTCGGCTCCGGTCGCGGCTCTGACCTCACGGCTGATCCTCCTCGGTGTGGGCGGCGGCCACCAGGATAGCACCCGATCCACTGTCGCCCGTGAGCTCCATCTCCGGCCGGTGGCAGGCCGGCCCAGTACATCCCTGAATATCACTCCCGCGAGGAGCAAGCCCGAAAGGTAGTACTCCCGGCGCTCGTACCCTACGATGCAAGAAGGCTGTTCCATGATGACGCTTCGCCCGCCACGGTGTGCTTGGACGTGCGCAAGGCCAGGACCCAGGGAGCGCGAAATGCACACCACTGAGGAGGCCACCACTGATGGAGATCATCGGAGAGAAGATCAACGGCACGCGTCCCTCGGTGGGTGAGGCCGTCGCCGGCCGCGACGCCGCCTACATCCAGGACCTGGCCCGGCTCCAAGTGGAGGGCGGCGCCACCTACATCGACGTCAACGCGGGGACCGGGGCCGGCGAGCCCGACGACCTGGCCTGGCTGGTGCGGACCGTGCAATCGGCGGTGGACGTGCCTCTTTGCGTGGACAGCGCCAACCCCAGCGCCCTGCGCGCGGCGCTGGCGCTCTGTGAGAAGACCCCCCTGGTGAACTCCATAAGCGGGGAGCGGCCCCGGCTGGAGGGGGTGCTGC
>JAJZQZ010000248.1 GCA_021802965.1 Actinomycetes bacterium
GTGATCTCCCGGATACCCGCGGCCATGTTGACGTTCATGACCTGGAACATGCCGGCGGCCGCATCCTCCACCGACAGGCCGAGCGGCTTGGCCACGTGGGTGTCGATGGCCTGGTAGGCCGCGTCCATGTCGAGCTTCATGCGCCCGCCGAGGAAGAAGTCGGCGTTCAGATAGCCCAGCACCAGGTTGGCGTCGCTACAGGTGGGCAGGGTGCCGCCGTGGCCGTAGCAGGCCGGGCCGGGATCGGCGCCCGCGCTCTGCGGGCCCATGCGCAGCAAGCCGCCGTCGTCGATCCAGCCGATGGAGCCGCCCCCGGCCCCGATGGTGTGGATGTCCAGCATGGGCAGGGCCAAGCGCTGGCGGTTGATCCAGCCTTCGCTGCGGAGCAGGGGCACGCCATCCTGGACCAGGGCGGCGTCGAAGGAGGTACCGCCCATGTCCACGGTTATGCAGTCCTTGTAGCCCTGAGCTCCGGCAAAGGTGATCCCGGCGACCGGACCGCCCGCTGGACCGGAGAGCAGGGTCATGACCGGCTTCGCTTCGGTCGTCTCGGGCGTCGCGACCCCACCGTTCGACTGCATGATGAGCAGCACGCCGCTGAAGCCCGAGTCGGCGAGCTTCTTGGTGAGTGATTTCAGATAGCGGGCCAGAATCGGTCCGACGTACGAGTTGAGCACCGAGCTGGAGATCCGGTCGTATAGGCGGACCTGGGGCAGAAGCTCGTGCGAGACGGTCAGGTACGCGTCGGGAAGCTCTTCCCGCACGATGGTCTTGGCCTCTTCCTCGTGCACCGGGTTGGCGTAGCTGTGCACGAAGCAGATAGCCACCGCGTCGACGGCCTCGTCCTTGAGGGCCCGGGCGGCCGAGCGCACCGACTCCTTATCCAGAGCGGTCACGACCTGGCCGTCGACGTCCATGCGTTCGACGACTGTCACGCGCCGGTCGCGCGGCACCAACGGCGTGGCCTGCGTCAGCTTGTTGTTGTACAGCTGCTCGCGGAAACCGCGGCGCATCTCGAGGATGTCGCGGAACCCGTCGGTGGTGAGAACGCCCGTCTTGGCGCCGTTGCTCGTGAGCACGGCGTTGGTGGTCACCGTCGTGCCGTGCACGATCAGGTCCACGGTCTTGGCGAACTCGTCGACCGTGAGGCCGAGGGAGTCCGCCATCTCTGTGAGACCGTTCATGACCCCGATGGACGGGTCGGCCGGGGTGCTCGGCGTCTTGAAGACGCCCGCTCCTCCGTCTGCGTCCACGAGCAAGAAGTCTGTGAACGTTCCCCCTACGTCGATTCCTATCTTGTAGCCCACACCACACTCCCCTCGATCATCGATCTGCTTGTCAGGGCTGAAGACGCTTCTCTTCGTCGTCGGCGACGGCGGCGTAGATCTCCTCCTCGGTCCGGGGTTTCTTGGCGGCGCCGAGGCTGACGGCGCCTTCAGGACAGATGGTGACGCACAGCGCACAGGTTCCGCAGAGGTCCTCGTCGCACACCGCCAACTCGGCCTCTTTGTCAAGGCTCATCGCCCAGCACAGGTTGTGGCAGCAGATGCCGCACCCCGTACACTTCGAGTCGTCGACCTTGGCCGCCAACCTGCCCAGTCCCCAATCGACGAGGTCGGCCGGCATGATGTACTGCACACCCAGGCTGCGGAAGTCGTCGAGCGACGAGTAGCCCTGCTGCTGCATGTACTTGCCCAGGAACGCGTTCGCCTGGCGGATGAGGCTCCAACCCTTCCACAGCGTCCCCGACGAGAACTCGCAGATCTTGGCCCCCAGCATCATGGCCTCGACCACGTGTTCCGGCTCCACCAGACCGCCGACTGCCGCCTGGTCGATGCCGGGCACGAAGAGGGCGATCGTGCCGATGTTGCGGTAGCAGAGGTAGCGGGTCCAGGGGCCCAGCGCAGGCGAGATCGGGTTGGCGTCGAGGCCGGCGTAGAGCGACTTGCCGCCGTTGTAGATGTCCGGCGGAGCCACCGAAAGAGGCGCGTTGATGCTGGTGATGAACTTGGCGCCGGCCGCCTCGATCTGCTCGGCGAAGGCCACCAAGCGCGGGAACCCGGTCTCGGGCGAGAACTTCACCCCGATCGGCACGCCGGTGCGTTTGACGCACTCGGCCGTCACCGCCGCGGTCAGCTTCGGGATGTCCCCCAGCAGCACACCGGCATGCTCAGGCAACTCCTCTGTGATGTAGGCTTCGACGGCCCCGAGCGCAGTGGCGGGCAGCGGGCAGGAGACGTCGAGCTCGATGATGTCAGCTCCGGCCGCCTCGAACTTGGCCGCATGATCCGCCCACGCGTCGGGCTCTGCCCCCGGCCCCATGATGTTCGCGATCACGGGCACGTCGTCGGGACAGCGCTTCTTGAGCGCGTCGACCAACCGAAGCCCGGCATCCAAACGCATCTCGATGCGGTAGCTCTCGGCTGTGCACCACATCCCCTGTCGGCCGAACCGCTTGACCTCGGCCTTCATGAAGCGGCCGGTGGGCAGCTTGTTCGGCGGATGAGCCAGCTCGGCGTTTATGTACGGGGTGTGCACGTAGCCGGCGCCCTCTTCGACATGCTTCAGAAGGAGCTCGGTCATCTTGTCCACGGCGATCGACGGCGGCGCGAAAGGCGCCTGCGCCGCCACGCCGACGGGGCTGCGCATCCTGACCCCCGCGAACTCGACACTCAGATCCACATCTTCACGACTTGCCATGCTGCTCCCCCTGATCAGGTCGTTGCTCAGTCCTGCGCGGCTTCGCGGGCGCGCTTCCGCAACTCGGTCTTCAGGATCTTGCCGCTGGGGTTCTTTGGCAGCTCGGGGATGATCTCCATGCTCTTGGGCCGCTTGTACCCGGCCAGGTTCGCCCGGCAGTAGGCGGTGAGCTCCGCGATCACCTCGGCGGCGGCGCGGCCGCCCTCGGCCGCCTTCGGTACCACGTAGGCCTTGATGGCCTCGCCCCATACGTCGTCGGGGACCCCGATGACGGCCACCTCCAGCACCGCCGGGTGCTGGAAGAGCACCTCCTCGATCTCCCGCGGATAGATGTTCTCGCCCCCGCTGATGACCATGTCGCGCTTGCGGTCGACCAGGTAGACGTAGCCGTCGGAGTCCTGGTAGCCCAGGTCGCTGGTGAAGAGCCAGCCTCCGCGGAGCGCCGCCGCCGTGTCCTCAGGCATCTTGAGGTACCCCGTCATGATGAAGGGGCTGCGCACGGCCAGCTCGCCGATCTCGCCCCGGGGTACGTCGTTGCCGGTCTCATCGACGATGCGCAGCTCGACGTTCAGGGCATCGCGGCCACAGGAGGCCAGGCGCGCGGTGTTGGGTCCCTCGACCTCGTGCTCGTAGATGTGCATGGCCGTGACCAAGGGCCCGGCCTCCGTCTGGCCGTAGCCCTGCATGAAGACGTTGCCAAAGGCGGCGATGGCCCGCTTGAGCAGCGCCACCGGCATGGGCGCCGAGGCGTACCAGACCAGGCGCAGGGCGGAGAGGTCGTAGTCGGGCAGGTCGGGCCGGTCGAGCAGCCAGGTGACCATGGTGGGCACCACCTGCGTGGTGGTGATCCTGTGATCGGCCAGCCCCCGGAGCACGCTCTCTGTCTCCCAGCCGTCGTTGACGATGACGGTCGCCCCCCGGAGGGTGTGCGAGAGCTGGATCGCCCGGCCGCCGCCGTGGTAGAGGGGCATGAGGCCAAAGTGCACGTCGGTGGGCACCAGCGCCATCTCGAGGGCGAGGGTGCCGGCCACCGCCCACTGGCCGCCGTGGGTCAGGCAGGCCGCCCGCGGGATCCCGGTGGTGCCGCTGGTGTATATGACGTAGGCGATGTCGCCGGGTTCGGGCTCCACGGGTTCGGTGGTGGAGGCCCCCGCGAGAAGCTCCTCGAGGTCGAGCCAGCCCTCAGGCAGACTGTCGGTCTGGAAGCCGATGCACGTGACACCGGCGAGGACGCCATCCGACTGCAGCCCCTTGAACAGTTCCACGAACGGTCCCTGCACCACCACCGCTTTGGGCGCGAGCCGGGTGAGGATAGGGCCTAGCTCGACGGCGGTCAGGCGGAAGTTCATGGGCGCAAGGATGGCCCCGCCCTTGTCGGCGGCCCCGTAGCAGTCGAGGATCTCCAGGCAGTTGCGGGTCATGACCGCGAACGGTACTCCCCGCCCTACGCCCAGCCCGGCGAGAGCGTTGGCGAAGCGGGCGCCGCGCTCGTTGTACTCGCCGAAGGTACGGGTGGCGTCGCCGAAGCGAAAGGCCACCTTGTCCGGATAGAGCACCGCGTTGCGCCGGTGTATCGACCCCAAGCTCATCACCGCGGACCGACCTCCCCGATCACGTGTCTGCACGCTGTCTATGATGCAGGGGATGGGAACGCGCACCAGGCAAGCTGGGGTGCCAACGTGATCCCCCTGAGCGGTCCCCCCGCTCCGCACGGTCGCCTGGGATCCTCCCGAAGGCGGCGTGTCGTTGTAGTCTATGGTCGAAGCGGCGGCCCGGGTACTACCCAGTTAGGTAGTCTCGTGAGCCGCCCGGAATAGGACACGGCCGGGCCCGTCCCGTACTGCGGATAGAGAGCCACCGCCTGCTTCTCCCGCGCCGCCTTCGCCGCCCCAGACTCCGGGT
>JAJZQZ010000021.1 GCA_021802965.1 Actinomycetes bacterium
GTATCTGGTCGGCCATCTGCCGCCGAAGACCAACTGGCAGGTGATCGGCGTGGGCAAGGCCAATCTCAGCATGACCTCCATCGGCCTGGCCATGGGAGGGAATGCGCGGACGGGCCTGGAGGACACATTGATGCTGGACAAAGGCGTCCCCGCGACCAGCAACGCGCAGCTCGTCGAGCGCCTGGTCGCGATCGCTCGGTCCCTACAGCGCGAGCCTGCCACGGTGGCCGAGACGGCCAGGATCCTCGAACTGCCGAAGGTGGACGGGGAAGCGGTATGGTGGCAGCCGGTTTGACGACGACGCCCTGAGGGAGCCCCATGCAGGACCGGTGCCTGATCATCGACGTGGAGCGGTGCGAGGACTGCAAGAACTTCCTCCTCGCCTGCTGAGGAGGAATAGACTTGGCCACCAAGCTCTGGCAGCCCTCGGCGGAGCGTATCGCCGCCGCCAACATGACACGCTTCATGTCGTTCGTGAACGAGCGGCACGGTCTGCGTTTTGGCGCCTACCCGGAGCTGTACCGCTGGTCGGTCGACGACATCCCCGCCTTCTGGGCCGCCGTTTGGGACTTCCTCGAGATCAGGGCCTCGATGCCGTACACCGCCGTGGTCGACGATCTCACCCGGTTCCCCGGCGCGGAGTGGTTCCCGGGGGCCCGCCTGAACATGGCCGAGAACCTGCTGCGCTACCGGGACGACCGCCTCGCGTACGTCTTCAAGGGGGAGACGACACCCACGCGAACGATGACCTACGCCGAGCTGTACCGGGAGGTGGCGGCGATCGTCGCGGCTCTCCGGTCCGCCGGGGTGCGACCGGGCGACCGCGTCGCCGGCTACATGCCCAACATGATCGAGACCGCCGTGGCGATGCTGGCGACCGTGGCCATCGGCGCGGTCTGGTCGAGCTGCGCCACGGACATCGGCGCCGCCGCCGCGGCCGACCGCCTGGGTCAAATCGAGCCCGTGGTGCTTTTCGGGGTCGACGCGTACCTCTACAAGGGCAAGACCTTCGATTGCCTCTCGAACACCGCCGCTCTCGCCGGCGCCATGCCGTCGGTGCGGACCGTCGTCGTGGCCCACTACGCCGGCGATCCCGAGGCCGAGCTCTCCGCGGTGCGGGGAGGGGTTCGCTGGGACGACTTCCGCGCGGGCACGTCGGGCGGGGCGGCCGACATCGACTTCGCTCAGGTCTCCTTCAGTCATCCCTCGGTGGTGATGTTCTCGTCGGGGACGACGGGTAAGCCCAAGTGCCTGGTGCAGAGCGGGGGCGGCATCCTCTTGAATCAGCTGAAAGAGCTCGTCCTGCATGCCGACCTCACCCGCGACGACACCATCTTCTACGTGACCACCGCGAGCTGGATGATGTGGAACTGGCTGCAGAGCTCGTTGGGAGCGGGGGCGACCATCCTGCTCTACGACGGCAACCCGGCCTTCCCGGACATGGACGCACTCTGGCGCCTGATCGAGGACGCCAAGGTGACGGTCTTCGGCACCAGCGCCAGCTACATCCACGCCATCAAGGCGGCGGGTCTGGTTCCCAAAGACCAGCACGACCTCACCGCCCTGAAGGAGATCTGTCAGACGGGTTCCGCCCTCTCGCCGGAAGGCTTCGCATACGTGTACGAGGGCATCAAGGCGGACGTCCACTTCAACTCCCTGTCGGGCGGCACGGACATCAACGGCTGCTTCGCCATCGGCAGCCCGACCATCCCCGTGTATGCGGGGGCGCTCCAGTGTGCCGGCCTGGGCATGAAGATCGAGTGCTACGACGCCGCCGGGCGGCCCGTGCGCGACCGGGAGGGTGAGCTCGTCTGTGAGGCTCCGGCCCCGCCGATGCCCCTCTACTTCTGGGACGACCCCGACGGCAAGCGCTACCACGACGCGTATTTCGACGTCTATCCCGGCGTGTGGCGGCACGGCGATTACGTGATGTTCGACTCGCAGACCGGGGGGATCACCTTCTTCGGGCGCTCCGACGCCGTGCTCAAGCCCTCGGGGGTGCGGATCGGCACCGCCGAGATCTACAACCAGGTGGAACACCTGCCTCAGATCGCGGACAGCCTGGCCATCGGTCAGGACTGGCAGGGCGACCAGCGCATCCTCTTGTTCGTGAAGCTCGCCGAGGGCGAGGAGCTCACCGACGAGCTCAAGGCCGCCGTCGTCAAGCAGTTGAAGGAGAAAGCCTCGCCCCGCCATGTGCCCGCCAAGATCGTCGCGGTCCCCGATATCCCGTACACTCTCAACATGAAGAAGGTGGAGACGGCCGTTACCAACCTCCTGCACGGGCGGCCGGTCACCAACCGAGACGCGCTGGCCAACCCCGAGTCCCTCGACTACTTCGAGGGGCTCGTCGCGGAGTTGCAGCGCTCATAGCGGATAGGAGGCTCGTGGCATCGTCACCCCCCGTCGCGGATCGTTCGGCCGGTCCGCCGCTGCATCTAACTGAAAAGTGGAACGCCCTCCAGGGACTGTTGGCGTCGCTCGAGGGCGTGGTCGTGTCCTTCTCGGGGGGCGTGGACTCGAGCTTTCTGCTCGTAGCCGCTCGGGAGGCCCTCGGTAGCCGGTTGTTGGCCGTCACCGCGCTCTCCGAGACCTATCCGGGCCGGGAGGCCGAGGCTGCGGGGACTCTCGCGCGAGAGCTGGGCGTCGACCATCGGTTCGTCGAGTCCGAGGAGCTCGACCTGCCCGAGTTTCGCGAGAATCCTCGGGACCGCTGCTACTTCTGCAAGAAGGAGCTCTTCGGCCGGCTGATGGAGGTAGCGACCCAAGAGGGTCTGGCCTGGGTGGTAGACGGGTCGAACCTGGACGACGAGACCGACCATCGCCCGGGCAAGAGGGCCGCTGCGGAGCTCGGCGTGCGCAGCCCTCTACGGGAGGCGGGCCTGGGCAAACAGGACATACGCGACCTGTCCCGCTGGCTGGGCCTTCCTACCTGGGACAAGCCCTCGTTCGCGTGCCTGTCTTCGCGGTTCCCCTACGGGACGGCCATCACGCGCGAGCGGGTCGGGCGTGTCGGCAGGGCCGAGGACCAGCTGCGCGGCCTCGGCTTCACCCAGCTCCGGTTGCGTTACCACGGCGACGTGGCTCGACTCGAGGTGCTGCCCGACGAATTCCCGCTTTTGCTCGCGCCCGGAGTGCGCGAGCGGATCGTGGCGGTGGTCAAGGAAGCCGGCTTCGTGTATGCGGCCTTCGACCTGCAGGGGTACCGCACGGGCGCGATGAACGAGGTGCCCGAGGAGTGAACGGCGAGGAGCTGCGCCATCTGCTGGAGGGCGTGCGCGCGGGCACGGTCGACCTCGAACATGCCGCCACTCGGCTCTCCCGTCTGCCCTACGAGGAGCTCGGCTTCGCGCACCTCGACCACCATCGCACGTTGCGCCGGGGGTACGGTGAGGCTATCTTCTGCGCCGGCAAGACCACGGAGCAGGTGATCCAGATCGCCAAGCGGATGGTCTCGTACGGACATACCAACATCCTCGCGACGCGGGCCCAGCCCGAGGTCCTCGACGCCCTCGAGGCGCAGGTGCCCGTGCGCCTCCATCGGCAGGCCGGGCTCGCGGTGGTCAACCCCTTGGAGGTCGCCCCGGTGGGCCTCGTTTGCGTGTGCACCGCTGGGACCTCGGATATCCCGGTGGCCGAGGAGGCCGCCGTGACCGCCGAAGCCTCGGGGAGCAAGGTGGACCGCCTCTACGACGTGGGGGTGGCGGGCATCCACCGGCTCCTGGCCAAGAGCGAGGTCTTTATGACGGCGAACGTGATCGTGGCCGTGGCCGGCATGGAGGGGGCCTTGGCGAGCGTCGTCGGCGGTCTCGCGCCGTGCCCGGTGATCGCCGTGCCTACCAGCGTGGGCTACGGCGCGAGCTTCGGCGGGATCGCCGCCTTGCTGTCGATGCTGAACTCGTGCTCTCCCGGCGTCTCGGTGGTCAACATCGACAACGGCTACGGGGCGGGCTACCAGGCGAACATGATCAACCGCCTCGCCGCGGCCGGCGGCGAGGCGACGGAGGAGTCGACGCTCCCCTGATCGGATGTGGTCGCCGGCTCACGCCCTAGGTCTATCCGGACACCCTCAGGGTTGACGCATGCCGGGCCAAGCTGCTACAACGTAATTGAGCGAGCGCTCTGTCTATGAATCGGCGCCCGGCCCGCGCCCGTCCTCGACCGAAGGGATCCGGATATGAGCAGCCCCATGCAGGAGAGGCTCGACAAGATGCAGCGCCGGGTCTCGGAGCACGTTCTCGAGAGCGCCAGCCTCGACCGCGACCTGGCCGACCGGAAGCAGCAGGCCATCGTGGAAGGCGCGAGCGCGGTGCTGTTCGAGAAGGGCTTCCACGGCACGTCCATCCGCGACATCGCAGCCGCATGCGGCATGTCGATGGGGCAGCTCTACCATTACATCTCCTCCAAGGACGACATCCTCTACCTGATGCACACGCATACGCAGGAGATCTGGTATCAGCGCCTGATGGAAGGCGGTTTCGACCAGATCAGCGATCCGGTCGAGCGACTGGCCCATGCTCTTCGTCTCTCCATGGAGTTCATCTACGAGAACCGGGATCTCTATCTCTTCATCTTCACGGAGAGCAAGCATTTGGACCGGGAACACCTGCGGGTGGTCCTGGAGCTCGACGACAAGAACGTGGTGGGCTTCTATCGGGGCCTGCTGGCGGACATCCCGGGCCTGCCGCTGAGCGCCGAAGAGTCGGAGGTGGCGTCGAACCTGATCGAGTTCATCAGCGTGTTCCTGCCTCTACGCGGGTGGAACCTGGACAGCGAGAAGACGCGCGAGCATGTGGATTTCCTGATCGAGTTCGTGTTCCGGGGCCTGCGGCTGGAGCTGCCGCTGGGGTGGCGCGCGGCGTGACTATCATCCGCAAGGCCGCCGTGCTGGGAGCCGGGGCGATGGGCAGCGCCATAGCCGCCCACCTGGCCAACGCCGGCGTCCCCACGCTGCTGCTGGACATGGTCCCCGCCGAACTGAGCGACGACGAGCGGCGGAGGGGCCTGGGGCTCTCCGACGACGCCGTGCGGGACCGCCTGGCCTCGCAGGGCATCCAGAGCGCCGCGGAGCGCCGGCCGCCCGGGCCGGACTCGCCTGTGGATGGCAGCCGCTGATCCCCCCAAGCTTCACGCCGCGGGCCGGGACGGGCTGGCCAGCCTGGCCAGCCTGCGGATGCACATGCTCCAGCTCCACGAGGGCGGGTACATCTCGGACCACGACCCGCTTATCGGGGACAAGCTGGCGACGGTCCTGTGCGGCGGCGAGGTCGACCCGGGGACGCTGCTCGACGAGGCCTATCTGCTCGACCTCGAGCGCGTCGCCTTCATCGACCTGTGCAAGGAGCCCCTGACCCACGATCGGATGCGGCACGTGCTCGAGACGGGCAAGCCGCTCCGGAACTGAGAGGGAGAAGCACGCGATGCCAAAGGCAGTAGTGGTCGCCGCGGCGGCGCACGCCCGCCGGTCTCGGCGCCATCGTGACGCGTACCGGCCGCGACTTCACGAAAGCGACCATCCCCATATTCGACCCGTCAGAACTGCTCGCGGCGGTCGCCGCAAGAATGGACTGAACGCCACGGCGGGCGGCTCTATATGTCGGTGGGGTCGAGCTGCCTACGCCTCGTACGCTCGAGACTCCGGGAGTAGTCGCGGCGGAGCCGTTCGCCCCTGGCGGCCTTCGCCTGGCAGGCACTCGACGTCAACGATCGGTTCGGCTTCCGAAGGGCCTCCTTCACCTTTCCGGTAGGAACCCCAACATTATTTACAATGGGCAGGTTTTGCCGGGCCGCTGTCGCGGGTAATCCCCGCGCAGTCTTGGTCGTGTGAGGGGGGTCGCCTATGGATGGGCTCCGACTCACGGGTTGGTGGCGCGTGAACCAGCCTGTAGACGCTGCCGTGTAAGGCTCGCGCCGGATGGGACCGGATCGAGCCGCAAATTGGATGGGATGCCGACGCCTTCACCTCCTCTGATCGCGTCGGCGCTAAGAACCGGGAGGGAAGAATGAACACGCTTTCGCGCCGTCAGTTCATCAAGATCACCGCGGGCGGGATCGTCGGGTTGTACATCGGTTCGAGGCTCGAGGGCTTCACCCGCGTCGCGTACGCCAACGTCAACCCCGGGGGTACGCTGGACCCCGTGGCCCTGTCCAAGTTCGTGACCCCGCTGCTCATCCCGCCCGTCATGCCGAAGGCCGGGACGATCAAGCAGAAGGGCGGCAAGGCCGTCGACTACTACGAGATCTCGATGAGGCAGTTCGATCAGCAGATCTTGCCGGCCGAGCTGCCGATGACCACTGTGTGGGGCTACGGGTCTGTCAACGGGGCCGGTAGCCGGAACCCACTGACTATTCACAATGCGCCGTCACTCACCATCGAGGCAAAGGCCGGCAGGCCGGTGCGCGTCAAATGGATCAACGACCTCGTCTACGACAGTGGCGACTTCCGGCCCCACCTCCTCCCGGTCGACCCGACGCTGCACTGGGCGAACCCCCCGCAGACGCCGGACAGCCTGGGGAACGCCGGGCCCGACCGGAGGCCGCAGTTCGAAGCAACCCCGGGCCCCTACACCGGCCCGGTGCCGATCGTGACCCACGTGCACGGCGCGGTCGGTGTGGGCGATGAGAGCGACGGCTACGCCGAGGCCTGGTATCTGCCGGCCGCGACCAACATCCCCGCCGGTTACGCCACCGAAGGCACGTGGTACCAGTTCTTCGCGGGCAAGGCCGCCGCGGGCTACGGCGCTTCGTGGGGGCCCGGCTTTGCCACGTTCCAGTATCCCAACGACAACCGGGCGTCGACGATCTGGTATCACGACCACGCGCTGGGAATGACCCGGCTGAACGTCTACGCCGGCCCGGCGGGTTTCTACATCGTCCGGGGCGGTCCTGCGGGTGACGACGCCGTAATCGACACTCAGACCGGTCTTGCAGCAGTACTCCCCGGGCCGGCGCCCAAGGAGGGCGACAAGTTCCCCCCCAACAAGACCTACTACGAGATCCCCATCGCCATCCAGGACCGCGCCTTCAACAGCGACGGCTCGCTGTTCTACCCGAATTCGCGCGAGTTCTTCGACGGCGCCACGGCAGACGTGCCGGGGTTCATCCCCGACACCGATCTCTCGCCCATCTGGAACCCCGAGTTCTTCGGCAACATGATCATGGTCAACGGCAACACCTGGCCTTTCCAGACGGTGGAGCAGCGTCGCTACCGTTTCCGCTTCCTGAACGGATGCCAGTCGCGTTTTCTCATCCTCGACTTCAGCAACATCCCTGGGGTCGACGTGTGGCAGATCGGCAACGAAGGCGGTTTTCTCGCGGCGCCGGTGAACCTCACAGCGACGAACTCCAATCAGCTGCTGATGGGATTGGCTGAGCGCGCGGACATGATCGTCGACTTCACCAACGTCCCGGTCGGTGCCCATTTGCTCGGTAACGTCGGGCCGGATGAGCCGTTCGGCGGGGGAGTGCCGGGTGTTGATTTCGCCGCGTCCGATCCCGCGACGACCGGGCAGATCATGGAGTTCCGAGTCGTGCCCGCTGTGGCCCCCGACCCGACCACTGCCCCGCAATACCTGCAGTTGCCGGCCATCACCCCTCTACCCGCGGAGACGGTCACCAGGCGTTTAGCCTTGATGGAGATGATGTCAGATTTCTACGACGGACCGGCCGAAGCCATGCTGGGCACCGTGGACGGTGCGGGCATGCCGACGGACAACATGTGGGCGGACCCGGTGACCGAGAACCCGGCCCTGGGCGCGACCGAGGTGTGGGAGATCTACAACTTCACCGCCGACGCCCATCCCATGCACGTGCATGAAGTGACGTTCGAGACCGTGAACCGCCAGGCGCTTGCGACCAATTTGGACGGAGAGGCGACGGCGCCGGCCACGCTCGTCGGCGACCCGAGGGCTCCCGAAGCGTGGGAAAACGGTTTCAAGGACACTGTCATCGCCTATCCGGGCGAGGTCACCCGCATCAAGGCGCGGTTCAACAACCCGGGCCAGTTCGCGTGGCACTGCCACATCGTGGAACACGAGGATAACGAGATGATGCGGCCGTATCGCATCGGGCCCGCCCAGACGGGGCAGCCGACCTGAGCCGTCTTCCCATCGCCGGATTCCGAGCGCCGAGGACCCCGGCCCGCGAGAGCGGGCCGGGGTCCTTCAATATCCACGGGCACGACCGAGAGTGGCAGGCGGCGCGGCCTGCCGCCGCCCAGGCGCCTTCTTGACAAGCGGGGCTCTATGGCAAACCGAACTTACTACTCTTAGTGCCATAGCTGCTGACGCCCGGGGGGAACGGACAGAGGAGGCGCACGTGCGCGGAAAGACTGGCAGAGCTCCCCGCGGCAGTACGCCTGTCATCCACGAGATCACGCGGGCCAGCAAGGGCCAGCCCGCAGACTTCTACGCCGCGTTCGGTTACGATGCTCTGCACCTGCTGGTCGATGCGATGATCAAAGCGGGCCCGGACGACGAGGCGGCAGTACGCGAAGACCCCGCCCCGGCTCCCGGTGAACACGATGGGCTTAGCTGTCAACTCCGGGCGCATCGCCGGCGAGAACGCGGCCGCATTTGCCCAGCACACGGACTTAGGAAGGGACAGACGATGACCACGCTTGCCACGGCTCTAGGCGACCTCGATGAGGCCGCCGCCATCAACATGGTAGAGAACGAGCTGGCCGCCGGAGTAGCGCCTCTGGCCATCCTCGCCGAGCTGCAGGCGGGCATGGAGATCGTCGGACAGCGGTTCGAGGCGGACGAGTACTTCCTCTCCGAGTTGGTCTACGCGGCCGACATATTCAAGAAGGCGAGCGTGCCGCTGGGCGCGAGCCTGCAGCAGAACGCGGGGCCCAGCATCGCGACCATGGTGCTGGGGACGGTGAAGGGGGACATCCACGATTTCGGCAAGGACATCGTGGCGACGGTCCTCTCGTCGAACGGCGTGAAGGTCGTCGACCTGGGCGTCAACGTCGAGTACCAGGCGTTCGTCGACGCCGTGAAGGAGCACTCCCCCGAGTACGTGGGCCTGAGCTGTCTGCTGACCACCGTCTTCGAAGATATGAAGGGCACCATCGAGGCTCTGGCGACCGCCGGCCTGCGGGACTCGGTGACGGTGCTCATCGGCGGCGGACCGGTCGATCAGGCGGTCTGCGCCTATGTGGGCGCCGACCGCTACTGCAAAAGCGCTCAGGACGCGGTCGAGGTGGTCAAGGCGAGCCCCGAGGCCAAGTGATGGCTGGATCCATGCCTGGTGACGGCTGCCCGCCCGCAATCTTCATGGAGCGCATGAAGACCACCCAGGCGGAGGTCGGTCCCTACGCCTTGGGTCACGGTCACCGAGGACGGCTACGAGCGACTCAGCCTGTGGCCCATCGACGAGCTGATGGAATGCTGGCTCCCGTATCGTTAGCATCGTCCCAGAGCGGGGTCCGGTAGGGGGAGGAGAGGTATGGATCGACGAAGGGGTGAGACGCGGCAGGTGCGGCTGCGGGTGAACGGGCAGGATCATGTGCTGACCGTGGGCGGTCCCGCGGCCGACGTGGCCGTGACGCACACCTTGGCTCACACGCTCCGGGAGACCCTCGGTCTCACCGGCACCAAGGTGTCGTGCGATCGCGGGGCGTGCGGCTCGTGCACCGTGCTGGTGGGGGGAGAGGCCAAGCTCTCCTGTTCGATGCTGACCGTCGAGTGCGACGGACTGGACATCACCACGGTCGAAGGGCTGGCCGATCCTGTCACCGGCGCTCTCGACCCCCTGCAGCAGAGCTTCATCGACCACACCGCCTTTCAGTGCGGCTACTGCACTCCGGGTATCCTGATGAGCGCGAAAGCCCTTCTCTTGAAGAACCCGCGGCCGACGCAGGCCGACGTTCAGGAGGCTCTCTCGGGCAACTTCTGCCGCTGCATCACGCACTACCACGTGCTCGAGGCCGTGCAGGCGGCGGTCGAGGCCGGCGCCGCGTCGGCGACGGCGCCTGATTCCAGGCGGGCCAGGCGATGAGCGACGAGTATCGGTACATCGGCAAGCCGACTCCCCGCCGTGACGCCCCGCAGATCGTCACCGGCAGCGCAACCTTTTTCGGCGACCTCGTCGTGCCGGGCATGTTGCACGCGAAGGTGCTGCGGAGCCCACACCCGCATGCGCTCGTCACGGAGATCGACGTCGCGCGAGCGCGCGGGCTGTCCGGAGTCAAAGCCGTCCTCACGCATGCAGACGTGCCCGACTGGCGGGCAGGCACCCCGCGGCACCTCCGGGTCCTGGACTCGACCGTGCGCTACGTCGGAGATCCGGTGGCGCTCGTGGCCGCGACGAGCGAGGCTGTGGCGGAGGAGGCTCTCGGGCTGATCGACGTGAGCTACGAGCTCCTGCCGGCGGTCTTCGACCTCGACGAGGCGCTCGCCGAGGGGGCGGTGCAGCTCTACGCCGACTCCCCGGGCAACGTGCTGCGGCCGGGCACCCGCTGGTTCGGCCCCGATTGCCTCACCGGGCTGGCGATCGGCGACGTCGAGGCCGGATTCGCCGAGGCGGAGGTGATAGTGGAGGGTGAAGCCTCGTACGCCGGGCTGCCAAACCCGCTGCCGCCCGAATCCCCGGGTGTCGTGGCCCAGTGGGAGGAGCCCGACCGGGTGACTCTCTGGCTGTCGACTCAGGCCGCCCACCAGGAGAAGATGATCATCCACGCCGCCTTCGGGCGGGCCGTCGACGTGCGTACGATCGGGGGCGCCTGCGGCGGGAGCTACGGCTCGAAGTTCATGTCGATCCAGCTGATCATGCAGGCGACGGCGCTCAGCCGGGCTGCGCGGCGGCCGGTGCGTCTCGGCCTGACCAAGGAAGAGCATCTGGCCGCTTTCGGCCTGCGCATCGGGTCGCGGGTGCGGGCGAAGGTGGGCCTGCGCAGAGACGGCGCCCTGACGGCGATCTCCGGTGAGTGGCTGGTCGACACGGGCCACTACTCGCTCACCACCCAGGCGCAGGTGGCGGTGGGCTGCGGTGAGGCCCAGGTGGCCCTGCGATGCCCCAACTGGGATCTGCGGACCAAGGTGGTGTGCACCAACCGGCCCGCCTCGGGCATCGTCCGCGGGTTCGGGGGGCAGGAGCTCAAGGCATGTCTCCTCCCGATCCTCAGCCGGGCTCTCGCCGAGCTCGACCTCGATCCCTTCGACTTCCTGCGGCGCAACTACGTCAAGCCGGGAGACGGCTACTTCTGGCGCGACGGCCGCTGGTACGACTATCGCGGCAACGACTACACGCCGGCCATGGACGCGGGCGCCGAGGCGTTCGGCTGGCGCGAGAGATGGAAAGGTTGGCTGCGGCCCACCGAGGTCGACGGTCCGCTGCGGACCGGGGTGGGTGTGGGGGTGCACGGCAACGTCGACATCGGCGAGTCGGTCTCCGAAGCCTACGTCCGCCTCGATCCGGAGGGCCGGGCGACGCTCTACTCGTCGGCCTCCGAGCACGGCACCGGCCAGCCGAGCAACCTGCTGAAGATGGTGGCCGAGGTGCTGCAGCTGCCTCTCGAGCGAGTGACCCTGACCGCGGCCGACACCGCAGTCACCCCCTACGATATGGGACCCGTGGGATCCCGGGGCACCTACGCCATGGGCTCTGCCGCCATCAAAGCGGCCGAGGAGGCGCGGCGGCAGCTGCTCACCCTGGCAGCGGCGAACCTGGACGCTCCGCCTGAGGAGCTCGAGACCCGGGACGGCCGCGTATTCCGCCTGGGCAGGGCTGATAGTGGTGCCGCGTGGATGGCGATCATGGGGCCTGAGCGGACCATCATGGGCCACGGTCGCTTCGAGCCCGACTTCACCCTCGCCAACTGCATGATGACCTTCGTCGAAGTGCGCGTCGACACCGAGACGGGCGGGACCGAGTTGCTGCGCGTGGTCAACGCCACCGACGCCGGCCGCATCATCGACCCCGCGGGACTCGAGAACCAGCTGAACGGGTGTCTGGGCTCGGCCGGCATAGACACGGCGCTCTTCGAGGAGACCATCATCGACCGGACGACCGGACGGGTGCTGAACGCCAACCTGATCGACTACAAGTGGCGCACCTTCGCCCACCTGCCCCAGATGCGCAATGTCGTGCTCGAGACCCCGGTCGACAGCCATCGCTTCCACGCCATCGGCGTGGGGGAGGTCTCGACGGCGCCCGGCCCGGCCGCTGTGCTGATGGCGGTCTCCAACGCTCTGGGCGTCCCCCTGGCCGAGTATCCCGTGACACCGGAGAAGGTTCTCGCTGCGTGGAAGCGGGCGATGGACGCCCAAGCGGGGGAGGCGACGCGATGAGGAGCTTCACTCACGTGACCGCCGGCTCCCTGGCCGAGGCCTGCGCCCTTCTGAGTGAGGCGGGCGGCAAGGGCCGCGCGAATGCGGGGGGGACCGACCTCCTTGGTGTCCTCAAGGACGGCATCCACGCTCAAGGCCCCGAGCTGATCGTCGATCTCAAGGCCGTCTCCGGTCTCGCGGAGGTGAGCAGAGAGGGCGACGAGGTCCGCATCGGCGCGCTGGCCACGCTCGCTTCCCTCGACCGCTCGACGTTGCTCCGCGAGACTCTCCCACTGCTGGTCCAGGCGGCCCATGCCGTCGGCACGCCCCAGGTCCGCACCATGGGCACGGTGGGCGGGAACCTGTGCCAGGAAGTGCGGTGCTGGTACTACCGCTACCCGCGGCACGTCGGCGGTCCCGTCGGCTGTCTGCGCAAGGGCGACGGTCCGTGTCTCGCGGTGAAGGGCGACAACCGCTATCACGGGGTCTTCGGGGGTCGTGGCTGCTTCGCCGTCTGTCCCTCCGATCTGGCCGTCGCGCTCACCGCTCTGGGCGCCGTCGTCGACATCGCGGGACCGGACGGATCGCGTCGCGAGGTCGCCGTCGAGGACCTCTACGAGCCCACCACCCTCACCCTGGCTCCCGGGGAGCTGCTGGCGGAGGTGCGGGTGCCGGTCCCGGCGCGACCGACCAGGCAGACCTTTCTCAAGTTCACCGTCAGGGAGCCCGTGGATTTCGCGGTGGTGAGCGTGGCCGCCAGCCTGGATCGGGACGGTCCCGGCTGCCGGGACGCGCGCATCGTCCTGGGCGGCGTAAGCCCGCGGCCCCATCGAGCGCTCCAGGCCGAGGAGGTCCTGCGCGGCGGCGACGTCGACGACCAGACCGCGGCCCGGGCGGGAGAGGCGGCGGTCGCGGGGGCCAAGCCGATGCGCCACAACGCATACAAGATCGGCATCGCGCGCACCCTCGTCGAGCGCGCGGTGAGGGCATGTCTGGACGCGTGATGAGTCACCTCGAGGTCTTGGTCGGCCGCCGAGAACGACATGCAAGCAGGAGAGAAAGGGAGAGACATGCGTCTTGAGGGAGCCCGAGTGCTCATCACGGGCGGAGGTGCCGGTCTCGGTCTGGCATTCGCGCTGGATCTGGCATCGGCCGGCGCGCGCGTGGGAGTCTGCGACCGGAATGCTGAGAGTCTCGCGGCCGCCGCGGCCGCCGCAGGGGAGAGGGAGCTTTCCCTGTGGACCGCCGAGACCGATGTCACCGACGAAGCCGGCGTCGAGCGGTTGTTCGCCCACTTCGTGGCTCACCACGGCGGGATCGATGTGGCGGTCAACAACGCCGGACTGGCCCGTGACGGGCTGCTGGTCAAAGAGCGGGGGGAAGCGATCGAGAAGTATCCTTTGGCCGACTGGCGCACGGTCATCGACGTCGACCTGACCGGGGTCTTTCTCACCGGCCGGGAGGCCGCCTGGCACATGGTCCGGCAGGGGACGGGAGGGGTCATCGTGTCCATCTCGTCCATCTCTAGGGGCGGCGTCTTCGGGCAGTCTGCGTACTCGGCGGCCAAGGCCGGAGTCGCGGCCATGACCGTGGTGTGGGCCAAGGAACTGGCCCGGCACCGTATCCGCGTCGTCGCGCTGGCCCCGGGGTTCACGAACTCCGATCTGACGTCGGCGCTCCGCGAGGACGTGAAGGAACGCATCGTGGCCGAGATCCCCTGCGGTCGTATGGCCGAACCGGCGGAGCAGGCCCACGCCCTGCGGTTCGTGCTGGAGAACGATTACATCACCGGACGAGTCGTCGAGGTCGACGGTGGCCTGCGGGTCTAGGAAGCTGCCGGCGGCTGTTGGTCGGCCCTCGCCGACAAAAGGAGAGAAGGATGAGTGACGGCGCGTTCTCCACGCTGACCGATCAGTATTGGGTCACCGAGCTGAACCGCCTGCCCGAGGTGACGCGGGAGTTCGAGCTGCCCGCGAGGGTGCGGGTGCACGACGTGACCCTGCGGGAGGCCGAGCAGGCGCCCCACGTGGTGCTGCGCCCCGAGGAGAAGCTGCGCATCTACGAAGCCCTCGACGACATGGGCGTCTACAGCGTGGATACGACGACGGCGTGCTTCGCCGAGGATGCCCTGGTAGGCGCCATACGTCGTCCTCGGTCGCGCAAATAGCGCTGCTATTCGCGTTCCCTGCGTTCTAGTCTGGCGCATTCCCAGCGCACCTCCGCCGCGAGAAGTCATATTTCAACAGCCTGCTATCGCCCGTTGGTTCACCGGGGAGCCGGCCAAGACCCACGTCGGCAAGGAAGGTGACATCGTCTGCCACCCGGAGATCGACTTCGGCGGCGGAGCCCCGTGCGCGCCGGCCGACTCCTAGGTCAGCCGCGCCATGACGTGCTTGATCTGAGTGTAGTCCTCGAGGGAGTACATGGACATGTCCTTGCCGTACCCGCTCTGCTTGTAGCCTCCGTGAGGCATCTCGGGTGTGATCCAGAAGTGGGTGTTGATCCACACGCACCCGTACTGAAGCCTGCGGGCCACCCGCATGGCCCGACCCATGTCTTTCGTCCACACGGAGGAAGCCAATCCGTAGTCCACGTCGTTCGCCCAGGCCACCGCCTCGTCCTCGTCGCTGAAGCGCTGAACGGTTATCACCGGGCCGAAGACCTCTCGCTGAACGATCTCCGACTTCTGGTCGACGTCGGTGACGACGGTGGGGAGGTAGTAGAAGCCGCTGCCGGGCATGGCGTCTCCTCCGGTCAGGGTCCTGGCTCCGGCCTGGCGGGCCCGGTCGACGAAGCCTTTGACGCTCTCGCGCTGACCCGCGGACACCAGGGGCCCCATCTCCACCTCAGGATCGGCAGTATCGCCGACCTTGATCGACTCCACCGCCGGCACCAGGCCGTCGAGCAGGTCGCCGTAGATCTTGGCGCCGGCCACCACCCGGGTCGACGCCGTGCAATCCTGCCCACTGTTGGAGTAACCCCCGAACCGTAGACCGTCGACCACAGCCTGGACGTCGGCATCGTCGAAGACCACCACGGGGGCTTTGCCGCCCAACTCTAGATGCACCCGCTTGACCGTGTCGGCGGCCGCGGCCGCGATGCGCTTGCCCGTGGCGGTGTCCCCTGTCACCGAGACCAGGCGCACGTCGGGGTGCCGTGTCAAGGCATCGCCCACCTCTGAGCCGGGGCCGGTGACCACGTTGAACACGCCGGGCGGCAGGATGTCGGCCGACAGCTCGGCCAGGAAGAGCGTGGTCAGCGGGGTGATGCTCGCCGGCTTGATGACCGAGGTGTTGCCGGCAGCCAGCGCGGGGCCGATCTTCCACGCCACCATCATCAGAGGGTAGTTCCAAGGGCATATGCCGACGGTGACGCCCAAGGGCTCTCGGCGGACCATGCTGGTGAAGCCCCGCTCGTACTCGCCCGCCGACTTGCCTTCCTGACAGCGGGCTGCCCCGGCGAAGAAGCGCAGGTTGTCGGAGATGAAGGGGATGTCCGCTTTGGCCACGGTGATCGGCTTGCCCACGTCGATCGACTCCAATCGTGCGAACTCATCGGCGTTCGCGTCGATGGCGTCTGCCAGCTGGAGGAGCAGGGCGCTGCGTTCCTTGGGGGGAGTGTCGGCCCACACCTCGTCGAAGGCCTTCCGCGCCGCCGCCACCGCACGATCGGCGTCTTCCCGACCGCCCACGGCCACCTCGGCGATGGTCTTCCCGGTGGCCGGGTCGATGTCGGCTGCTCTTTGGCCGCCGCTGGGCTCGATCCACTCCCCGCCGATGAACAGCGGACGATACTTCTCCATGTTGTCCTCCGTTTCGCTGACACGGCCGACTGCCACCGGGATGGCTAGTATCCGCGCCGAGGGGGGACTCAAACCCCGGGCGGGCCGCTCATCGAGAGGCGGCTCCCGGGGTGGAGTCGTCTTTCAACTGCCGCCTAGCGCCCCGCTCCGCTCGGCCAGGAAGCCGAGGAACTCGCCGACCGCGAAGGGCCGATAGCCCTCACGGAGCACGACCAGGTCGACGTGAACCCATAGGCCGCCCTCACCGAAGGAGAGGGCGCGTATAGTGCCGGTGCGCACCTCTTCTTCGATGGAGATGCGGGTCAACACGCTGACCCCCGCCCCTTGGCGGATCAGGTCCTTGATGAAGGGCACGCTGCCGGCTTCGAGCAAGACCGAGGGGCGCAGGCCCTTCTCCTCGACGTACCGGGTCACGACCTGCCTGACCCCAGACCCCTGTTCGCGCATGATGAAGGGGACGCCCTCGAGGTCGGTGGGACCGAGCGCGTCGCTTGACGCCAAGGGGTGATCGGGATGGACTGCCAGCACCAGCTCGTCGAGCTCGTGGCCTGGGAAGGCGATGACCTCCAGGCGGGGGTCGTAAGAGACCCGACCCACGATGGCGAGGTCGTTTCGGCCGTAGAGAACGCTGGCGGCCATCTCCTCGGAGCTCCCCTCGTCCAGCTGTATGCGGATGTCGGGGTACCGCTGCTGGAAGCCCAGGATGTAACTGGGCATCAGGACCCGAGCCCAGGTCTTGGTGGTGCCCAGCCGCAGTACTCCCTGGGGATGAGTCTTGAGGTTGAGCATGATCTGGTCGGCCTCGAACGCCAATGGCATGATCCGCTCGGCGTACGAGTAGAGGATCGACCCGGCCTCGGTCAGGATGAGGCCTTTCTTGTCCCGGGTGAAGAAGCGGATGCCGTAGTGCCGCTCCAGCGAGTCGACCTGCATGGTGACCGCGGGCTGGGTGACGAACAGCTCTTCGGCGGCTTTCGTGAAGCTCAGATTCTTGGCGACGTAGTAGAAGACCTTGAGCTGCTTGAGATTGAGGTCGAAATGCATCGGACCAGTGTAGGGCACGGGCGGGCGCCTGTGAAGGGAAGCGCCTCTCCCTCCAAGGGCGCGAAAGACAGCTGCGAGCCCGATCGGATACCACAATGTATCTGATGAAGGTATAAGTAAGTCTGAGTTACAGGGGAAGTTATAGAGCGATAAAATCAATTGAATTTACAGATGCCTTTATGTCTGGTTTAGTGTGGGCGTCACTGCGAAGGCCACTTTGTGCGCCGGATTCCGTGAGCCATCGCCCCACGAGACGAAGGAGAACCCCGACATGGCACAGAGGACCGTCGACGCTCACAACCACTGGTATCCGAAGGAGTACCTCGACTACCTGGCCAACAGGACGTCGAGCCCCTATGCCCAGCACGACGGCGGCACGCACTACCGCGCGTGGGTGTCCCGTCCCGAAGGGCCCGACGTGTGCGTCGCCCACATCGACCGCGCCGGTCACTACGACCTTCAGGAACGGGTCAAAGACCTGGATGCCGCCGGTCTCGACACGCAGATCCTCTCCGTGACCATCCCCGGGCCCGAGACCCTGCCGCGCAAGGAAGGCCTCGAATGGGCCCAGCGCTGCAACGACGCCCTCGCCCAGGCGACCGAGGACTATCCGGGTCGCTTCCACTTCCTGGCCACTCTGCCCTATCAGGACGTCGACGCTGCCTGCGAGGAGTTCGAGCGCTGCATCAAGTTGGGCTGCCGCGGCTACCAGATGTTCTCCAACTTCAACGGCGAGCCGGTCTTCCTCGAGAAGTTCCACCCGATCTTCAAGATCGCAAACGACAACAACATGCCCGCGCTCATACACCCGACCGTGCCGCTCGCGGCCAGCGTCATGGATATGATGCGCATCCCGTATCAGCTGTGGGGCTACACGCTCGACACGAGCATGGCCATCCTCAGCCTAATCTTGCAGGGCGTGCTCGACAAGTATCCCAACCTGCGGTTCGTCCATGGTCACCTGGGCGGGATGGTGCCGTACTTCGTCCGTCGCCTGCAGGACTCGTACAAGGGCTACGCCCACGAGTGGGGTATCGAGCTCAGTGAGAGCCCCGACCTCATCTACAAGCACAAGGTGTATCCCGACACCACGTCGTTCTACCTGCCGGCCATGAAATGCTGCCTGGAGTGGGTCGGTTCCGGCCAGATGGGTCTGGGTACCGACTACGCTCACCGCGTGGGCGACCCCGAAGGCGCCATCCAGGCCATCATGCACCTCAAGGAGCAGGCGGGTCTGAGCCAGGACGAGGTCGACGCGATCCTCGGCAAGAACTTCGAGAAGCTCTTCAACCTGCCGCCGGTCAAATAGTAGCGTGACGTGATGGTGGGCGCTCCGGCCCTCAGGGCCCGGAGCGCCGCCTCCGTTCGTCGGTCTCACCGAGTCGCGCTTCGGGCGCGCGTAAAGGGAGAGCAGTACATGGGCACGTTCGTCAAGACGTTCGCGGAGATGGAGCATCCCGATCCGCAAGAGGCAGGCGGCAAGGCCGCCCACCTCGCTCAGCTGACCCAGAGCGGCTTCAACGTCCCCCCGGGCTTCTGCGTCATGAGCCGGGCCCTCGACCATCATCTGGAGGCCAACGGGATCGGTCCCCAGATCGAAGCCGCCCTTGCCGGGTTGGACTTCGAGGATTTCGAAGCTGTGGAGAAAGCCACCGACGGCATCCGGGCGTTGATCGAGTCGGCCGCCATACCCGAGGACCTCGACGGCGAGATCCGGACAGCCATCGCCGACCTCACCGCCGAGCCCGGTACTCTGGTCGCGGTGCGGTCGTCGGTCGGAGTGAAGGGCTCCTCGGTGAGCTCCTTTCCCGGCATGATGGACACATATCATTACCTCCGCGGCGAGGAGGAGATCGTCCAACACATCAAGCTGTGCTGGGCCTCTCTCTACACCGCGCGGGCCACCTTCGACCGGCACTTCAAGAAGATCGAGCACGCGCTGACCCTTATCGCGCCGACGGTCCAGAAGATGGTGCACTCGGAGGTCGCGGGCGTCCTTTTCACCGCCAATCCCATCACCGGCTCGCGGGACGAGCTGGTGATCGAGTCCAACTGGGGCCTGGGCGAATCGGTGGTGTCGGGCAAGTCGATGAACGACTTCTTCATCCTCTCCAAGGCGAGCGCCGAGGTCACCACACGCAAGATCGGACGCAAGACTGTGATGTTCGACCTCGATCGCGAGAAGGGCTACGGCCGGACGGAGGGGCCGGTGCCAGCGGAGAAATCCCAGGCGCCCACGCTGGACGACGTCGAGTTGCGGCGGCTGGCCGAGATGGGGATCAAGATCGAGGCCCTCTACCAGCACCCACAGGACGTCGAGTGGGCCTTCGCCGGAGGCGCGCTGTACGTGCTGCAGAGTCGCAATATCAAAGGGCTGCAGTGAGTTCGGCGGACGCGCTCGCGGTCAGATGGGCCGGGTTCGACTTCGGCCAGTGCATCATGGAGCCCGGTGGCCTGCGCAATCCTCTGGTCTTCGGCGACATCTACAAGAAGCTGGGCCGCCCGGAACTTATAGCCGACAAGATGTATCGGTACCGGGTGCTCAAGGAGAAGTACGGCAGCTACGGCGCGATCAAGGAAGGCCACCGGGATGAGATCCACTCGTATGTGCTCGACGGCGATCCGGCCGCCATCGCTCTCTTCAGCGAGATGGAGCAGGCGCACCTGGACACGGGCGCGGGCCTGGCCGATGCGCTCGCCTACCTGAAGCAGCAGGGCATCCGGCTGCAGGTGGTGTCCGAGATGAAGAAGACGCTTGGTCCGGTGGGAACGGACATCGTCTCCCGGTTCCTCAAACGCCGCGGCCTGGTGCAGTTCTTCCCGCAGCTGGTGACTCCCCAGGGCAAGATCGACCTGGTCGATGAGACCGTCGACTCGCGGTACATCGGTTTCACCAAGGAGGAGGGCACACTCTACGACGTGCTCGCCGCCGACCTTGCCGAGCAGGGCATCAGCCCCGATGAAGCGGTGATGATCGGCGACAAGCCGGCGACCGACATCGACCCGGCTCACGAGCGGGGGTTCAAGACCATCCAGTACACGGGCTTCATAGATCTCGGACCTTCCAAGGCCGACCTGCGCATCGAGTCGTTCGCCGAGCTGAAGACCATCCTCCGCGGGAAGGGGAGCTGACATGGCGGCACCGGCGCCGGAATCCTTGAGCCTGAGCTATCCCGACGGGCGCACCCTCACTGTGGCGTTCTCCGACCTGCCGGGGTCGCTGCAGGCCGACCTGCTGCGTCAGCCCTTCGCCGCCTCGCCCAGCCCTCACCCCGCGAACGAGGCGTACGTGCTCCTCGAGTGGGAGGACGGGTGGAAGGAAGTGGCACGCGTCGACCCTGGTTGCACCGGGGTGCAGCGGTATTATGTGATCAGTCGTACCGACGAGGTCGGCCGGCTGGCGCTCACGCACGAATCGGGCTACCCGTTCCTGCTGGAGGTGGGGCGACGCCCACTGGGGTTGAGCCGCATCACCTTCGGCGACACCTTCCGGGTGTCGCTTCGGGGGTCCGCGCGAGAGGGGCGCAAGACCGACCACCAGTACGACCTGGCGCGCGAGGGCGACGCCGTCGCGGAGCTGAAGACGGCTCTGCGCGAGGCGGAAGGCGACCCCGAGGCCGTGAGCGTCGTGGCTCACTGGCGCCAGCAGGACGTCGTCGATTTCCTCGCCACGTTGGCCGAATAGGAAGGTGCAGACCGTGAAGCTCTTCGAACCGTTCAGCTTCGGTGACAAGCTCACCATCCAGAATCACATAGTGCTGCCCCCTATGGTGACGCGTCTGGCGACCACGGAGGGCGAAGTCACCGCCGAGCTGATCGACCGCTACCTGCTTTACGCGAAGGGAGGCTGCGGCCTCAGCGTCATGGAGGCGATCGCCGTCGAGAAGCAGAAGAGCGGTCAGTTGCTGCGCCTGAACGACGACTCCTACGTCGCCGGCCTTCGTGAGCTGAACCAGCGCGTCCACGCCGAGACAGGCACCAAGATGGCGCCACAGCTGATCCACTTTCTCAAGATCGCCCGTAGCGGCTACCGCCAGAAGGTCGAGGACCTCGACCTCGAGTACGTGCAGCGCATACCGGCGATGTTCGCCGAGGCCGCCTACCGCTCGCGAGAGGCGGAGTTCGACGCCATCGAGCTGCACTTCGCGCATGCCTACACGATGTCGTCCTTCCTTTCCCGCCACAACAAGCGTCGCGACGAATACGGCGGGTCGGTCAAGCGCCGGCTGCGGCTGGCCGAGGAGGTCGTGGTGGAGTCGCGGCGGGCGGTCGGAGACGATTGCGTGCTCGGCGCCCGCATGAACGGCGACGAGTTCACCCTGGGGGGCAACACCCTGGTCGACGCCCGGGTGATCGCTCTCCGCCTGGCCGAGCTGGGCCTCGACTACATCAGCGTGTCCGCGGGGGGCAAGTTCGAGGACGCTCTTCAGATCGAAGGCGAAGCCCTCGACCCCTACACCGGCTACAGCGGGCACCGGACCATGCCGCCCAAGTGGATGCCGGAGCAGGTCAACATCTATCTGGCGGCCGACCTCAAGCGCACGCTCCGCGCCGCGGGATACCAGACCCCGGTTATCGGAGCCGGGCGCATCCCGACGGCCAAGGTGGCTGAAGAAGTCCTGCAGAGCGGCGACGTCGACCTCGTAGGCATCGCCCGACCCATCCTCTGTGACCCCTATTGGCCCGTGAAGCACCAGACCGGACGGGCGGGCGACGTGCAGAAGTGCACGTACTGCAACCACTGCCGGGAGGCCGAGGGCGCCTACGAGGACGTCACCTGCATCCAATGGAAAGCCAAGGACGGGACGATGAAGGTCCCCACCCTATGAGCCCAGCGGGCGGTCCTCTCGAAGGCTTCCGGCCGTACCGGCCGGAAGCCGCCGCACTCTACCGACGCAAGCGGTGGTGGCTGGGCCTCACCATGGGGGACACCCTCGACAAGTCCGCCGACCTGTACCCGCGCAAGGAGGCCCTCGTCGGCTGGGACGGCGACGGGTCGGAGCAGCGGTACACGTACGCCGAGCTGCGTCGCCGGGTGGACGTCATGGCCTTCGAGCTGATCCGGGCGGGGTTCGTCATCGGCGACCGGGTCCTTCTGCAGCTGGCCAACCGGCCGGAGTTCGTGATCTCGTACTACGCGCTGCAGAAGGCGGGTCTGGTCATGGTGCTGCTCACCGTGAACCACTTGGCGCGAGAGGTCGGCCACCTCGCGCGGCTCACCCAGCCGAAGGGTTGGATCGTCGCGTCTCGTTACCGCAAGACCGACAACTCTCCCCTCATCGCCCAGGTGCGGGCCGACGTGCCCGCTTTGGACCGTGTGATCGTCTTGGGCGATTCGGTCCCTGAGGGCTGTCTCTCGTTCTCGACCTTGCAGGAGACACCGGCCACGGCGGAGCAGGTGCGCATCGCTCTCGAAGCCGCCCGGCCAGACCCGGGAGCCGTCTGCCAGATCCTGCCCTCGGGGGGGACCACCGGCCTCCCGAAAGGAGCACCGCGAACCCATAACGACTACATCTGCAACATCGAGTACAAGTCCAAGGCGTGGGACCTCAACGTCACCGACCGGGTGCTCGTGGGCACCACGGTGGGGCACAATCTGGCCCTGCTGGTGACCCTCACCGCTTCGGTCTTCCAGGGCGGCAGCATGGTGCTGCTGGACTCGACCCGGCCCGAGGACGTGTGCCGGACGATCCAGGACGAGCGCGTCACGGCTACCGGTCTCGTGCCGACCCTCATGAGCCGCCTCGTCAGCTTCGAGGGTCTCGACCAGTACGACCTCTCCTCGCTGGCCAAGGTCTACGTCGGCGCCGCCAACAGTCCACCCGAGCTCGTCCGTTCGGCCGAGAGCCGGCTTGGCTGCCGGTACACGAACGCCTTCGGCATGGTCGAGGGGCCATGCTCGCAATCGCGGCCCGACGATCCCGAGGACATAGTGTGCAACACGATCGGACGGCCCGTGTGTCCGTATGACGAGTTGGTCACGCTCGACCCCGAAGGGCGGCAGACGCCGCGCGGCGTGGAGGGTGAGCTGGCGGCTCGCGGTCCCGGGGTCTTCACCGGCTACTTCAACAATCCCGCGGCCAACCAGCAGGCCTTCACGCCGGACGGCTTCTTCCGTACCGGCGACCTGGCGATGATCGACGAGCGAGGCGTGATCCGCATCACCGGTCGCCTCAAGGACATCATCATCCGGGGCGGCGAGAACATCGCCGCCCGCGACGTCGAGGACCTGATCTCGACGCACCCGGCGGTGGAGTACGTGGCCGTCGTCGGGCTGCCCGACCCGGACCTGGGCGAGGTCGTCTGCGCCGTCATCAAACCTCGCTCGGGCATGGATCTCGACCACGCCGCGGTGGTGGCCCACCTCGAAGGTGCGGAGGCGGCCAAGGCGTTGATACCGGCGCGGACCGAGGTCGTGGACGACATCCCGCTGACTCCGGCCGGCAAGGCCGACAAGAAGGTCCTGAAGGAGCAGATCATCGCGAAGCTCGCCCGAGAAGCGGGCGGCAGGGAGCAGACTCCATGAATCTCGAAGGCAAGACGGCGTACATCACCGGGGGCGCCCGGGGTATCGGCAAGGCCATCGGCCTGCGCCTCGCCCGCGACGGCGCCGCCATCGGCATCCTCGACCTGTCCGTGGAGGCGGCCGCCACCACGGTGAGCGAGATCCAGGCACTCGGGGTCAAGGCCGCCGCAGCCGCCGGTGACATCACCGACTACGAGGCCACCAAGGCCGCGGTAGCTCAGCTGCAGGACGCCCTGGGCGCGCCGGACATCCTCATCAACAACGCGGGCATCGACAAGGCGGAGTTCTTCGTGAACACCACCCCCGACCAGTGGGCCAAGCTTATCGCCGTCAACTACACGGGCTTTCTCAACTCGAGCCACGCCTGCGTCCCGCTCATGATCGAGCGTGGCGGCGGGGCCATCGTCTCGTTGGGCTCCGACGCCGGCCGGGTGGGCAACTCCGGCGAAGTGGTGTACTGCGGCACCAAGGCTGCGGTCATGGCGAGCTCCAAGGCCCTCGCCCGGGAGCTCGCTCGCCACAAGATCCGGGTCAACTGCGTGGCTCCCGGCCCCATCCAGACAGACCTGCTTGCCGGGCTGCACGAGGCCGAGAAGGGTAAGAAGATCATGGAAGCCGTCGCCAACATGATCCCCATGAAACGCATCGGCGTCCCCGAGGACGTCGCCAACGTGGTCGCCTTCCTGGTCTCCGAAGACGCCGGGTACCTCACCGGCCAGGTGATCAGCGTCGACGGCGGCCTTACGATGATCGGCTAGGAGGGAGACCCCCCATGGATTTCACCCTCTCGGAGAAGACCCTCGAACGTAAAGCCCGGGCCCGCCAGTGGGTCGAGGAGGTCCTCGACCCCCTCTGCGCCCCCTTGGAAGAAGAGGAGCGCCTGCCCAAGGAGCTGGTGGCCGAGCTACGCCGAGGTGAGTTCTTCGGTCTCACCATCCCCCCCGAGTACGGAGGCCACGGCTGGACGGCCGTCGAGTGGCTCTCGGTCCTCGAGGAGCTCTCCCGGGGCTACGCCACCGTGCGCATGATCGCCCACACCATGAACGGTCTCTTCTGGCGCCCCTTGGAGGCCTTCGGCACCGAAGAGCAGAAGCGGAAGTACCTGCCCGGCCTCGCCTCGGGTGAGTCCTGGGCGGCGAACTCGCTCACCGAGCCCGAGGGCGGCACGGGTAAAGACATAAACGCCCGGGCCACCAAGGTCGAGGGTGGGTATCTCCTGAACGGCCACAAGTGGCTCATCACCACCTTCCCGGGCTACACCACGCTCTACTACGCCTTCGCCTCCACCGAGGAGGGGGTGACCGCCTTCCTGGTCGACGCGCCCACCGAGGGCCTCGACCTCGTGCCCATGGAGAAGATGATGGGCTGTGTCGGCCCCCGGCACTACAACGTGCTCTACCGGGACTGCTTCGTGCCCGAGAAGAACATCCTCGGCGAGAAGGGCCAAGGCCTCGAGGTCGCCATCGGCATGCTGCACCTCTCCCGCACCTCCATCGCCTTCGGCTGCGTAGGCCTGGCCCAGAAGATGCTCGACCTGGCCGTCGCCTACGCGAAGAAGCGCTCCACCTTCGGCAAGAAGATCGCCACGCGCCAGGCCGTGCAGGCGAACATCGCCCAGATGGGCACCGAGATCGAAGCCGCCCGCCTGCTCGCGTACAAGGCCGCCTGGAAGTTCGACCAGGGCCTGGACATCGTGGCCGACGCCGCCATGGCCAAGCTGTTCGCCGAGCAGGTGGTCACCCGCGTCGCCGAGATGGCCCTGCGCATGCACGGGGGCGTGGGTTACACCCAGGCCTATCCCCTGGAACGTCACTTCCGCGACGCCCGCAGCTTCCACTTTGAGGAGGGCACCGAGGAGATCCAGAAGCTGCTCATCGCACGGCAGCTGCTCAGGTAGACGGATGAACGCAAGGCGAGAGAAAGGACATGGTGAGAGCGAGCCACATCGATCACACATGCATCGGCCGAGGAAGACAGCAGCAACCCGAGAAGGGGGGACCATATGAACAAGAAGATCTTGAGCATCGC
>JAJZQZ010000249.1 GCA_021802965.1 Actinomycetes bacterium
GTTCGATCCGATGTGGAAGGGCACGCTCAGCACCACGACCCAGGGCACCAGTAGGAGCGCGCCTTTCAGGCGAAAGGCGTTCTGGTTGTGGAGGGCGGCTTCCCACCAGTGCTCCACCACGAATTCGGGGATGATGACGGTCACCATGTGCTCGGGACCGGGCTCGAGCGAGCGGACATACTCGACCGCCGGCCGTACGAGCTCCCGGTAGGGCGACTCGATGATCTTGAGAGGCACCTTCGTTCCCATGGCCGCCCAGGATTCCTCCAGGCGATGAAGCCGCTTGTCGTCACCCTTGATGGTGACCGCGTGGACGTCGGCCGGGGAAAGAGCCTGCGCGAAAGATAACGAGCGCGCGGTCAGCTCGTTGACCTGGGAGACGAAGAGCACGACCGTGGTACGGGGCGCCGACTGAGCCACCGCGCCGAGACGCTCCAGCTGTGACTCGTCGGCGGGCTCGAGCATCCTTCCCACGCGATCGTAGTGCCGCTTGACCGCAGTGCAAAAGAGGACGATCAAGGGTATCGCGATGACGACGATCCAGGCGCCACGCGTGAACTTGGTCGCCACGATGACCACGGCCACGACCGCGGTCATGCAGGCACCAAGGCCGTTCAAGAGTGCCTTTCTGTGCCAGCCGGGCTCGGATAGCTTGCGCCAGTGGACCACCATCCCGGTCTGCGAGAGCGTGAAGCCCGTGAAGACGCCGACCGCGTAGAGCGGGATCATGCTGTGCACCCGCGCCTTGAAGATGACGATGATGACGATCGCCGTGACGGCCAGTCCGATGATGCCGTTCGAGAAGGCCAGCCGGTCGCCGCGGTTCATGAACTGACGGGGCAAGTGCCCATGCTCGGCCATCACGGCGGCCAGGCGAGGGAAGCCGTTGAAGCTGGTGTTCGAAGCCAGGACCAAGATGCCCATGGTGGCGATCTGGAGGGCGTAGTACAGGAACCCGTTGCCGTAAACGGCCCGGGCGATCTGGCTCATCACGGTGTCGTGATCCTTGGGAAGGACATCCAAGACGTGGGCCAGGGCGGTGATGCCGATGAACAGAAAGCCCAGGATGCCGGCCATGACCAGCAGCGTTATCGCGGCGTTCTTGCTCTCGGGCCGCTTGAAGGCGGGCACTCCGTTCGAGATCGCCTCCGTACCGGTCATCGCCGAGGCCCCACCCGAGAACGCCTTGAGGAACAGCCAGGGCCCCATGAGCGCGACCGGAGTCACCGCCTCTTGAGGCAGCGCGTGCAGATTCCCCGTCGCATAGCGGATCGCCCCCACAACGATCAGTCCGCCGCAGAGCAGCACGAACGCGTACGTGGGGATCGCGAAGATCGAACCTGACTCTCGAATGCCCCTCAGGTTGATGACCGCCACTAGGACGACCAGGACGACCGCGATGAACAGCCTGTAGCTGAAGAGGCTCGGGAATGCGGAGGTGATGGCTGCCACGCCCGAAGCCACGCTCACGGCTACGGTCATGACGTAGTCCACGAGCAGAGATGCCGCGGCAACCAGCCCCGGAAGAACGCCGAGGTTCTCGCCCGCCACTATGTACGAGCCTCCGCCTGACGGGTAGGCGTAGACCGTCTGCCGGTACGAGATCGCGACGATCACGAGAAGGAAGGCGACCAGGGCCGCGGCCGGCAAAGAGTAGACAGTAGCGGTCACGCCGGCGACGACCAGAGCGATCAGGATCTCCTCGGTCGCGTATGCGGTCGAGGAGATGGCGTCCGAGGAGAAGACCGCGAGAGCGACCTTCTTGGACAACCGCTCGTGCTGTTCCTCGGCTGTGGCCATCGGACGACCGATGACCGCTCGCTTGAGAGAGAACAACACTGACGTCATACTTTCATCCTCTTACGCACGAAGCGGCATGATACTCCGGATTCCCCTCGTTGCGCCAGAGTCACTCGACGACCGCCAGCTTCTCCCCCGTGGCCACGATCTGGCCCGCTTCGACCTCCAGCTCCACGACGGTGCCATCCACGGGCGAGCGCAGCTGGTTCTCCATCTTCATCGCTTCGAGCACCAGCAGAGGGTCGCCCGCCTTGACCGCGGCCCCCGGCTCGACCAGGACGCGCACGACCCGTCCCGGCATGGGGGCGTGGACCACCTGGCGCCCGGCGAGCACTCGTGCCGCCGTGCTGAAGGCCGCCCGCACCCGGCGGTTGCGGGCGGCGACCGCGTAGTGCTCCCCGCCGATGAGCAAGGTGTAGAGCTCGTGCTCGCGGGAGAAGTGCACTTCGTAGCACGAGCCGTCGACCACGAAAGAGCAGACCGACTGCTCCACGATGCGCGCGTCGACGGTCACAGCGCGGCCGTCGATCTGCACCTCGAAGACGCCGTCCCCGAGAGGCGAGACCTCCGCGAGCCGCTCCTCGTGCCCCCTCGTAAGGATGTACTGTGGCATGTAGCTTGCCTCCTAGCGCCAGCGCTCGACCGACGCTTGGCGCGCCGCCCGCCGCCAGGCCGGCGATCCGCCGCCGGCCCCCCCGCCTGCCCCGGCCGGGCCCACGGTGCGGAGGGCGGTCGACTCCTCCTCCAAGTACGCGAGGACGGCGGCCGCGATCAGCGCCTTGTCGGCGTCCTCGCAGGCGGGCTCCCTGTGGACGGCGAGGAAGTGGTCGTCGATGAACCGGGTGTCGAAGTCTCCCGCGAGAAACGCCGGGTCGCGGAGCACCCGCTGATGGAACGGGATATTGGTCTTGATGCCCTCGACGACGTACTCGGAGAGGGCCCGGCGCATCCGGCCGATGGCCTCGTCGCGGTCACGACCCCACGCCGAGAGCTTGGAGAGCAGGGGGTCGTAGTACAGCGGGACCTCGTAACCCTCATAGACCCCGATGTCGTCCCGTATGCCGGGCCCGCCTGGGGCCCTCAGCACGGTGATCACGCCCGGCGAAGGCATGAAGTCCCGGTCGGGGTCCTCGGCGTAGATACGGCACTCGACGGCGGCCCCCGAAAGACGCAGGTCGTCCTGGCGGAACGGCAGGGCCTCCCCGGCCGCGACCAGCAGCTGCATCTTCACGAGATCGACCCCGGTGACGAGCTCGGTGACCGCGTGCTCCACCTGCAGGCGCGTGTTCATCTCGAGGAAGTAGAAGCGCTCCTCCTGGTCCACGAGGAACTCGACCGTGCCCGCGCCCGCGTAGCGGACGCTCCGGGCGGCCTGTACGGCCGCCTCCCCCATCGCCTGTCGGGTGGCCTCGCTGATGAACGGCGATGGGGCTTCCTCTATCACCTTCTGGTGGCGGCGCTGGATGGAGCACTCGCGCTCGAACAGGTGCACGGTGTTGCCGTAACGGTCGGCGAGGACCTGGATCTCGATATGCCGCGGCTTTGTGACGTACCGCTCGGCATAGACGGTGCCGTCGCCGAATGCCGAGAGGGCGAGCGCGCGGGCGGCGGCGAGGGCCTCGAGAAGGTCATCCTCCCGCTCCACCACCCTCATGCCCTTTCCGCCGCCGCCGGCCGAGGGCTTCAGCATGACCGGATAGCCGATCTCGGCGACCGCCGCGACAGCGCCGGAGTCAGCGAGAGGCTGAGTACCCGGGACCAAAGGGACGCCCGCGGACGCCATGGCCGTCCGGGCGGCCACCTTGTCGCCCATGGCCTCCATGGCCTCCGGGGACGGGCCGATGAAAGTGAGCCCGGCCTCGGCGCACATGCGGGCGAAGCGGTAGTTCTCGGAGAGGAAGCCGTAGCCGGGGTGGACGGCGTCGGCCCCCGACTTCCTCGCCACCTCGAGGATCTTCTCGGCCACGAGGTAGCTCTCCACCGAGGGAGCGGGGCCGATGGCGTAGGCCTCGTCGGCGTAGCGGACATGCAGCGCCGCCCGGTCGGCGTCCGAGTAGACGACGACCACCGGGATGTCGAGCTCCCGGCAGGCCCGGATGATCCGGACGGTGATCTCGCCTCTGTTCGCGACCAGTATCTTCTTGAACAATCTGGGCCTCCTGCCCCGCTCTGGGCCCGCTCAGCCGACGACTCGGTCGGCGGCGGCGGCTGCGGGGTCACCCCTACAGGGGGATGTTGCCGTGCTTCTTGGGCGGGTTGGTATCCCGCTTGTCCTTCAGCATCTCGAGTGCGGTGAAGATCTTCTGCCGCGTGCGCCGGGGCAGGATGACCTCGTCGACGTATCCCAGACCCGCGGCTGAGTAAGGATTCGCGAAGCGCTCCCGGTACTCGGCCACCAGCCGGGCCCGCTCGGCCTCGGCGTCTTCCGCCGCCGCAAGCTCCTTGCGGAAGATGATGTTGACCGCCCCCTCCGGGCCCATGACCGCGATCTCCGCCCAGGGATACGCGAAGTTCATGTCGCCCCGGATGTGCTTGGAGCTCATGACGTCGTACGCGCCCCCGTAGGCTTTGCGGGTGATGATGGTGATCTTGGGGACGGTGGCCTCACAGAAGGCATAGAGCAGCTTCGATCCCTGGCGGATGATGCCCCCGTACTCCTGGTCCACCCCGGGAAGAAAGCCGGGCACGTCGACGAGGGTAATCAGGGGGAGGTTGAAGCAGTCG
>JAJZQZ010000250.1 GCA_021802965.1 Actinomycetes bacterium
ATGAGCGTACCTTTGCCCGCGCCGGAGGGTCCCGAGATGACGATGAGCCTGGCGATCACGCCCCCCCGGGGGCCGTCAGCTCTTGAGCTGCTCGACGAGCTCCCGCCGTTGCCGGGGAGTGAGCCCGATGACCGTCTTGGAGGAGCTCACGCGGCAACGCTCGAGGATCTTCGTGGTCTTGACCCTCCCGAACTTGGGAACGGCCATGATGAGGTCGAACACCTTGGCGGTGTGAACGTATTCGGGCGGCATCGAAAGGACCTGGCAGATGTCGATCTCGCCGACCTTCAGCATGTCCTTCAGCCGAGCGCGCTGGGTCCGGATGCCGTTGGCCCGCTGAAGAGCCTCCATCCGCTGCTGTCGCGTCCGCTCCGGGGTCTGCATTGTCGGGCCTGCTTCGGTCATGAGACGAAGATTACACTCACGAGGTCCTCGGACGCAACTGGTTTTTCGCTGGACCGCAACACAATCTTTCTAGTGAGCCCTGCGCAGGACATCGGCGAGGGTCCACCCCCGGTCGCGAAGTCTGACGGCAAGCTGGCGCGCCAGCGTCGCCGGCAGCCACGGATCGCGGAAGCCGGCCGCTCCCACCGCCACCACGCTCGCTCCGCAGGCCATCATATCCAACACATCCTGCACCTCGACGACCCCTCCCATGCCGATTAGCGGCAGATCGACCGTCTCAGCGACCTCGTAGCACAAGCGCAGGGCCAAGGGTTTGATGGCGGGTCCAGAGAGCCCGCCGGTCACGCCGCCGAGATAGGGGCGTAGGCTCACGCGATCGAGAGCCAGCCCCTTGAAGGTGTTGACGAGGGAGATCGCTGAGGCCCCGCCTTCCGCGGCTGCGAGTGCGATCGGACGTATGTCCCCGATGTTCGGGGTGAGCTTGGCGACGAGCAGCCCGGGCCATTCGTCTCGAGCCCCTTTGACCGCGGCGCGGGTCTCCACGGGGTCGGTGCCGATAGAGATGCAGCCCGAGTGAACGTTGGGACAGGAGATGTTGAGCTCGAGTCCCACCCGGGAAGTCCAGGATGCCTGCACGCCCGTCGATGTCGCGGAAGAGCCGGATGCAGAGGGTGATCCGAGTCCAGCCGCTTCTAAGGCGCGCCGCAGACGTGCCGCGAGAAGCCCGTATTCGGCGGGGCTGAACCCGCCTACGTTCAAGATGACCGGCCGGGGCAGAGACAGAAGCCGGGGCAGGTCCTCGGCGATGAACGCCTCGACGCCTTTGTTCGGCAGGCCGATGGAGTTGAGCATCCCCCCAGCCGTCTCGACTATCCGCGGTGGTTCGTTGCCTCGTCGGGGCTCGAGCGTGACCGTCTTGGGAACATACGCCGCCACTGGAGGTTCTCGCAGGAGCCCGCCGTCGACCGCGTCGGCGACCTCGAACAGATCGAAGGTGCCCGAGGCATTGATGAGGGGGTGCGCCAACCGAATAGGCCCGAGTTGGACGGACAGGTCGACGCTCGCGTCCACCGGCGGAACCACCATGTCCCCTCCGAGCGGTGTCATACGGTCTGCCCGGTGCACACGTGGGCTCGGGGGCCGAACGCCGTCTCGCCGGAAAACACGGGCCCCTCGCGGCAGACTCGAGCCAGGGACCCATCGGCCAGGGCGATGACGCAACCCTGGCAGGATCCGACGCCGCACGCCATGCCGGCCTCGAGGCTGAACCAAGAGTCGCAGCCACAGGCGCTGCAGATCTCCCAGACGGCGGCGCACATGGCGTGGGCGCCGCAGGCGACGACCACGTCGTGTCCGCTGAGCTCCTCGGCCAGGAGATCGGTGACCAGTCCGCAACGACCCAGCGAGCCGTCCTCGGTGATGAGCTCCACCCGGAGAGAGAAGCCTGCGGCCCGCGCGGCCTCGGCTGCGGAGGTGAACGAATCGGCGCCTCCGGCCTGGACCGAGTCGCGGAATCCCAGGAGAACGAGGATGTCCCTCTCCCCCGGGGCGTCGGCGCTCCGATGCGCCGACGCGTCGACCAAAGCCTGGATCAGCAGGGGGAACGGGGCGATGCCGACGCCCCCACCTACGATGACGAGCCTGCCGGCCCGCGCAGCAAGGCGGCCGAGGTCGAACCCGCGGCCGACCGGCCCCAGGACCCAGACCGAGTCTCCTTCGACCGATCGACCGAGCTCCTCGGTGCCGGCCCCGACGGGAGAGATAAGGAAGGCAAGGGACTCGCCGCTCTGTCCGTGCAGGCTGAACGCCCTGGGCAGGAAGACGGCGCTCGTCTGCGGCTGGAGCAACGCGAACTGACCCGGAGCCGCGGGCCTCCAACCCGGGACATCGATCCGCAAGACGAACATGGACCCGAACGCTTCGAGTCCGGCTACCCGCCCGAGAAGGCGACCGTCAGACACCGTGCAGGTCCTGAAGACACGTGACCGTCAGAGACTCCTCACTCGCGCCCGCCTCGATCGCTTGGGCGACTGCCTGAGCGGCGGCGATCGTGGTGATGGAGGGTACCCCATGACGCACCGCCGCCCGTCGGATCTCGTACCCGTCGACCCGGGCCCCGCGGCCGCGAGGTGTATTGATCACGAGGTCGACCTCTCCGGCCTCGATCAGGTCGACGACCGTGACCACGTCGGAGTCGCCCGCCTCGCGCCGCTCGGCGCCCTGAGTGTACTTGAGCACCGGTTCAGAGGCTATCCCGTTGCGGATGAGGGACAAGTGCGTCCCCTCGGTGGTGAGCAGCCGGAAGCCTAGACGGGCGAGGATGCCGGCGACGCCGATCGCAGCGGCTTTGTCCGCGTCGCAGACGGAGATGAAGACCGTCCCCGCTCTCGGCAGGCGATCGCCCGCCGCCAAGGTGGCCTTGTCGAAGGCGACCGCGAAACTGGGACCCACCCCCATGACCTCGCCGGTGGACTTCATCTCGGGGCCCAAGGTCGTGTCGACGCCCGGGAAACGCGGGAAGGGCAGCACGGCCTCCTTGACGGCGACGTGAGCGAGATCGCGGCGGCGGGGCACCCGCCCCGCCGCCACCGACTCTTCCCATCCGGGCAGCCCCATGTCGCGCAGCGAGTGGCCGGCGATGACCTTGGTCGCCACACGCGCCAAGGGGACCCCGGTGGCCTTGCTGACAAAGGGTACCGTGCGGCTGCCGCGAGGGTTGACCTCGAGCACGTACACCGTGGTGCCGTCGTCGTTCTGCTGGATCGCGTACTGCACGTTCATCAGGCCGACGACACCCAGTTCCAGGGCCAGAGCCGCGGTCTGCTCCTCGATCTGCCGTTCGATGTCCTCCCCCAGAGTCACGGTGGGGATCACGCAGGCCGAGTCCCCCGAGTGTACCCCCGCCTCCTCCACGTGCTGCATCACCGCCCCGATGTACACGTCGGTGCCGTCACACACGGCGTCGACGTCGATCTCCATACTGCGTTCCAAGAACCGGTCGATCAGCACGGGGTGGTGGGGCGACGCTTTCACCGCCGTCCGCATGTACCGCTCCAGCGTCGGACGGTCGTAGACGATCTCCATCGCTCTTCCTCCCAGCACGTACGACGGACGAACGAGGACGGGGTAGCCGATGCGGTCGGCTATCACCACCGCTTCCGCCGTCGAGCGGGCCGTGCCGAAAGGAGGCGCCTGCAGTCCAAGCTTGGCCAGGATCCCCCCGAACCGCTCGCGATCTTCGGCCAGGTCGATCGCCTCCTGGCTGGTGCCCATGATGGGGACGCCGGCGGCGGCGAGGCGGGATGCGATCTTGAGCGGCGTCTGCCCACCGAACTGGACGATCACGCCCTGCGGCTGCTCGTTCTCGACGATGTTGAGCACGTCCTCGAAGGTGAGAGGCTCGAAGTACAAGCGATCGGAGGTGTCGTAGTCGGTGGAGACGGTCTCGGGGTTGCAATTGACCATGATGGCGTCGTAGCCCTGCTCGCGCATCTCCATCACCGCGTGCACGCAGCAGTAGTCGAACTCGATGCCCTGGCCGATGCGGTTGGGGCCGCTCCCCAGGATGATGACCCGAGGCTTCGGCCCGGGGGACGCCTCGTTCTGGTCCTCGTAGGTGGAGTAAAAGTACGGGGTGTAGGCCTCGAACTCGGCGGCGCACGTGTCGACCGCCTTGTAGGTGGGCACGATACCCTCCTCGATCCGGCGGGCGCGCACCGCCAGCTCGTCGGCTCCGAGAAAGCGGCCGATATACGCGTCGGAGAAGCCGAGTCTCTTCGCCTGGCGCAGCTCCTCGCGGGGAACGTCGGCCAACCCGCCCTCTCGCCCCAGCTGCAGCAGGCGCCGCTCCGCCTCGACGATCTCGCTGAACTCCTCGAGGAACCATTCGTCGACCATGGTGACGCGGAAGATGTCCTGGGCCGTCACGCCCCGACGCAGGGCTTCGAGGATGAGATCGTACCTCTCGGCCGAAGGCACACTGATCAAGGCGAGCAGGGCGTCGTTGTCGACGGGGTAGTCCGGCTTGACATCGAGCTCCCGCGAGCGCATCGATTTCTGAAAGGCTTCCTTGAAGGTGCGCCCGATAGCCATGTTCTCCCCCACGCTCTTCATGT
>JAJZQZ010000251.1 GCA_021802965.1 Actinomycetes bacterium
CTGTACGTCTCCGACCGGATCGTCGCCCCGTCCCGCTCCGGCCAGCAGCGGCCATCCCAGGCGCAGTAGCCACCGCGCCAGGCTCGGATGACCGTCATGCCGTCGGCGTCGGTGAAGCGGTCGGCGACGAGCCTGCGCGCCACGCCCATTGGCGACGAAGGGGCCGGCAAGATGACCACGTCCGGCGTCAAAGCAGCGACGGGATCAGCGGGCCGCGCCTCGACGACGAGCCGCCGAGCGACGTCAGGCGAGGCATCCGCGGCATCCCAGCCGGCCGGTGCATCCAAGGGGGGTGTGACCCAGACGACCGACCGGGCGATCGACTCGAGCTCGGCGGCGATCCGCTGCATATGGCCGACGCCCGGCCCGTCGGCATCCGGCCAGAGGACGACGTCCATGGCCGCCAGGGCTAGGAGGGCGTCGCGGCACGGGATGGTCGCCGCGCCCGTGACGGTGCCCACGGCTGGGATCATCATGGCCGCCAGTGCGTCGGCCGCCTTCTCGCCCTCAACGAGCACAGCGCGCTCCCCGCCGCTCGCCGCGACGTCATCGATCCGGTAGAGCGCGAACGACGACGTCGACACCCCAGACAGCCCCTTCCGTCCATCGCGCTCCCACCACATCCGCTTGGAGCCATCGGCGCGATCGAGGCGCACGTGCTCGATGAGCTCCGCGGAAAGGCTGCCGTCGGCCATGCGGGCGCGATAGCGGGTCTCGCGGTCCCGCGCCTGAGGTGGTGCGGGCCGTGCCGGACCGGCGGCACCGTTGGTCCGTGGGTAGAGGTCCGCCATCGCGAGGCCGATCGCCGCGACCACCGCCTCGGTCGAACAGCCGGCGTGGCAGGTCAGCAGTGCACGGCCGTCCTCTCCGGCGGCGACCGCGAGGCTGGCGTGGCGGTCATCATGAGTGGGACAGCGCGCCATCCACGCGGTGCCCGAGCGGCGGACACCATCGAGCTGGTCCAGCAGGAGTGCGACCGGGTCGGTCATGCGCCGACCGGCGAGTCGTCACTGCCGTGGGCACCCTGGCCCGCCCCTACCCCCGCGCCGGAGGCAGGCTCAGAGCTGCCCGGCGACACGTCCGGCGGGGCAACATGGTTCTTGGGCCGCTCGTCTGGGTCGAGGCCCGCGCTCTTGAGACCCGCGAGAACCAGGACGGCCGCCTGCTGCCGTGGTGCGCGGAACTCACGCCGCGCCAGCTCACGGAGCTGGGCGGCGGCTTCGTCCGGGATCGCGATGTAGATCGAGCGCATGACGCGGGCCAGCGTCGCTCAATAGGCCCGTTCCGAAAAAGGGACGGAATCCGGCCTCTTATTCGGCGACCGCATCCGGTGGCAGGCCGAACCGGCCCACGAGCTTGCGCAGGTAGTCGGGCTCCGTGCCGACGGTGCCGTCGCGCCTCTCGAAGTGAGGGGCGACGGCGTCATACGTGTGCGGGGGCTTGACGCGCGCGACAGCCTCCCGATAGGCGGTCCAGAAGAGCTCGGCTGTCCCAGGAGTCGCGAACGGCCACGGCGACCCAGCGAGCCGCGTGGGCCGGCGCACTCTCTCGAGGTTTCCGATGTGGCGCAAGTCGTCGCGACGTCGCCGGTCGGCCTCGGATATGAGCTTCTTGCGGTCTGCGGCTTCTGCGTCCGCCAAATGGCGCTCAGCGTCGCTCCGGGCCTTCTGCTTCGAGGCGATCAGCGTCGCGAGCCTGGCAGCCTCCTTGTCCAGGGCCACTGCTCGGGATTCGTGACGCTCCGCCTCTCGCAAACGGGACTGGACGGTGCTTGGGCTGCTCGTCCGACTGATCGAAGTCGCCGCGCGACCTGCAGCAGATCTCTCGCGGGCAGCGTCCCCGCGCGCCTTCGCAAGCTTGGTCTCGAGGCCGGCGAGTTCCGATACGAGCCTCGTCACCTGGTCGCGATAGCTCTGCGTCGACATCTGCGGATCCTTGCGCCTACTGGATGAGGTGTTCGCGTTTGCTGTCGTGGGATGACCCAGCAGGCCTTCCCTATGCCTCTGGCAGGCCGTGCCGCCTGACCAGTTTTCGGAGGTACTCCGGGTCGGTATCGCGGGTGCCGTCGAGCGTCTCGAAGTGAGGGGCGATCGAGCGGTAGGTGTACGGCGGGGTCGCGCGATCCAGCGCTTCCTGATATCGCGCCCAGAAGAGTTCGTCAGTCCAGCCTGGCCGACCCGGCCCGCGGCCGGGACTGCGGCGTCTGGTGCGCTGGGGCTCGACCACGTCGCGCGCCGTGATCATCCCCGTCGCGGGCTCGGTGGCGCGGCGGTGCTTAGGTGAGGCCGAGGCGCCTGTGCCGCGCTTGCGTCGCGCCACGAGGCCGAGACGCTGCCGGAGCGCGTGTTCGTCAAGGCTGGACAGGCGGTCGACGTACTCGCGCAGCTCATCGATCGCCGGTTGCCGACCTTCGATGAGGACGAGGTGCTGGTAGAGCGCCTGCACCAACTCCCCACCAAGCTCGGGGCGCTCTGAGGCTACCCGGGCGATGTCCGCCGACATGATCAAAGGGTCGGGGTGCCTCATTCGACGGCCCGCTCAACCTCGCGCACCGGGGGCGGCTTCGGATGCCGCGGCCCGAATAGGTCTCGATGAAAGTCGAGGGCTAGTTGGGCTCGGCCGCCTCGCGCGGCTCAATTGGCGGCGCCTTCGAGCTCTCTGGCGCCGGGTAGATGATCTTGAAAATGGCCTTCGCGGCGTCGAGCCATTGAGTCTGACCGGTCTCAGGCCATGGGGTCCCGGCCGGCGGAAGGGTCTTGACGAGCCCCTCGATGAACGGGTGCATGGGAGGGTTCGACCCGCCACCTGGTCCCGCGCCATTCTGCTCGTCGCGCGGTCGCTCCTCGTCGGGAGCCAACGTGACAGCAGGCTTGACAAGCTTGTTCGTTCCTTGCCGAAAGAAACCGGCCTCCGTCGCGGATCGCTGGAAGGCCTGTCGGGCCTTGTCGGCCTGCTTGCCTGCCACGCCGAGCTCGGCCATCTCCTTCTGAAGGCCGATGTTGTTCGGGAGCAAACTCCCGGCGTACCGCTCGTATATGGCTCGATAGAGCGGTACCGCGAGGAACGCCTCCACCTTGGCGGCCGCTGCCTTCTGGGGGTCGACGATGCGTCGTCCGAGCGGTGTCAGCTTGACGCTGTTCTGGCCCGTCTCGAGGAGACCGAAGATTCGGGCTGCGTTGACCTTGCCCCGGAACGAACCGCTTGTGACCGAGTCGTGGTTCAACCACGGGGCCAACTGAGTCAGCTCGCATCCCCCTCCAGCCACGTTGTGCCAGACCGCTTGAGCGACCGTAATGCCCTCCTTCAGGTCGCTGTAGGGGAACACGATCTGAGAGCGTTCGCGCTTGTCCTTCTCCTGGTCTTGCGATGGCGAAACCGTAGTCACCGTCGCCGCCTGGGTCTCGTCTGACATTCGGGCGCCACCTTCCAATTCTCGGGTTACCAATGTCCCCGTATTCTGCCCGCGTTGTGGCCAGACGTCAACAGGCGGCAGAATCTTTCTGTGGGACTCCCCTTGGCCCGGAAACCGAACGCCTTTCGGTTGGCTACGGCGGAGTCGGGGGCAGAAAGTCACACAACGTGCAGAGCCTATGTATAGGGGGTCTCGCCAACGCCGGGCCTGTTCAGAAGGCGCGGTCGCAGGGGCGGGCCTCCGTCCGTATCCGCGAGGTCCTCGGCGAGGAGAGCCTCGACAATCGCCGCCTGCTCCGCCGCGAGGCGCTTGCTCTTCCGAGTCAGGTCGAGTCCGGCCGGCCTTCCCGTCCCGAAGGCGACCGATGCCGCGGTCGCGACCCAGAGCGTGACCTGCCCTCCTGCTCCTAGCGCTTCCAGCAGCACCGTGTTCATTCGGACATTCGTGGGCTGGCGAGAGCCCGGCGTCCGATACCACTGGAGTCGTCGCCGGAGGTCGCTCGCTTCGCCCAGGTAGACGAGGGGGCGTTCGTCTCCCGTCTCGATCCAGAAGCGATAGAGCGCAGGGCAATTGGCGACCACCGGGAACTGGAGGCGACCCTTTGTATCGACGTGCACGGTCCCCACAGGCTCCCAGATGACGTCGATCGTGACTGCCATGGACATGCCTACTTCGGTGGTTCGCGGCTCAGGATCGCGAGGACCTCTTCGCCGAGCATGTCCACGATCTTCACGGCGATCGTGTCGCCGACGGCATCCGATGTGAGCGCATAGCTACCGGCAACTAGCTCGCTCTTCCGCTCTGGGACGTCAGCGAGGCCGATCTCGAATACCGTGCCGTCGTAGTCAGCGTCGATCATCACGCTGTCGACCATCGCCCGCCAGTCGGTGATCTGCGGCGAGACAAGCCCGTCCTGCTGGCGCAGACGCTCAAGGATGGTTGGCGAGACGAAGTCCTCGATGACGACCTGAACCCGGCCATCAGCTTCCTCGAGCCGGACCTCGGCCGATGCCGGCTCGTGGGCGAAGAAGCCGGCAAGCTTCGGGTCCGTCCGTAGCTCGATGAGCGTGATGCGGTTCGGTGCGCCAGG